>MNDE01000050.1 GCA_001914785.1 Acidobacteria bacterium 13_2_20CM_57_17 | reverse complement strand
AGGAATATCTTTCCTGTCTCGGTCGGGAATAACTTCGCGGTGACTGCTGAGCCACTCCTGTAATTCGACGGTGAGTCGTGCTTGCACGGGTTCCGGCGCAAAGCCGGACTTTAGTCGTCCCACAAGATACAGCCACTCCACGGTAGCGTTAGGGAGGCGCCATTTTTCCGGGTCGGCGGCCAAGGGCAGCCAGAAGTCCGGAGGATCGCTGCGAAGAGTGTCCCCATAAAATCCCGGTGGAGTCACACCTGCAATCGCGCAAGTAACGCCATTAATGTTTAACGTTGAGCCGATCACAGATGGATCTAGCCCGAAGCGCTGCTGCCAGGTGTGGTAGTTCATCACCGCAACGCGAGGCGCCCTTGCTGACTCATCGGGGGGCGCGAGCACTCGGCCAGCGAGGGCGCGGACGCCTAACGTACTGAAGTAATTTGCCGAGACGAACTCCCCCTTATAGGGCTCGGCGGCAGACCCGTTACGGCGAACGCTTAAATCCGATGTCCAGGGCTCAAAAGCAGCGAGCTCGCTAAATTCAGGTGTGTGGTCGCGAAGATTCTCGTACAGCGCATAAGAATAAAGAACAAAACTACCGCCGTTCTGGGTGCCGACCATGACACAGCAATTATTGTTATCGCCGAGCCGATAGAGTTGCTCAGGGCTCGGTACAGGCAGCGCCTTCAGCATCACCGCATCAATTAGCGTGAAGATTGCGGTGTTGGCACCTATACCGAGCGCTAGGGTAAGCACAACCACCGCAGTGAAACCGGGAGACTTGCGCAGCGTACGCATCCCGTAACGCACATCATCGGCCAAATCTCTCAACCATCGCCATCCCCAAGTGTCCCGCGTCGCTTCCTTTACCAGTCCCACATTCCCAAACTCCCGCCGCGCCGCGTGCTCCGCTTCTTCCTCCTTCTCTCCTCGCTCCGCGCGCTCCCGCGCCGCCATCTCCAGATGGCTCCGCACTTCCTCTTCCAGTTCCTTCTCCTGCCTTCGTTTGCCAAAGAGTCCACTCAACCAGCTCATAGTGACTCTCCTTCTCCTCCAACTTCTAATTTCTGTTTTCCAATTCCTATTCGTATCTGAGGGCCACCATCGGATCGACCTTCATCGCTCTCCGCGCAGGTATGTAGCTCGCGGCCAGGGCCACAAGCAATAGCAGTAAAGGAACAGAAATGAAAGCCAGGGGATCATGCGCACTGAGACCAAAAAGCATGCTGGAAAGCACATGGGACACAGCAGCACACGCGGCCAGGCCCGCAAGCCCACCGATCAGTACCGGCCGCATGGCTTGCTCAATGACAAGTTTCATTACTTCGGTGCGGTCAGCTCCAAGGGCCATGCGGATGCCGATCTCGCGCACGCAGCGGCTTACACTGTAGGACACCATTCCATATACGCCGATCGAAGCAAGCAGCACTGCTAAAACGCCGAGCGCACCGGAGAGCGCCGCTACAATGCGCGAGGGCGAGCGCCAAACTTCGAGGTAGTCTTCGAGTCTAACCACATCGACGGGCATATCGGGATCGAGCAACCGCACGGCCTCGCGAATGGCTTTGTCGACCGGCGTGAAGCTTCCGGCGAAACGCACCAGCACATAAGTGCGCACGTTATCTTGTGGCCCGGCCGGAAAATAGAGGTACGGCGCGTTGACGTCGCCCAGATGCGAAACTTGTGCGTCCTTAGCCACGCCAATAACTGAGTATTCGCGCCCAGTATCTTGGCGCAGTGTTTTCCCGAGAGGATCTGCGCCGGGCCAAAGGCGTCGTGCTGTGGATTCGGTGACGATTATTCCTGGGGCGTCCTCTGTCTCGTCTGGTCCAAAGTCCCTGCCTCGCACGATCGGAATGCCGACCACAGAAAAATAGTCTGGCGTGATGTGGTTGTATTCGATCAGGACTTTGTCGAGTCGGCCAGGAACCGTCATATAGTCGGCGCTAAAGTCGTGGCTCAGCGGCGCGCACTCCGCTTGCGCAATTTCGCTTACGCCAGGAAGGCCCGCGAGGCGCTCTCGCAAGCGGCCCATAAATGCCGTCGCTCTGGTTTCATCGTAACCCTGCGCTTTGGGATAGAGAAACGCCGCCGCAACGTCCTTCATCTCAAAACCGGGATCGACCGTCTGGGCGTAGTAAAGCCCGCGTAGCAACAGTCCAGCCGCCAACAACAGGATCATGCACACGGCGATCTGAGCGCCGACCAAAGTGTTGCGCAAAAACCGACCGCTCTTTTTGCCGGGGCCGGACTTCGCACCGTCTTCTTTCAAGGCGGTGTTGAGGTCGAGTCGCGAGCTCTGCAAAGCGGGGATCAAACCGAACAGGATTCCAGTTACAAGAGTCAGTGCCAGCGCGTAACCGAGCACACGAAAATCGGGCGCAACATTCACCGCGAGAGTAGAAAACATATGCGGCAGGTGAGAAGTAACAAATTGCGTGATGCTCGCGAACGACCAGAACGCGAACAGCGATCCCAACGCTCCTCCGAGCATGGAAAGCAGGAGACTCTCTGTCAACAATTGCCGCACGAGACGCCACCGGCTCGCGCCGATGGATAGCCGCAGCGCGATTTCCTTTTGGCGCGCGGAAGCGCGTGCAAGCAGAAGATTGGCTACGTTCGCACACGCAATCAGCAGCACGAGTCCAAAAGCGGCGAGAATTACGAAAGCCACTGGGATGAGGCTTTCCCGCTCTTCTGGTCTGCCGAAAAATGTAGCTGTCGAGATCGCCAACGAAGTAGTGCGGCCAGGATTCAGTTGGTCGATGCGTCCGGCGATAACACCAAGGTCCGCGCGCACCTGCTCCATCATAACGCCTGGCCGTACGCGGCCGAGCAAGGCCAGCCAACTCATATTGTCATCGCCCAGGCGATCGCGTCCTGCGTCGAGAACTTTTTGAATGGTTATGGGCACCCAGAATGCGCTTGGCATCGGCTCTGTGCCCGTGAATCCCGGAGGAGCCACGCCAATCACGGTGAATGCCATGCGATTCAAAGTGATTTTTTTGCCTACGAGTGTTGGGTCACCTCCAAACGTGTCCCGCCACAATTGGTCGCTGACCACGACGACGGCATTTTCGCCCGAAGCAGCGCAATCAGAATCGACAAAGCCACGGCCCTGTGCAGGATGCTCGTTCAAAACCTCGAAATAGTTGCATGAAGTTGCCGTCCCCAAAAGCTGCTGCATTTTGATGCCAGCAAGGGTTCCTTCGAGGAAGGGCTCATAGGCTAGAAGTCCCGAGAAGACGTGATTGTGTTCGCTGTAGTCAAGATATTCCGAGTACGAGAACATGCTCGTTTCGCCGTGAGTGTTGCGAACTGTCCGCCGATGAAAGATCTGGCTCACGCTGACCAACTGTTCCGCACGAGGGATCGGAAGTAAACGCAACGCGGCGCCGTTTAGCACCGAAAAGATTCCAACGTTTATTCCCACGCCTAGAGCAATCGCCACGACGGCTGCTATCGTGAAACCCGGATTCTTCAGCAACACCCTCATTCCATAACGCGCATCGTCGGCCAAATCTCTCAACCATCGCCATCCCCAAACGTCTCGCGTGACCTCTTTCACCAATTCCACATTCCCAAATTCCCGCCGCGCGGCCTGCTCCGCCTTCTTCGCCGTTTCCCCCCTTTCCACGGACTCTCGCGCCACCATCTCCAGATGGCTCCGCACTTCCTCTTCGAGATCCGCTTCCCGTCTCCTACGTCGCCAGAAACTCACTGGCCACCTCTGCGTTTCCTTATTTCCTTACTTCCTCGCATTGTCCCTACTCCTCGGGCTGCAACACTCCTGCAATCGCGTCCGAAAGTTGCGACCACTTCGAGCGTTCTCTTGTCAGTTGCTTTTTTCCCGCGGCCGTCAGTTGATAAAACTTTGCTCGCTGCTTGTTTTCGGAGATTCGCCATTCCGCCTTAATCCATTTCTGTTTTTCCAGGCGATGCAGCGCCGGATACAGTGAACCGGTATCCACCTGCAGCAACTCGCCGGAACGATTCCGGATCGCCACGCTGATCCCATAGCCGTGCTGCGGTCCCCATTGCAGTGTCTGCAAAATCAGCAGGTCCAGCGTCCCCTGCAAAAGCTCAATCCGGTTCTGGTACCGCTCCCTTTTTTCTCCCACTGTCTTTTCCCTCAGTCAGGTCTTTCACCTAAAGTAAGTTCTTCAACTGCTTCCGCTGCGTTGCTTGCTCGCTCCCAGTCTTAGCTAATGACGACTGAAACCCACCCTTTGTTCCATCCAAGGCTGTCGACATTCTACCCCCAGGGTGTAGACACCCTACACCCTGCCCTCGTGCAACTCTTGTGCCGGTCCGGATCAACCCGCAAACCCTTGCTGGCCAGAGCCTTATCCAGCGCGTAACCCCTCGCCCGGACCTCGCAACTGCTCGCTTCCGCCATTCGCCTTCCCAATTTCGGACACTCACCCGGGGCTACCGCCGTCCAGCGAAGCGCTATCCAAGTGCGGTATCATGGAATTGGGGAACATTCACCGAGTCGTCTTTTTCGCCGCTTAGGAGAGGGAATTGATTCCACGCTACACGCGCCAGGAGATGGGCCACGTTTGGAGCGACGCCAACAAGTTCGCCAAGTGGCTGGAAGTCGAGCTTGCCGCGACGGAAACTCTCGCGGAAGCTGGACTAGTCCCGAAAGACGCCGCGGCCGCGATTCGCTCGCGCGCCAAAATCGATGTGGCGCAGATCCATCAGATTGAAGGCCGCGTGAAGCACGATGTCATCGCGTTCACCATGGCTGTCGGCGAATCCATCGGCGATCCCGCCGCGGCGCGCTGGCTGCATTACGGCATGACGTCCAACGACGTCGTCGATACCGCGCAGGCCTTGCAAGTTCGCGACGCTTCAAAATTGATCGAGCGCGAACTGGTGACGTTTGGCGAAATTCTCGATCTGCGCGCCCACGAGTTCCGCCATACGCCGCAGATTGGCCGCACTCACGGCATTCACGCCGAGCCAATCACGTTCGGGCTCAAAATCGCCAATTGGTTTTCGGAGATTCAGCGCAACATCGCGCGCTTCCGCGACGCAGCCGCGCAGATGGCGGTCGGAAAAGTTTCCGGCGCCGTTGGTAATGCTTCGCATCTCGGCACGGAAATCGAAGAACGCATCTGCAAGCGTCTAGGTCTCAGCGCCGCGCCCGTCGCTTCCCAGGTGATTCAGCGCGACCGCCACGCGCAATATCTCAGCGCGCTTGCTCTGATTGCCGCCACGCTCGAAAAAATCGCGCTGGAAATTCGCCATCTCCAGCGCACCGAAGTCCGCGAAGTCGAGGAACCGTTCAGCGGCGAGCAGCGCGGCAGCTCCGCCATGCCGCACAAGCGCAATCCTGTTTCCTGCGAACAAATCTGCGGCCTCGCGCGCCTTGTGCGTTCGAACATGCTCGCCGCGTTCGAAAACGTCGCCCTCTGGCACGAGCGTGACATTTCTCACAGCTCCGTCGAACGCGTCATTCTTCCCGATTCCACTATTTTGATCGACTACATGCTTTCGAAAATGACTATGATCCTCGGCCAGATGCGCGTTTTCCCCGAACGCATGTTGAGCAACCTAGAATCCACGCACGGCCTAGTTTATTCGGGACAGTTGCTGCAAGATTTGGTGGAAAAAGGCATGCCGCGCGACGATGCGTACAAAGCGGTGCAGGAAAACGCCATGGCCGCGTGGGAAACGGACACCAGCTTCCGCGACCGCGTCGCGAAAGATGCTCGCATCGCGAAGGTTCTTGATTCGAAGGCTCTGGCGCATACTTTCGATCTGCAGCGCCAGCTTCGCTCTGTCAATGGCATTTTTGACCGCGTTTTTGGCGCGCACCCCGCCGGAGAAAAATCCGCGGCGGGTTCCGCGGGAAAACACTAAGCCAAAAACAAAAAGCGTCCCGGTTTGCACCGGGACGCCGTTCTGCCTCTTCTAATTCCGGCTTGCGCTGAAATTAGCTGCGGAGGCGGAAACTTGAACTGCCATCATCCATCAGGCGCACGCAAAAGCAAAGAATAAAAACCGGGCATTGTATGGTTGAAGTTAAATCCATAATTCCCTAAAAGCTTACTCGACACGCTGAACGTAACGTGCCTCGGTGGTATCCACTTTGATTTTGTCGCCTTCGTTCACGAAGGGCGGCACATTCACGATCAAACCGGTTTCCAGCGTAGCAGGCTTCATCACCGCGCTGGCAGTGGCTTTTTGCAACGTGGGTTCGGTCTTCACGACTTTCAAATCCATGGTGTCCGGCAGGTCGACGCCAATCGGTTTTTCATCGAAGAATTCGACTTTCACCACCGTGTTGGGAATCAGGTAGTAGACGGTTTCGCCGAGCTGCTCGCGCGTCAGGTGCATCTGCTCGTACGTCTCCGTGTTCATGAAATGAAAATCGTCGCCCTCCTTGTAGAGGTACTCGTATTCAATTTCATCGAGGATCGCGCGGTCGACGAACTCCTCGGCGCGGAAGCGGTAATCGATAATCGCTCCGCTCTTCAGATTCTTCATGCGTGTTTGCATCGATCCGCGTTTGTTTCCCGGAGTGCGGTGATCGACGCTGAATATCGTGAATAGCTGGCCCTCGTGCTGGATCACCATGCCGGGACGAAGTTGTGTGGCTTTGACGCTGCTCATTTTTTTATGCGGCCCCGACCGGGTCGGGCCGACTGCTCCCTGGATCGATTGCAAATTTCGGAAATTCAGGCGGGCCAGGAACACAGCCTCATCCGGAATGACTCGAGGCACGCTGGTGCGAAATCCATAAACCAGCGCGGGTAGTCAGTATAAGGTGCCTCATCGATGACGGTCAATCTGGCGTCTTGGTCGGCAGCGAACCTCGTAAAAAAGGATGCTTCCTTCCTCAGAAGCCCTGGCGTTCCGCGGTCACCGGCATTCCGGAGTAGTGAACATGAACCAGGCGCCACCGGCCATCTAGCTTCTGATAGAGCTGCGTTTCCCTGCCGTGAGTTGCGAGAGGAGCGCCATCTTTTCTGAATTTCGCAGCAAAGTCCCAATAGAACTCGGCCCGGGCCGCGTCTCCATAAACGTGAACGGAAACGTCGTGGAAACTCAGTTTGCGCTCCGAGAATGTTTCACCCATCAGGCGTGTGTACACATTTTGCTTGATTTGCTCGAAACCGTGCTCGTGGCCCAAGGGGTGAATGAAGGAGACGTCCGGCGAGTCCAGCCAGACCTCCGCAGCGAGAGCGGTGTCTGCCGCGTCAACGGATTTCGCGTATTTCTCAATCAAGCTGCGGATCACGCTGCTGTCTGCGGAAGTTTCCGCTGACGAATTGTTTTCATGTGTCTCGTCTTTTTCTCTTTTCGCGCGTCGTGCGGCTGCAGCGGCCATGATTTTTTCGATTTCATCGGGGTCGCGGGGGAGGCGTTCGCTGAGCAGCTTGTGGCCGGATTCGGTGATGAGAACATCGTCTTCGATGCGCACGCCGAGATTCTCTTCCGGAATGTAGATGCCGGGCTCAATAGTAATGACCATACCCGGCTGGAAAGGGGCGCAGTGGTCGCCGGGGTCGTGAACGTTCAGGCCGATGTGGTGACCGAGGCCGTGGATGAAATACGGGCCGAGGGATTTGCCGTGAAGATCTTTTCCGTGCGTGTCGACGTAGGCGTAAGCAATTTTCTGGACGCTCTTGCCGTTTTTGTTACAGAAATCCATGCCCGGCTTGAGCGCGGCGAGGGCGGCGTTTTGCGCGCCCAGGACGATTTCGTAGATTTCGCGCTGGCGCGGCGTGAACTTGCCGTTGGCAGGAATGGTGCGCGTAATGTCCGCGGAATAGCCGGAATACTGCGCGCCAACGTCCATGACGACGATGTCGCCGTCTTCGATTTTGCGCGAGAGCTTGTCGTAGTGAAGCGCGGTGGAGTTCGGGCCGGCGCCAACAATCGGCGCGTAGCCCTCCGCTTCCGAGCCGCCCCAGGCATGGACTTCGACCATTTTTGCAGCAACCTGATATTCGTAAAGCCCTGGATGCGTCAACTTCATCGCCTCCAGGTGGGAGTCCAGGGTCAAGTCAATCGCTTCCTTCAAGAAGGCGATTTCGCCGGGCGACTTGATCTGGCGCATCGCGCCAATCTGCGCGCGAACATCTTTGAGCTTGGCTTGCGGCGCGGCGAGCTGCAGCCAATCGACAACTTCTTTTTCGTGCGGATAGCCCCCAAGTTCTTTTTGGTAGGGAAGAATCGTGCAGAAAGTCGGATTAGTCTTCGCAAGATTCTCAATCGTGGAGCGAAAGTCGGTGTCGAACTGTTTCACGGAAGCAAACCCGGTGCGCGCCTCGATGCCGGGATCCGACGGCGACTTGCGGACGCCGTTCCATTTTTCCTTTTGAGGATTTTTCGCGGGAAGAAATAAAGTTTCTCGCGGTCCGCTCGCAGTGCTAGCCGCCTTGGCCGGAGGAAGAATCAGAAGACCGGCGCCTTCTTCGTTGTGGCCGGTGAGGTAGTAGAAATTCTCTTCCTGCTCAAAAACGTTGGTTTGGGAGACTTCTTCACGGCCGGTGTAGCCCCACAGGGCGATTGGGCCGTCAACTTGAGACGCTAGCTTGGCACGGCGCTCCGCGTAGACGCTATTGGGTTCGCGCTCGCGGCGCTCCTGAGCCTGCGCGCTCGCGGCGAGGCAAACCAGGCTGAGCAAACCGCAGACGGTCAGCGTCGCTGAGTTCAATAGACTACGCGATCCCATCGGCCACAGGCGACCACTCATTCGCGCACCTCGGAACTGCCGTTTTGATCTTGCGCCCACGGGGCATGTGGGTTTGCGGCGTGCCACACGGGGACGGGCGATTGTAACTGAAAGGGCTGGTCGGGAGAAATGCTGGAGAAACGCCGACAAGCTCGTCGACGAGCACAAAAGGGCGAAACCCCTCAGGGGTCTCGGATGTGTGGCAAGTTTGCCAGTCGGACTGTTCCTCACTGACATCTACAGGCCGCGCGCCCGTAGTGTCTCGCCATTTCAGGAGGTAAGTAGAAGGGCGCGATTCCAGGTGCAGGGCTTAGCGGTTCACGTTGAAGAAACGGACTAAGAAAAGTGTGCGCTACCACGCTGGAAGACCCAAATACCAATGTGACGGCACCGCGAATCTAATCTGGTATGAGTAAACGAGCCCGAATCATCGCGTTTGTCAGCTTCATCCAATCCACTTTGTTCTTTACACATTTTTTCATTTACAAGACATGGACGTTTGCGGCGGCAAAGAATGGGACCTCCGCGCTATGGCTTAAGGTGACTGTGGGGGCCTTGTCGGTCAGCTTCCTGGCAGCGTCGCTGTTGGCGTTTCGCTACTCCAATCGCACGGTGCGTACTCTCTATCGCATTGCCGCCGTGTGGCTTGGAATTGTCAGCTTTTTGTTTTTTGCGGCGGGTGCTTCGTGGGTGGTTTTTGGCGCAACGAGGCTTGTAGGTGTAAATGTGAATTTCCATGCGATCGTGGAGGTCTTGTACGCGGCCGCGGTATTGATCGCAGTTGCCGGACTGCTGAACGCCGGGTGGACGCGCATCCGGCGAATCACGGTGCGGCTCGAGAATTTGCCGGAAACGTGGCGCGGACGGACAGCGGCGCTGGTCAGCGACCTGCATCTCGGGCATGTCCGCAACGGCGGCTTTTTGCGGCGGATCGTAAAGAAAGTGATGAGAGAGAACCCCGACGCCGTCTTCCTGGCGGGCGATTTGTACGACGGTACGGCGATCGATGCGGCGAAAGCGGCGGAACCTTTGCGCGCTCTGCGAGCGCCGCACGGCACGTATTTCGTTGCTGGCAACCATGAACAATTCGGCGACGATTCGCGATACCTGCAAGCGGTTAGCAATGCGGGAGTGCGCGTGCTGCACAACGAGAAAGTGGACGCAGATCAACTGCAGATCGTTGGCGTACCTTACAATCACGCCGCGCCTGACGAGCATTTTCAGAAAGTGCTGCGACAGATCGGAGTAGACCGGAATCGCGCCAGCATCCTGCTGACGCATGCGCCGGACCGGCCGCACATCGCCGAGAAAGAAGGGATTTCGTTGCAAGTTTCAGGACACACGCACGTTGGCCAGTTTCTTCCCTGGACGTGGATGGCGCGGCGGATTTACCGCCAGTTCGTTTACGGGCTTAGCCGAATTGGAAAGATGCTGGTCTACACGAGCAGCGGCGCGGGGACCTGGGGACCTCCGCTTCGGCTCGGATCCAGCCCGGAGATTGTCTTCTTTCAGTTTGAGTGAATGACGCGGGATTCCGCCCGCGGATATCCGACGGAAGCGCGATCAGCTGCGAAAGAAATCGATCAACAATTCAGAGACGCGAGCAGGCTCTTCGTGCTGGAGCCAATGCGTGGCATTGGCGAAGGTGAAAAGTTCCGCGTTCGTGCAGTAGCGCAGGCTTTCGCGCGCCATTTCGGCCAGAAGGAAGGCGTCGCGTTCGCCCCAGAGGATGCGTGTGGGGACGCGGACGATTTTGTCTGGGAATTTGACGCGAGTGCGGAAGAGGGCGCGATACCAATTGATCATGCCGGTGAGAGCGCCGGGTTGAGACCAAGCCGCCCGATATTGCGCTAGATCTTCCTCGGAAAAAGTGCCGGGACGGCTGAAGCGGAGCAGGGCTCGCGAGCCGATGCGGAAGTTGAACGCGGAGAAAACGGCTTCCGGCAGCCAGGGAAGTTGAAAGAAGAACATGTACCAACTGCGGAGGAGCTGGCGCGGACGTGTGCTGAGGAATTTGCGCATCACCGACGGATGAGGAACGTTGAGGACGGCGAGCTTGGCTATGCGCTGTGGATGAAGCAGGGCGGTGCTCCAGGCGACGGCAGCGCCCCAGTCATGTCCCGCAAGAAAGATTTTTTCTCGGCCGAGTTGATCGGCGATGGCGATGACGTCGGAAACAAGTTCCGTTAAAGCGTAAGCGGATACTCCGTCAGGTTTGCCACTGAGGTTGTAACCACGCTGTTCGGAGACGATCACGCGAAAGCCAGCGGCGGCTAGCGGCTCGATCTGCCGGCGCCATCCATACCAGAATTCCGGGAAACCGTGGAGGAGAACGATGACGGGGCCATCGTGTGGGCCGGCTGCGACCGCTTGCAAGCTGACATCGCCATTCTTGAATGAAAGCTTTTCCAAGAAGCGCCCTACTATGCAAGAGAATCAAAAGCCCGGAGCGCCGGAGGTCGCGGGACGCATTTCAGGAGCATTGACGCCGAAGCGGAGACGCGCGAAGTACGTTTGGCCGAGGGACATCGAGCCGGTGTACAGGTAGCCCCAAACAAAGAGCAGCAGGAACGGGACAGTGGCGTAGTTTTCGTTGGCGATGGCATACACGATGGCGAGTGAGAAATACAAACCTAGGAGCACTTCAGCGTAAGGCATCCACCCGGCTTTGTTCTTGTACGATTTTTTTGCAAAGGTGCCCTGCTTGCCTTCGATATTGAACTTAGGCGTGCGGGCAAACTCGCTTTTCTTGCCGAGCAGCGCTTCGATCACCGCTTGCGCGTTGCGAACGGAGATGCCGATGCCCGTGGCCATAACGAATGGCAAATAGAGAAAGGTGCGTTGCCAGGTCTTGGGCCGCAGCTCTCTTTGCGCGACGAGATAAAAGCTGGAGATGGAACATGTGGAGGCGAGAAAGAGCGGCAGGTCGATCACCAGCATCTGAACCCAGCCCTGATAAAAGCGCACGATCATCGCGGGCAGCAACATTGTGGAAAGCAAAATCATCAGCGGATAGCTGATGTTGCCGGTAAGGTGGAAAAAGGCTTCGGCTTTGACGTGCCAGGGCGCAGCTGACTTCCAAACTTTGGGAAGGATTTTTTTCGCCGTTTGCATAAGACCCTTGGCCCAGCGCGCCTGCTGGGCTTTGAAGCCGTTCATGTCCACGGGAAGCTCGGAAGCGCATTCGATTTGCGGGAGGTAGAGAAACTTCCAGCCCTTGAGCTGCGAGCGATAGGAAAGATCTGTGTCTTCGGTAAGCGTGTCGTGTTGCCAGCCGCCGGCGTCGTCAATGGCTTTGCGGCGCCAAACGCCGGCCGTGCCATTGAAGTTGAAGAAAGTGCCGCGGCGAGAACGGGCGCCATGCTCGACGACAAAGTGGCCGTCGAGAAGAATGGTTTCGACGTTGGTGAGCAGGGAATAGTCGCTGTTGAGGTATGTCCACCGTGTCTGCACCATGCCAATGTTGCCGCCACCGTCGGGGTTCATGAAATAGGGAATCGTGCGGCGTAGAAAATCGGACTCGGGAAGAAAGTCCGCGTCGAAAATGGCGACGAATTCGCCCTTGGCGGTTTTCAGCCCGTTTTCCAGGGCTCCGGCTTTGTAACCTTCGCGATTGGTGCGATGAATGTAGGCGATGGGCATGCCCTGCGCGGCGTGGCGCTCGACGCAAGCGCGAGCGATGTAGCGGGTTTCGTCGGTGGAATCGTCGAGGACTTGTACATCGAGCAGTTCCGGGGGGTAGTCGAAACGCGAAACGGCTTCGACGAGCCGCTCGATCACGTAGCGCTCATTGAAGATCGGCAGCTGCACGGTGACGCGCGGCCAGTTCGCGACCGGCGGCGGAGCCGGGGGAACATTTTTGGAATACGCGAAATAGTCGTAGACCAGCCAGTATCGATGCAGACCGTAAACCGCGAGAACCAGGAGGACGATGAAGTAGGGAATCATCATCGCCAGGTCGAAAGCGTTGGCGTGATAGATGCCGGTAAAGGTTCTGTCGGTGAGCTTGTGCCAATAATGGCTGATCGGGTTTTGGGCCACGAGAACAACCGAGAGTAAAAGGGCTGTGTGCACGATGAAAGTGATTCCGCTGCCGGCCAGAGTCTCTATGAGCTGAAATTTTAGAAAACCAATTATACGGCAAGTTCGCGGCCCGAATGAAGTCGATATGTCTCGAGGCTGCCGCAACGCCGGGCAGATGCGTGCGCGGTTCTGGATGCTTCGCTAGGGAACAAGAACAATTTTCCCAGCGGCGCCGGGCTCGAGGATTTCTTTGTGGGCGCGCGCGGCTTCGGCGAGGGGCAACTCCTTGCCAACGACCGGGCGAAGCGTGCCGTTTTCGAGGCCGGCAATGAGGCCTGCGTGGATTTCTGCTTCTTCCGCGGGAGTGATAGCCCATAGCGTGAAGCCGCGAGCTGAAGCGCGGCGCAGCATCAAGTCGCGCGGGTTGATACTGATCTCGCCGCGATTGCCGATGATGATTACACGGCCATTTGTTGCGAGCAGTTTCAAATCCGCCGAAAGATTTACGTTGGCGAGCATCTCAAGAATAATGTCCAGGCCGCGGCCGGTCGTCGATTTCATAATTTCTTCCTGATAGTCGGCCTTACTGTGATCGAAAACCTGATGCGCTCCTTCGCGCTTGACGAGATCGACGCCCTTCTGCGTTCCGGCGGTGCCGAAGACGGTGAGTCCCATGGCCCGGGCCATTTGTACTGCCGCCGTGCCGACCCCTCCGCTCGCACCGTGCACGAGGACCGTTTCGGACGCGCGCGCTTGTGCAGAGTGATGCAATGCGTGATACGCGGTACCGTAGGGGACCCACACGCCAGCGCCCTGGGCAAAACTGATTTTCTCGGGCAGGGGATGCACTTGCTCTTCCAGCGCGAGAGCATACTCCGCGTACGCGCCGGTGAGGGTCTTCGCAGTGTAGACGCGGTCTCCCGGCTTCACTTTTTTCACGCCAGCGCCGGCCGCTTCGATGACTCCCGCGGCGTCCGAGCCCGGCGTGTAGGGAAGCGACGGCTTGATTGCGTAGGTGCCTGCGCGCATGTAGGTGTCGTAGGGATTCACGCCCGCGCCGTGGATGCGGACGAGGACTTGTCCGGCGGCCGGCTTTGGTGTGGAGACTTCCTCGAGCTTCAGGACTTCGGGGCCGCCGAATTCACGAACGAGGATGGCTTTCATGATTTCACCCCAGCGAAAGAATTAGCGATTATGAGGCAGCGTCACGCCGCTCAAACTAGTCTAAATTAGACTAGCGCTAACTAGTCTAAATAAGACTAGAAATGATCATCGGCGACGACCGTGGCCACTTCCTTGTCGATCACGCCGGCGGACTGCGCCCAGGCGGTGGTCTGCCAATTGTCCTTGCCTTTTTTCTGAGGAATCCAGGGCGGCAGCGACTGGTTCAGATAGTTGGCCAGCGCGTAGATGTAAGGCTCATACATTTTGCGGAACTCCAAGAGTTTGCGGTCGGCTTGTTCGCCGTCATGAAGTTTCATGCCGTGCTGGGCAAGAATGTCGCGGATGCGGCGCAAATCTTGCGCAGGCAGGCGGTCGTGCGGCAGCGGCTTGGGAGCTGTACCGAAGACTTGCGAAAGATCGACGACGGCGTGACGCGCAATCGCAAAAGTAAGCTCGGCCTGTTTTTCACAAGCGCCTTCGATCCCAACCATGACGATCGCGCAAGTGTCCAGAATTGCCGTGAGCGAAGCGATCCAGGACTGGTTGTCGTGCTGCGAGCGAAAATAGGCGAGCACGGGATAGGAGAGATGGCTCTCCATCAGGTCGGCGCACCAAAACTCCCACTCCTTGAGGAGAACGCGGAGGGCGTCCTGGCCGTGGGCGTAGCTGTGGCGGCGAAGAAGTTCGCCGGCGGTAGGCGGCGTGCCGGCGCGGGAGTCGAGCAGCGAGATATTCACTTCGCGCTTGGAGAACGAGCCATAGATGAATGGCAAGTAGCCGATGACGGCGGCAAGAAAACCAAATCCAAAGCCGGCTTCGGTGACGACTAGCGCGCGGGCCAATCCGGAGCGCGGAATGACGTCGCCGAGGCCAAGCGTAAAGAAGGTCGTGCCGCTCAGATAGATGTCCGTCAGGAAACTGGACTGGATGCCCGTCATTGTCACGGCGGAACCGGCGCCATACTGCATGAGCCCAAAGCCAAGCACGAGGCCCACGGCCCAAACTCCGACGAGAACCAGGAGCGAAAGCGGGCCATAAAACCCCAGCATCGCTTCTCGGGTCTTGGGCTTAGGGATGAAGCACATCACGAATTTCCAGGTAATCCAAGTAGAACGGTAGAAAAGGCGCGCGAGGCGGAATTTTCGCGTGACGCGGCGCGGCAGGATGATAGCCTCGAACGCGTCCCAGAGCACGATCAGGAAGATCGCGACACCTGCAGCGAAGACTCCCGGAGCTGGAATCATGTGGGGCATTGTACCTGCTTGGCCTTTTGAATGAGAATTCCCCTTGAAAACGTCCGGTTTTCTATGTTTCCAGACGCGCGCTGACGCTGATTTCCGCCTTGAAAAGTTTTGAGACCGGGCAGCCGGTTTCAGCGGCTTTCACGGCGGTGTCGAATTTGGCTTTGTCCGCGCCGGGAATTTTAGCGACTAGGTCCAGATGGCTTTTCGTGATGGCAAAGCCGTCTCCGACCTTTTCGAGCGAAATCGTGGCCGTCGTCTCCAGCCTGCTGGCTGTCATACCTGCACCGCCCAACTGGGCGGAAAGAGCCATCGTAAATCAACCTGCGTGTGCGGCAGCGAGTAACTCCTCGGGATTGGTTCCAATGCCGTTTTCAAAACGTGTGCTGAAGGAGTATTGCGTCTGTTTCAGGACGCCGCTATCCGTAGAAATCGAGCCCTTCCCGTCTTTCAGCCCGCCTTGCCAAACCGCGGATGCTTTGCGCTGCATAATATTCTCCTTTTGGCTCTTTCGTTCTATTTGAATTCACAGAATACGATTCGGGAGCCCAGTGGAAGGGTATATTCAGAAAATGAGCTTGTCGAGAAAGTCTTGAAAGCCCGGATGGACTCGGTCATACAAGGAGTGGCGCACCGGCCATGGCCAATGTCCGCAGGGCCGTGGGTGATGGCGCAGAGTTGGCACGACCTGCTCTTCGCACATTGGCCAGTGAATGCGGCTGTGATGCGCCCGCTCCTCCCGCCGCAATTGCAAGTCGACACCTTCGAAGGAAGCGCGTGGCTCGCGGTCGTTCCGTTTCGCATGACCGGTGTGCGGTTACGCGGGACGCCTGCGCTTCCGTGGCTTTCCGCATTCCCTGAATTGAATATCCGAACCTATGTGACCTGCGATGGCAAGCCCGGCGTGTGGTTTTTCAGCCTGGACGCAGGCAACGCGCTGGCGGTTGCGATTGCCCGTGCGTGGTTTCACTTGCCGTATTTTCACGCGCGCATGCGCTGCGCAAACCAGGACGGCTGGAATCACTACGACAGCGAGCGAACGCATCTCGGAGCGTCGTCTGCGTTGCTGAAGTGCCGATATCGCCCCATTGGCGAAGTGTTTTCCTCGCGACGTGGCACGCTGGAATATTTCCTAACCGAACGGTATTGCTTGTATACAACGGACGGACGCGGTCGAATCATTCGCGGGGAGATTCATCATCCGCGGTGGCCGCTTCAGCGCGCCGAAGCGGAGCTTGCGCAAAACTCGATGGCGGAGTCCTTGGGCGTTGCCCTGGCTTCGCGGCCTCTCCTTCATTTCGCTCGAAGACAGGACGTGCTGGTGTGGGCGCCACGGCTACGGACTGCGCCGAGAGGTCGCTCATCGCAAGGCTGACGTTGTAAATCTGCGTTTCAATACTGACTTCCGTGTCTTTCATCCACTTCTGGGCCGGCGATGGGCGCTTCTCGACGGGAGCACGGCGGCCTCTTTTTTCGCGATCGAGCGCATCGTCAATTTCGCCGAGGGAATCCATGGGCTGGAATTCGAGGAACGCGGGCAACGTAAGTCCCGAGTGGACCTGATAGACCATCCAGGGAGTTTCGACGTCGTTGGTTTCATGAATCCTGGCGCGCGCACGGAACGCATCGGAGAATTCGTCTTCGTAGCCTGGCCGGAGTTGAAAAATGGTGACGCGAACGTAGCGCGCTTTGGCGAGGTCGATCTTGTTGAGGTGATAGCTCAGGTCGTCGCGGCGGAAGGCCATGGCCGTGCGCGTGGCGGTGACGAATTCCTGCAATTTTTGCTGGAGAGTGGCGAGTTCCGGATAAGTGTTAAGTCCTTCGGCTATGTCCGTCCCCGCCTTTTCGATTTCCGCGAATGTGTCGAATCCATCGAAGTAAAGCACGTGCGGCGAACCTGTGGTGGACTGGAGGGCGAGCCAGTAGACCGGAATCTTTGCGTTCGCATAGCCGCGGGCAATATCCGATTCCGTCTGCGCGTAGGCCGCTTCCTTGCCGGGAACAAGATCCGCGCGGTAGAGCAGAAGAGTGTTCGGAGTAACTCCAGTTTCCGGCGAAGGAGTGACCGTCTGGGCCCGCGCCGATAAGCCGCCTGTCAGGAGGAAAAGCGTGCAAATGAAAATGTTCTCGGAACGCATGAAAACTCCCAAGCGTAGAAGTGGGCCAGGATTGTTTAGACTACCATTTGTGAAAGACAAAGAATGCGGCAATCACGATAAAAGCAAAACCGACGCCGTAATTCCACCTGAATTTGTCGCCGAGGTACGCCACGGAGAAAACTGGAAAGATCGAGAGAGTAATGATTTCCTGAATGGTCTTCAGTTGGGCGGCACTGAATTGATAAGAACCGATGCGGTTCGCGGGCACCTGGAAACAGTATTCGAAGAAGGCGATCCCCCAACTCACTAGGATCACTTTCCAAAGCGCCTCGCCGCGGAATTTCAAGTGGCCGTACCACGCAAAGGTCATGAAGATGTTCGAGATGGTGAGCAATAGAATCGTTCGCATTCCAAGAGGGCTCCTCGCATGTCAGTGTAATACAGGCTTAAGACGGGTCAGAATTCACCTAAGTTGCGCGTCGCCATCGTTTAGTGCCAGATTCCACACAACTGTATTTTCGCCCCCTTTCACGCACGTGATTCCTTCCGCTAGTCTCGTTGTATACGTTGTGAAATTATTTGTTGACTGAACGCGGAATTTGAATACATTTCCGGAAGATTGAGAGGATCGTGTGCGTACCAGGTCATTCAGGCTCCCTGCAGTTTTTCTCGGATGGATATTCTTGCTCCCGGCGGGGGCACGTGGCCAGGAGAAAATGGTCCTCGTAGAGACCGGGTCCAGCATGCCGGAACCGCTCTATAAAAGCTGGGCCGACGAATTTCACGCACAGCAACCCGCCACGGACATTCGCTACATGGCCGTGGGAACAGCGGAGAGCGCCCGGAACATTCTTGCAGGCTCAGGTGATTTTGGCGGGGGCGATGCGCCGATTCCAGAAGCCCAGTTGCGCGCTTCCGGCAAATCGATTCTTGAATTGCCAGCTGTTTTGATTGGGATTGTAATCATCTATGAGCTGCCAGACGTGAAGGGCGAACTCAAACTTACCGGGCCGGTGCTGGCCAACATTTTTCTGGGAAAAACCAAATCGTGGAACGATCCCGCGATCGCCAAGCTCAATCCGGACATGAAACTGTCGGAGCTTCCCATTCAAGTGCTTCATCGTAACGAAGGTAAAGGTTCCAACTACATTCTTTCCGACTACCTGGCGAAAGTGAGTCCTGAGTTTCTTGCCACGGCGGGACGCGGCGAATCGCCGAAATGGCCCGTGGGTCAAGCCTTCCAACGTTCGCAGGATTTGGTAGCCAAGCTGCGCAGCATGCCGGGCGCGATCGGATACACCGAACTCAACATTGCCGCCAGCTCGGCGGTCCGCATCGCCAGCATCAAGAATGCAGCGGGTGAATTCGTTAGGCCCTCGGCAAAATCGATCGAGGCAGCCGCAACCGCGAGCGGAAGCAAAATGAATAATGATCTCCGCGTTTCCCTAACAAATGCGCCCGGCAAAGAAAGCTACCCCATCAGCAGCTTCACGTGGCTCTACGTGCCCGCCGTTGCGAAGGATCCCGGCCGGGGCAGTTCCGTGGCCAGCTACTTGAAGTGGGTCTACACCAGCGGCCAAAAAATCGCCCAGGAAAAGGGCTACGCGATTCTGCCTCCCGAAGTCTTGGAGAAGGTCGCCCAGAAGGCCGCCACAATCCGCTGAACTAAGCTTCCAAAGCGGGAGGAACCGCGAGTCCATCTTCCTTCAACGCAAGGATATAACCTTCGATGGCTTCGCGAATATTGTGAATGGCGTCCTCGTTTGTTTTTTCGCTGGCTGATGCATCCGGGAAGACTCGGACATTCTGCGACCCAATAGCCAATTTCACCAGTGTAGAGGATTACCTGTCGCATTGAAGTACCCCTCGGGAGAGTCCTACCACTGGCTTACACGTTGAGCGTAAGCGAGACGAGATCCGTGCGCGCGGGCGGAGGAAGCGGCGGCATCTTCGAGCGGTCGACGGGATGATACAGCGTGTCGCGCTCGACTGGCACGCGTCCTGCCGCGCGAATCAAGCGTTCCAATTCACTGCGCGGCGTGAACTCGGACGTTTTAGCGCCGGCGTCGTGATAAATCTTTTCTTCGACCACCGTGCCGTCGAGGTCGTTCGCGCCGAAGCGCAAGGCGATTTGCGCGACGCTGGGCGAAAGCATGATCCAGTACGCCTTGATGTGTTCAAAATTATCGAGCATCAACCGAGAAACAGCGATGTTGCGCAAGTCGGCGTAGCCCGTAGGCTTCGGAATGTGCGAAAGCGCCGTGTTGTCGGGATGAAACGCCAGCGGGATAAACGCCACGAAACCATGAGTCTCGTCCTGCAATTCGCGCAGCCGGACGAGATGATCGACGCGCTCTTCTTCTGTTTCCACGTGCCCGTAGAGCATCGTGGCGTTCGAGCGCAAACCGATTTCGTGCGCCTGGCGTGCAATGTTGAGCCACATCTGCCCGCTGACCTTGTGGTCGCAAATAATCCGGCGCACCCGGGGATGAAAAATTTCCGCGCCGCCGCCGGGCAGGGAATCGATACCGGCTTCCTTTAGTTTGAGCAAAGTTTCTTTGGTCGACAGCTTCGCGATGCGAGCGAAGTAGCCCACTTCAACCATGGTGAATGCTTTCAGGTGCACGCCCGGGCAGCGCTGCTTCAGCCCGCGAATCATCTCCAGGAAATATTCAAACGGCAAATCCGGGTGCAAACCGCCGACGATGTGGAATTCCAATGCGCCTTCACGGGCTCCCTGTTCGGCGCGGGCGTAAATTTCTTCCAGCGAAAAATTGTATGCGCCCGGCGCGTTGGGGTCGCGGCCAAACGCGCACAGTTTGCAGTGAGCGACGCAAATATTCGTCGGATTGATGTGCCGGTTGACATTGAAATAAGTGACGTTGCCGTGTCTTTTCTCGCGAACGTGATTCGCAAGCCAGCCAACAGCGAGCAGGTCCGGCGAACGATACAGGCTGATGCCGTCGTCAAACGCAAGACGCTCGCCGGCGAAAACTTTCTCCGCAATCGACTTCAACTGCAGGTCGGTGATCGTGAGTTCGCTCATTCTGAATCCGTCGAAAGTTTCAAACGCGCCAAACCGCAGCCGCGGCGCCCCAGAACAGCAGAAACAACATACTAATATAGCCGTTCACCGTGAAAAACGCAGCGTCTAGCCTGCTGAGATCATCCGCTTTGACAAGGGAATGTTCGTACGCCAGCAGCGACGCGACGACTGCGATTCCCGCCCATGCCGGCCACGGCAAGCCGAAGCTTAATGCCAGCCAGGCCAGAAACGCGGTTACGCCGATGTGCATCATGCGCGCGATGAGCAGCGCTTTGGCAATCCCGAATCTCTTGGGCACGGAAAAGAGCCCGGCGTGCTGATCGTACTCGACATCCTGGCAGGCGTAGAGCACGTCGAACCCGCCAACCCACAGCGTAACCGCGGCGCATAAGATCAGCATGCGCGGATCGAGGCCGCCCGTAATGGCGATCCACGCTGCCGCCGGAGAGATACCAAGAGCAAATCCCAGGAAAAGATGCGACCAAGTGGTGATGCGCTTGGTAAAGGAATAGAAAAAAAGTATCGCGATCGCCAGCGGCGCAAGCTTCAGAGCGAGCGAGTTCAATTGCCACGCCGCCGTGAAAAATAATGCGACCGCAACAACCGTGAAGAGCCATGCAAATTGCAGCGTCAGCGCGCCCGTTGGAAGCGCGCGCTGTTTCGTTCGCGGATTCTCGCGGTCAAAGCGAAGATCAACGATGCGGTTCATGGTCATCGCCGCGGAGCGCGCGGCAACCATGGCAACTATGATCCACAAGACTTGGCGAAGCGAAGGCCAGCTATGAAGTGTCCAACGCGCGGCCAGTAGCGCTCCCGTCAGCGCGAAGGGAAGAGCAAACACGGAGTGCTCAAACTTGATCATTTCGAGGACGGTTTTGATGCGGCTGGCCATTTTTGAATTTCGTGCTGCTTCACGCTTCCGCTTTTTTCGCAGCCGGTGTGCCTGCCCAGCGATACATCTGTTCCTGCGCCAATCCAATTTGCGCCAGGACGCGGCATACGTATTGGGTAACGAGATCGTCGATCGTTTTCGGGTGGTGATAGAACGCCGGCACTGCGGGCATGATCACTGCACCGGCCTGCTGCGCGCGCAGCATGTTTTCCAAGTGCACGCGGTTGAACGGCGTATCGCGCACGCAAAGAACCAGTTTGCGGCCTTCTTTCAGCATCACGTCTGCCGCTCGCGAAACAAGGTCGTCGCTGATGCCGCCGGCAATCGCGCCCAGCGTCCCCATCGAGCACGGAATGATCACCATGGAGTCCACGGCGTAGCTGCCCGAGGCAATCGAAGCACCCACGTCTTTGTTCGGCAGGCCTTCGATCTTCCCGACTGGGTGTCCCAGAATGCGGCTGGGGAGCTGCCTCAAGTCACCGGAAGTAATGCCCAGCTCTTCCGCAAACAGCCGCTGGCCGGCTTCCGTGATCACCAAATGAATGCGGCCGACGCGCGGGTCTTCTTCAAGTAACGCTAGCGTCTTCTGCGCCAGAATCGCTCCACTGGCGCCGGTCACACCCACGGTGACAATCTGTTTTTGTGTGTCAGCCATGTTTTCCGCGCGGGTAGAATCAGTCTCGCAGTGGCGTTTCGGCAAGTCAAGCAAAGGCAATCGCCTTCTGCGATGATAGAATTCGCGGCGGCCGGAAAATATGAATCAAAGCGAATTGCTGAAAATTCTGGAATCCGTGAAAGCGGGGGAACTCGCTCCGGACAAGGCCATCGAGCGGCTGAAGCACTTGCCATTCGAAGATCTCGGCTTTGCGAAAGTGGATCATCACCGCGCATTGCGGCAGGGTTTTGCCGAAGTCGTTCTCGGAAGAGGCAAGACGGCGCAGCAAGTCGCGGAAATTGTGCTCGCCATGCTGCGTAAGAAAGATTCGCGCCACAACATTTTGGTGACTCGCGCCGATAAAAAGATTTTTGCTGCCGTAAAACGCACCAGCGGAAAAGACGCGCGTAGCGCGAAGTTTCACGAATTGTCCGGCGTTATCAGCATCGAGCGCAGCGACGAAATCACCGGCAAAGGAACCATTCTCGTCGTCTCCGCCGGCACCAGCGACATCCCCGTTGCCGAGGAAGCGCTTCTCACCGCGCGCTTGATGGGCAACCGCGCAGAGCCTCTGTATGACGTCGGCGTGGCCGGCATTCATCGTTTGCTCGAACACCGTGAGAGCAAGCTGGCTCAGGCGCGTGTGATTATCTGCGTGGCTGGAATGGAAGGCGCTCTTCCCAGCGTCGTCGGCGGGCTCGTTGCCGTGCCGGTGATCGCTGTGCCCACGAGCGTCGGCTACGGCGCCAGCTTCGGAGGCGTCGCCGCTCTGCTAGGCATGCTCAATTCTTGCGCCTCCAACGTCACTGTCGTCAACATCGACAACGGTTTCGGCGCGGCGTGCGTCGCCTCTTGCATCAACCGGCTCTAACAAGATTCCTTTCTTACTGCTTCAGCAAAACTTTCAGTACGCCGGGCCGCCGCGCGAAGCGAATGGCCGCTGGCGCGTGCAAGAGAGGAAATGTGCGCGCGACGAGCGGCGTCGGATCGAGTTTTCCAGACTGCAACAGCGCAATAGCCTTGCCGAACGGGCCGCAGCGCGAGCCGACGACGGTAATTTCCTTAACCACAATCGGCCACGTTTCGGCAGAGGCTGCCCCGTGGAACGTCGACTTGAGCACGAGCGTCCCGCGCGGCTCGGCGATGTGCTGTGCCAGTGCCAGCCCACTTGGCGAGCCGGCCGCTTCGACTACCAGCCGGAAGTTTTCTGCAATCCGCTTCAGATCGGACGCATCACCCCGTACTCTCTTCGTTTGAATTCCGGCGCGGCGGGCGAGTGCCAACTTGTTTTCGTTCTTGCCATACATCCCCACGCGGGGAATGGCAGTGCGCAACACGCGCGCGATCAACTGCGCGAGCTTGCCGTCGCCAAGAACGGCAGCGGAGCGAAATTCCTTCACATTCACTTGATCGAGGATTTCGCAAGCAGCGGCGAGCGGTTCGACGAACACCGCCTGCTCATCACTGAGGCCATCGGGCACGATGTGAAGATTTTCCAGCGGCAGTGTCAAGTATTCCGCGTAGGCCCCCGGATGGGCAATGATTCCGAGTACCGTTCGATGCGCGCAATGCGTCTTCAGTCCGCGGCGGCAAAAGCCGCAGATGGGACGCCGCCCGAGCGCCCTACAGGAAATATTGATTTCACCGCAAACACGCCGCCTCAGCCATTTATTTTTCTTCGCAGTCGAGGCGCCACGCAATTGTTCAACCGTGCCCACAAATTCGTGTCCGGGAACGCCGCGAAAATCGTAGTAGCCGTGGAGCAGCTCTACGTCGGTGTTACAAATTCCCGCCAGTCGCACCCGAACGAGTGCCCACCCCTGCCGGAGCTTCGGCAGCGGCCGCGATGTTGCTTTCAGCTTTCCATTTTTCACACGGAAGGAGAGCACGCTGCTGCCTAGCTAGTCTTATCTCTGTGAGAACGCGATTTTACCGGCAGAGCCCTCCGCCCAGGCGCCGCCATTTTTTCGATCAAATCGAACTTGGCTTCAAGCCGTACCAAACGGCGATCGACGTCCATGTAACCATCTGCAAGATCCTTCACTTGCACCGTCAGCGATTCCATCCGGTCTTCGATCAGAACGATTTTCCGGATGGCCGATACTGCATCTCGCGCCCAACTCACTTGCCATTCCTACGGTGCTTCAGAACGCGGTCAACGTAGGCGACGGTTTCGTCCAGGTTTTTGATCATTCGGTCGGCGGCTTGATTTGCCGCCTTGGCCAAGTCGCGAAGTTCCTCTTCATTCTCCACAGGCAAGTCCAGGTACAAATCCACCGCGTCACGAACTTCTTGGGAGAAGGATTTTCCGCGCAGTTTCGCGCGGTGAGCGAGCCGCTGCTTCTGTACGGGATCCATATGAATAAGCGCTGTGGCCATGTCGTGCTCCTATATCACGCCTATATCATATCACGGGAGGAAGTCAATTGACGCAGTCCGGAGACGTGGGATGGCAAGGCCGGCCGTCTATTCGTACCGCAGAGCCACAATGGGATCGACGCGCATGGCGCGGCGCGCCGGAATGTAGGAGGCCGCCAGCGCGACTGCGACCAGCAACGCCGTCACACCCAAGAAGGTAACCGGGTCGTACATGCTCACGCCGAAGAGTAAGCTAACCAGGAAACGCGTCACAAAAAACGCGCCCGCCAGTCCGAGCGCGACTCCGATCAGCGTCAATTTCAATGTCTGGCCCAGAATCATGCGCCGCACCGAGGCTAATTGCGCGCCTAGCGCCATGCGCACTCCAATCTCTTGCGTGCGCTGGCTCACCGTGTAGCTCATGACTCCATAAATCCCCACAGCCGCGAGCACGATCGCAAGCACCGCGAAAACCCCGACTAGCGTGGCCGAAAATCGCCTCGGAGAAATAGTGTCCGTGAGCAACCCGTCCATAGTCATTACGTGCGTTACTGGCAGATTCGGATCCGCTTTGTGAATCGCGTCCGTGACCGCAGCCGCCAGCGCTACCGGATCGGAAGCCGTTCGCACTACCACATACGGTGTCCACCCTCCGACGAAGTAAACGTCAAAGGTTGGCTCGGCATCCAGCCCAAACTGATGCACGTTTCCGGTGACGCCAATGATGGTGCTCCAGCATGGTTTTGGATCGAGCGAGCAGAGGTTGATGCGCTTCCCGAGTGCGTCGCCGTTGGGCCAGAAACGCCGCTCCATCGTCTCGTTGATCACCGCTCTCGGCACTCTCCAGTCGTCCTCGGTAAACAACCGGCCCTTGCTCAGGGGAATCCCCATGGTCGAAAAATAGCTAAGGCTCACGGTCCGGAATTGCACGATCGGCCGTGCTCCGGCATTCGGGATGGGCTGGCCCTCGATCACGAATCTGGACGCCTGGCGAAATTCCTTGCTTAAGGGCAAATCGTCGATGCCCGCGGCTTCCTTCACGCCCGGAAGAGCGCGGATGCGTTCCACGATTTGCTCAAATTGCAGGGACTGTTTTTGTCCAATCTGGATCCAGTCTTCCTGTGAAAGTTTGCTTGCCTGTGTAAAGGGCAGCGCCGCCTGTTGCACCTCCACCGTCAGGATATGGTCCACGCGAAAACCCGGATCCACTTCCAATAGATATTGAAAACTCCGCAGCAGCAAGCCCGCGCCAATCAGCAGCACCAGCGCCATCGCGATCTCCGAGATCACCAGGGCGTTGTGCGTCCGGCGATGCCCCGTTGCGCTTGTCCCTTTGCTCCCCTGCTTGAGGACTCCCGCGAGATTCGCCCGGAGTGTGCGCAGCGCCGGAAGCAGCCCGCAAATGATTCCGGTGGCCACGCATACCGCGGCGGTGAACCCCAGCACCTTGCTGTTCAGGCCGCTCTCTCGTAACACTCCCAGATCGGCGGGAACAAACGCTATCAGGAAGCGCAAACCGCCCACTGCCAGGATCAGCCCTAACGCGCCTCCCGCCAGCGATAGCAACATGCTTTCCGTGAGCAGTTGGCGTGATAACTGCCAGGAACTGGCGCCCAACGCGGTGCGCACCGCCACTTCCCGTTCCCTGCCCGCATTTCGCACCAGAAGGAGATTCACGATGTTCCCGCAAGCAATCAGCAGCACCAGGCCCACGGCCCCGGAAAGCACCAGCAGGATGCCTTGCAGTTTCGCTGCGGACGGATCTTCCATCGGTTCGACGAGCACCCCAAAGAACTTGTGCGAATCCGGATACTGAATGGTTTCCTGTTGATTCAGCCTGGCCATTTCGTCGCGCGCTTGCGCCAGCGTGACGCCCGGTTTGAGCCGCGCCACGCCGATGAAGGAGTGATGAACGTGCTCGGTCAAGTCATCTCCATACTGGCCAAAGGGCATCCAAAGGTCAGGCCAGCGCAGAAGGTGAAAATCTGCCGGCAACACTCCCGTTACCCTATAACGCTGGTTGTCGAGCGTGATCGTTCGTCCTACGACAGCGGGATCGCCTCCAAATCGGCTCTGCCAAAGGTGGTGGCTCAAAATCACCACAGGAGAACTTCCTGCCCGGTCCCCTTCCTCAACGAAATAGCGGCCCGCCGCGAGGTGTATCCCCAGCAAGGGGAACAGTCCCGCACTTGCGTAACTCCCGAGCACGCGCTGTGGTTCTCCTTCGCCAGTTAAATTAAATCCCTGGGAGATATGGGCATAGCCGCCCATTTCGGAAAAACTGGTGTTTTGCTGGCGCCAGTCCGCGTAGTCGCCCGGCGACAAGCCGGCGCGCGGAGCCTGTGGCGGATAGGTATTCCAGATTTGCACTAAGTCTCCCGGCTGAGGATAAGGCAGCGGGCGAAGCAGCACGTTTTCGACCACGCTGAAGATCGCCGTGTTCGCCCCGATTCCCAAGGCCAGCGTCAGCACCGCGACGGCCGTGAAGCCGGGATTCTTGCCCAGCGTGCGTATGCCGTAGCGGATATCTTGAAGCAAGCTTTCGATCAAATGATTCCTCGGCAATAAATTAAGGCGCTGTGTGAGACGGGACTGGCTACATTACTCCGTCTCTTTATTCGACGCAACATTGTGCTGGAGAGATTTCCGAAAATGAAGCCAAGCTCGGTCGAATCGGAGCTTAGTCGTGTCTCACAGAGCTTACTCTCTAATGCAGAGCGGCGGAGAGCGTTTTAATCAATAGCGATTCCTGTTCCGGAAACACCGTGCGCAAGTCGAGGATGAGCCTGTCGTCTTCGACGCGGGCGATGACCGAGACGCCTCCAGGAGCGCGCCGCAGCCGCTGCTCGAGTTTCATCGCGGAGTAGCGGACGCTCGCAATCTGAATAATTTTCGTAGGGAGCGATTGCGAAGGTGTGGAGCCGCCACCCGCGAGAGAACTGCCATCGGCGATTTCGATTTCCACTTCGTCCAACGGAAGCTCGGGGCGGAGTTCGCGGAGGAAATTCTCCGCACGGCGTTTCAGTTCCTGCGGCGTCGCTCGAATCATTCGAATGGCGGGAACTTCGTCCCACGCCGCGCGAAGATAGGCCCCAAGAGTCGCTTCCAGCACGGCGATGGTGAGTTTGTCCACCCGTAGCGCGCGAAACAGCGGATGGCGGCGCACACGAGCCACAAGCTCTTTTTTCCCGGCGATGATGCCTGCCTGCGGCCCGCCCAGAAGTTTGTCTCCGCTGAACATCACCAGCGAGACGCCCGCGTCGACGCTTTGCTTTACCGTGGGTTCGCTCACGCCAAATTCGGAAAGATCGACGAGACACCCCGAGCCGAGATCTTCCACGAGAGGCAGGCCGCTCCTCTGGCTGAGCGCCACGAGCTCTTCAAGGGAAGGCTTATCCGTGAAACCTGTGACTTTGAAGTTCGAAGGATGAACGCGCAGTAAGACGCGCGTCCTTTCGTTGATGGCGTTTTCGTAGTCCGCGATGTGTGTGCGATTGGTGGTGCCCACTTCCCGAAGGCTCGCGCCGCTCTGCTCCATGATCTCAGGGATTCGGAATCCGTCGCCAATTTCGATCAGCTCCCCGCGCGAGACGATCACTTCGCCACCGCGCGCCAGCGTCGCAAGCGTCACTAGCACAGCCGCCGCGCAATTGTTCACCACAATTGCCGCTTCCGCACCAGTCAAACGCGTAAGCAGTTCCGCGGTATGCACATCACGTTTCCCGCGCGCACCCGCTTCGAGATCGTATTCGAGGTTCGAATAGTGCGTGGCGCTGCGGCGAAATTCGTCGACCACGGCTTCGGTCAATGGCGCGCGGCCCAGATTCGTGTGCAGAATCACGCCCGTCGCGTTAATCACTGGCTGCAGCGACCGCGAGAGGATTCGTTCGACTTCGTTGCTGATGAGCTCTTCCACGGAAGCGGCATTCAGCCCCAACGCTGTCCAATTCGAATCACCCGCAATGCGTGAACGTAAGTCCGCCAGCACCGCGCGAGCAACCTCGACGACTAGGTTGCGGTCCACGCGTTTGGAAAGTGCCGCCAGCCTCGGCTGGGCGAGCAATTCGTCTATCGACGGAATCTGCCGCAGCAATTCCGCCTGCTCCGCCGAAATCGTTCTCTTGCTCCCCGCGTCCATCGCCACATTTCAACACAGTGCAGGGCGGGGGGCAATGCCGTTAGTTCGTCCGTCGCGGTGCCGCGTGTGAACTGCCGCCCATTCCTCCGGTTGACGGTTCTCTTCCATCCTCTTAGCATGGAGGTTCGAGGTTTCTCCCCGCTCATGGCCACCATTGACGAAGAGTTGGCTACACTCGAAAAAGATATTCGACAGCTCAAGGTCGAATACGATCAGTATTTCGGCGGCGGACGGAAGCGGCCACCCACGGAAATCGAGTGGCGCATCGACATGATGGTCAAGCGCTATTCGGAACGCGGCGGCGAACTGAAGTTCGCGCAGCGTTTCCGCTTCAACAATCTGTCGCAGACTTACGCAAAATACAAAGACATCTTCCGGAAAAAAGTGAAACAGAAGGAAGAAGGCACGGTCCAGCGGCATTTTGGAGCGGCAGCGAAAGAAATCGAAGCGGCTCGCGCGAAGGAGCACCCCGAGGAAGAAGCGGCAGCCGTGGCCGTCGGAGGAAAATCCTTTCGCATGACGTGCTCGGAGCCGGAGCGCGAAACCGAGAAGGTCGATCAGCTGTACCAGGCATTTTTGCAAGCCAAGCAGACGGCCGGGGAAGCGACAGGGAAGCTATCGCGCTCCAGCTTCAACGAGTTTGTTCTGAAGAAAACGAAAGAGTTGCAAAAACAGAAGAATTGCCGCGACGTCGAATACGTTGTCGAAGTGGTTGAGGGCCAGGTGAAATTGAAAGCTCTAGTGAAATCGTAGATCCCTTCCCGTCCCCCCGCACGGTTTGTACTTCCCCTATTCCCGTGAGCCCCTTACACTGATCTGCTTTTCCCATTGTGGAGGCATCCATGGCGGTGCAGCGCGCGCTCATCAGCGTCTTTGACAAAACTGGAATTGTGGAATTTGCCAAGCGCTTGGCCGCGCTCAAGATCGACATTCTCTCGACCGGAGGAACCGCCAGGCTGTTGCGCGAAGGGGGAATCGCGGTGCGCGACGTTTCCGATTTCACCGGCTGGCCCGAAATGCTGGCCATGCGGAAGACCAAAAGCAGGCGGCGGAACATGGAATCGCTCCCATCGACCTGGTGGTCGTGAATCTGTATCCGTTCGAAGCCACGGCGGCGAAGGCCGGACTCACCGCGGAAGAGTTGATCGAAAACATCGACATCGGCGGGCCAACCATGCTGCGCTCCGCGGCCAAGAATTTCGAGAGCGTCACAGTGGTGACGGACCCCGCGGATTTCGCTCGCGTTGCCGGTGAGCTCGAGAGCGCGGGCGAAACGAAGCTCGCGACTCGGCTTGAGCTGGCGCGAAAAGTGTTCGCCGCAACTTCGCGGTACGACGGCATGATTACCATGGAGCTGGAGCGATTGTCGGCTGCCTCTGGACGCGTTTCTCTGTCAGCGAAACCCGTGCTGCCGGAACGCGTGCATGTCGCTTTGCGGCGCCAGCAGGAATTGCGCTACGGAGAAAATCCCCACCAGGCTGCGGCGCTATACGTTCCGGCGGGTCATGCCCCGGAAGGATTGGCAGCCGCGATACAACTGCAGGGAAAGGAACTTTCCTACAACAATCTCGTCGATCTGGAAGCGGCGCGCAGCCTGGCCGCCGAATTCAAGAATCCAGCGGCGGTAATCATCAAGCACAACAATCCCTGTGGTACGGCGGAACAGGCGACGCTGCTCGACGCATATCTCAGAGCGCTGGCATGCGATCCCGTTTCGGCGTTTGGCGGCGTGCTCGCGTTCAACCGTGCGGTGGATGCCGCGACGGCCGAAGAAGTCGCGAAACTATTCGTCGAATGTATTGCCGCGCCCGGTTTCGCGGACCGCGCCAAAGAAATCTTCGCCGCGAAAAAGAATCTGCGCTTGCTTGAAGTGCCCGCCGGAGGCCTGGAGCCGGAGCGTGAACTGCAGCTCAAGCGCATCCTTGGCGGAATGCTGGTACAGCAGCCGGACCTCGGCGAGCTCAAGGACGATGAGCTCCGCACGGTGACGAAGCGCGTACCCACGGCCGAAGAAATGCAAACGATGCGCTTCGGGTGGAAAGTAGCGAAGCACGTGAAGTCCAACGCCATCGTGTTTGCTAGAGCCGGCGCAACGCTGGGTGTCGGCGCGGGACAAATGAGCCGCGTGGACTCCGTGAAAATCGCCGTGATGAAGGCGCAATCTTCCTTAGCCGGTTCCGTGGTCGCCTCCGACGCGTTTTTCCCTTTTCCCGACGGAGTGGAAGAAGCGGCCAAAGCTGGCGCCACCGCCGTAATCCAGCCCGGAGGCTCCGTGCGCGATGCCGATGTCGTAGCCGTCGCCGACCGCCTGGGCCTGGCGATGGTCTTCACCGGCAAGCGTCACTTCCTACACTAAAGGTCCGCGGTAGATCCTTTCGCCCTGGCGCCGCATCCATTCCTACTTCACCCGGTAGTAGGTGACTTCGATCACTTTGGGCTTGCCGTCCGCGTCAGTGATGTCGCCGTGCGAGGTGTACGTGTCGGCGTGCGTGAAAATGGCGTCTCCTCTTTCAACGTTTTCCCGCCAGTCTGCATCCTATCTACGGGGGCGCCCAATCTCTGGAAACGTCCAAGATTTGGCTTTTGACCGCGTTTCGGCCGCATGGGATAATTTACGTTTCTGGGGCTATGATGAACCTTCGACAGATTATTCTCTCCGTATTATTGACAGGCGCCTTCGCTGCGGCTGCCCTTGCGCAAGCGCCGCAAGAGCAGCTCATCGAGCCGAAAACGGTCCCTTCCGCAAACGACTCCGCGCGCGCCGATGCCTATTACAACTTCACGATGGGCCATATCTACGAGCAGCAGTACGAAGCGACCAGCAACGCGGACTACGCCACCAAAGCGATCGAAGCCTACAAAAAAGCCTATACGCTGGACCCGAAATCGCAGGTCATCGGCGAGCGGCTGGCGGAGATGTATTGGAAGGCCCAGCGCATTCACGATGCCGTGGCTGAAGCGCAGGAAATCCTGAAGCGCGACCCGGACAACGTCCAATCACGGCGGTTGTTGGGGCGAATCTACTTGCGCAGCCTCGGCGATGTCAGCTCAAGTAACGGCCAGCCGGAAACGGTGAACCGGGCCATCGAGCAGTATCGCGAGATCCACCGGCTCGATCCTTCGGATACGGAATCGGGGCTATGGCTGGCGCGGCTTTACCGCCTGAAGAACGAACACGACAAGGCCGAACAGGTTCTGCGGAGCATCCTCAAGACTGATCCGGAAAACGAACCAGCGGTGGAGCAATTGACCCAGTTGCTGATGGACCAGGGCAAGTCCGCTGAAGCGGTTACTCTGCTCGAAGGCATCACGTCGCATTCTCCGTCGGCGGTGCTCCTCGATCTCCTTGGCGATGCCTACACGCAGACGCATGAGCTGGCGAAGGCCGAAGAGGCCTACCGCAAGGCCATGGAACTCGATCCGTCGGAGCCCAGCCACCAGCGCGGCCTGGGCCAGACCTTGCTGACGGAAGAGAAATATTCCGAGGCGCTGAAGGTTTACCAAAAACTTTCGGATGTGATGCCGGACGATTCCGACGTGTATCTGCGAATCGCGCAGATTTACCGCGAACTGCACCAGCTCGACAAAGCCGAAGAAAACCTAGTCAAGGCGCGGCAGTACGCGCCGGGCAGCCTGGAAGTCATGTACAACGAGGCGATGTTGTACCAGGCGCAGGGGCGTTACGAAGACGCCATTCGCGTTTTGTCGGACGCTGTGACCGGAATCAAGGGGCAGTCTCCCGCGGTGCCATCGCGGCGGCGGTCGCTGGCCATTTTGTATCAGCAGCTCGGGCAGCTTTATCGCGATACGCAGAATTATCAGGCGGCCATTTATACGTTCGAAGAATTGGGGCATCTTGGCGAGGAAGAGGATCGCCGCGCGCGCATGATGATCATAGACACCTACCGCGCCGCGAAAGATTTGCCCAAAGCGTTGCAGACGGGCAAGGAAGCGCTGGCGAAATACCCGGCCGATCCTTCGATTCGAACGAGCCACGCCCTGTTGCTCGGCGAAAACGGACAGACGGATGACGCCGTCAAAATTTTGCGCGCCCAGCTTCACGGCGATACGAACGATCGCGAAACGTACCTGAACATTGCTCAGGTCTACGAACGCGGCCGGCGATACAAGGAAGCCGAGGAAGCCGCGCGCGCCGCGGAAGTCCTGCCGGGCCAGCCGCGCGAAAACGAAATGGTCTGGTTCCTGCTCGGCGCCATTTATGAGCGGCAGAAATTTTTCGACAAAGCCGAGGAACAGTTCAAGAAAGTTCTGGCGGTGAATCCGAAAAACGCCCCCGTCCTGAATTATTACGGCTACATGCTGGGCGACCTGGGGATACGGCTTGACGAAGCGGAGGCGCTCGTCCAGAAGGCGCTGAAGGAAGACCCCTTCAACGGGGCGTATCTCGACAGTCTCGGCTGGATTTATTTCAAAGAGAACAAGCTGGGCGCTTCGGAGAGCACGCTGCGCAAGGCCGTCGAGCGAGAAAGGCACGACGCGACGATTCATTCCCACCTCGGCGATCTTTATGCGAAGTTAGGCCGGGGCGACCTGGCCGCCGCGGAGTGGGAAAAATCGCTGGTGGAATGGCGGCGCTCGCTCCCCGCGGATTTGGAAACCGACAAGGTTGCCGAACTCGAAAAGAAGCTCTCACAGTCGAAGCGTCGCGTGGCCCAAAAGTCCACGACCAGCGTCGCGAAGCCTTAATCCAGCGCATGCCCGAAGTCCGCATTCCCGCGTTTGCAAAAATCAATCTGCGCCTGGATATCCTCGGGAAACGTGATGATGGTTTTCACGAGTTAAGGACCATTTTCCAAATGATCTCTTTGCATGACGACTTGCGGTTGCGCACCTCACGCTCGTCGGAAATTTCACTGACCATCCAAGGGAACCAGCCCCTTTCCGCAGAACCACCTCAGAAGAACCTTGTCTATCGCGCCGTGGATGCGCTTCGCTGTGAACTGAAAATCACCGGCGGGGTGCAAATCGCGCTCAAGAAAACAATCCCGGCGGGCCGAGGCCTCGGCGGAGGATCGAGCGACGCCGCGGCAGCTCTGTTGGGCTATCTGCGGCTCACAAAAAAGAAACTGGCCGGCGCTCGATTGCTGGAAATTGCCGCATCCCTCGGCGCGGACGTGCCTTTTTTCCTGCTGGGCGGGCGAGCGCTCGGCGTAAACAAAGGCGACGAAATCTATCCTCTGCCGGATATTCGGAAGTTGCAGGTCCTGATTGTCTCGCCAAAAGACATTTATGTGCCGACCCCCGACGCCTACCGCTGGCTGGAGGCCAAACCGCTCGCGTTGACAAATTCGGCGGGAACCTCTAAACTCTTTCAGTTCTGTGCTCTATCTTGGAGCTCGCAGGGAAACGGCCTTTCCAATGATTTTGAAGGGCCGGTTTTTCAGCGGCATCCCCGGCTTGATCAAATCAAGCGGGAGTTGCTCCAAAAAGGAGCTACGGAAGCCTCGCTGGCGGGTAGCGGTTCGGCGGTGTTTGGAGTTTTCCCGAGCCCAGCGATGGCGCGCCGAGCCGCTGTTGGGTTTCCGCACGATCAGATCTTCGTCTGCGAGACTCTCTCGCGCGACAGGTACGCTCGTCTGATGCGCATCGCAGGCTAGTCTGCAAGCGTGTCGTGGATTCTGCCGCAGCGTCTCTTCGTGTCCATATCGTTTAGAAGATCTTTCCGGTTCCGTTGCATGCAAGTTGGTGTGGCTACCGAGTGGTCACACGGAGCGCAAGCGTCGTGGACGACGACCGATTTAAGATTTTCTCTGGGACCGCGAACCCAGTACTGGCGGAGAGCATCTGCCGCCACTTGAGCGTGCCGCTGGGCAAGGCGCTGCTGGGGCGCTTCAGCGATGGTGAGATTTATTTTCAGATTCTGGAAAACGTTCGCGGGGCGGACGTTTTTGTTGTGCAGCCGTGCCACGCTCCGGTGGACTGTCATCTGCTGGAACTGCTGCTGATGATCGATGCGTTCAAACGGGCGTCGGCTTGGCGGATTACCGCGGTGCTGCCGTATTACTGCTACGCGCGGCAGGACCGCAAAGACAAACCACGCGTTCCGATCTCCGCAAAGCTGGTGGCGGACTTATTGGAAACCGCGGGCGCGAGCCGGGCGCTGACGTTGGATTTGCATGCGCCGCAGATTCAAGGCTATTTCGACGTGCCCGTGGATCACTTATACGGTTCGCCGGTGCTGGTCGAACACTTCCGGCAATTGAAATTGCCGAGCCTGACCGTAGTTTCGCCCGACGCGGGCGGCGTGGAGCGCGCGCGATTTTTCGCAAAGAAGCTGGATGCGCCCCTGGCTATCGTGGACAAGCGCCGCGTGGATGTGGACGTGAGCGAAGTGATGAACCTGATCGGAGACGTTCGCGGACGCAGCGCGCTGGTGGTGGACGACATTATTGATACCGCGGGAACGCTGGTGAAGACGGCGGAAGCGCTGCTGAGAGAAGGGGCCACGCAAGTGTACGCGGCTTGCACGCATGCCGTGCTTTCCGGGCCGGCCATCGAGCGGATCGAGAAGTCAAGCATCAAGGAAATTGTAGCGACAGACTCCGTACCGCTGAGCGAGGCGGCGAAAAAGATGGGGAAGATCAAGGTGTTGAGCGTGGCGGATTTGCTGGCGCGCGGGATTCGCTCGATTCACGAAGAGACTTCCATCAGCGAATTGTTCATTTGATTTGCAGGACAGACATTCTTGTCTGTCCTCTGAGAACTAGCAACAAGACAGGCAGGAATGCCTGTCCTACAGGGAAGGGAAGAAGGACATGGCACAGAAGGCAGAAAAGCCAGAAAAAATTGTGGTGGAAGGCGCGCCGCGCAGCTCGCGCGGCAAGAACGAGGCGCGGCGGCTGCGCCAGACGGGCAAAGTGCCGGCGGTGTTGTATGGAGGCAAGGGCCAATCCATCACGCTGGCAGTGAACGCCAAGCAAGTCAGCGCGATTCTCCGCTCGGAAACCGGGCACAACACTCTGTTTCAGGTGGACCTTGGCGGCAAGCACGAGCCTGCGATCCTGAAGGATTGGCTGACGGACCCCATCACCGGAAAATTGCTGCACGTCGATCTTCTTCGCGTGGCCATGGACGTCCGCATGAAGGTGATGGTTCCCGTGCACACCTTCGGCGAGCCTGCGGGAGTGAAAGTGCAAGGCGGAGTTTTTGAAGTCGTGACGCGCGAAGTGGAAATCGAATGCTTGCCGGCGGACATTCCGACGGAGTTTAAGGTGGATGTCAGCGGATTGATGCTCAACCAGCAGTTGCGCGCCGGTGATTTGTCGATTGACACCACGAAACTCAAACTGCTGACCGAACCCGAACGCGTGCTGGCGCACGTGGTCATGCTCAAGGTCGAAGAAGAGAAGCCTGCGGAAGCCGTGGCTGCGGAAACCGCAACGCCGGCCGAGCCGGAAGTCATCAAGAAGGGCAAGAAGGAAGTGGAAGGCGAAGAAGGCGCCGAAGAGGAAGCCAAGCCCAAGGCGGAGAAGAGCGAAAAAAGCGACAAGGGCGAAAAGAAAAAGTAACGCGCGCCCCGCGATTTGCGGGCGGCTGGAAAAACGTCTATGCGGCTCATTGTGGGACTTGGGAATCCCGATCCGGAGTATCAGTGGACGCCGCATAACCTGGGTTTCATGGCGGTGGATGAACTGGCGAATCGCAGCGGGATTCGCGTGGAACGGCCCGAGGGCAAGGCGCTGGTGGGCCGGGGAAAGATTGCCGGGGAAGAAGTGATCCTGGCAAAGCCGCAGACGTACATGAATCTCAGCGGAGTTTCCGTGAGGGATCTGCTGGGTAAGTACGAACTGGGCACGGAAGATCTGCTGCTCATGTGGGACGAGGCGCAACTGCCGCTGGGCACCATTCGGATTCATCCGGACGGCAGCGCGGGAAGCCACAACGGCGCGAAGTCCGTGATCAGTTCGGTCGGCACGCAGGAATTCGCAAGGCTGCGGCTTGGGTGTGGGCCGGACCATCCGTTGAGCAGCCGCAAAGAATACGTTCTGCGGCCGATGAAAAAGGCGGAATTGGAAGTCGCGGCGGAAATGATCGGCGAAGCCGGAGACGCCGTGGAGATGATCCTGAAGCAGGGACTCGACGCGGCGATGACGAAATACAACCGGCGGAAACCAGAAGAGCCGGAAGAAGCGGAGCAAAAGTAGAAAGAGTTTTCTTTCGTTTTGCGCGCCCGGGAAAGATTTGAAGCGACGCCGATTCGTTCGGGGTCAAAAGAAAAAGAGGTCATTATGGAAGAGCGTTATTACGATTTGGTTTTCATCGTGCGTCCGGCGACGCCGGAAGATGAAATCAAGAAGCTGCTCGCGGTCGTCGAGCACACTTGCGCGGAAAAGGGCGGCAAGATCGAGAAGACCGAGCACTGGGGCACGCGGAAGCTGGCGTACCGCGTGGCCAAGCACCGCGAAGGAATTTACGTGCATCAGGAAATCCGCACCACGCACGGCGAATTGATCGCTGAGCTGGAGCGGCGCCTGCGCGTGCAAGACAACGTGATTAAGTATCAGACCGTGCGATTGGATGAAGATTTGAAACGCCAGAAGAAACTTTCGCTGAAGCGCGAGAAGCGCGCGGCGCGGCGTCCGCGGCGAACGCCGGCTCCTGCTCCTGCGGCGGCGGCTCCGGAGCAGGCCACGGCGACGAGCTAGTTCTGCGCTGCGATGAGATTTTTTGTTTAAAGCAAAGTGACTCCGGTTTTACCGGAATCATAAAAGGTTTGTTCCCGGCGAGGCCGGGCGACGAGTGAAAGGGTGGAAGGTATGGCAGAGGAACAGAAACAAGCAACAGCGCCGGGAGGAGCTCCACGGCGAGAAGGCGGCCACGGTGGCGGTCACGGCGGCCCGGGCGGCGGGCACGGTGGTCCGCGGCGCGAAGGCGGCCCGGGAGGAGGCGGTCCGGGCGGACCTGGGGGGCCCGGAGGCCGGCCCAGAGGCAAGCGCCAGTATTTCCGCAAGAAGAAGGTGTGCAAGTTCTGCGTCGAGAAGATGGACTTCATCGACTACAAGCGCGCGGACATCCTCTCGCAGTTCGTGCAGGAGCGCGGAAAGATACTGCCGCGACGAATGACGGGCGTTTGCGCCAGGCACCAACGCTGGCTGGGCGTGGCCATCAAGCGGGCGCGCAACATCGCGCTATTGCCATTCTCCGGAAGCGCGGCGGGCACGCAGGCGCCTCGCGTCGTAGTGCCGGGAGCGGCCCACGCAGCGCCGTCACATGGAACAGCGGCACCGGCTGCCGCGCTAGTCGCTGAAGCGCCAAAGGCATGAACCCTCGCGGTGATGACCCCAAGGGGCAAGGAAACAGGAGCTTAGAGAGAAGACATGCAAATCATTCTTCAGGAAGACGTCGAAAAGCTGGGCCACCGCGGCGACGTGGTGACGGTGAAGCCGGGCTACGCGCGCAATTTTCTTTTGCCGAAAAAGCTTGCCGTTGAAGCGACCGCGGGAAACTTGAAAGCCATCGAGCGGATTCGCACTTCGCTGGCCAAAAAGACGGCGACGGAGCTGGAAGCCGCGCAGAAGCAAGCCGAATTGCTCAACGGGATTTCGCTCAAGTTTACGTGCAAGACCGGAGAAAACGATCAGATGTTCGGGTCGGTGACTTCCGCCGACATCGCGGAGGGGCTTGGGGCGCAGGGCTTCAAGATTGACAAGCGCCAGGCACAGCTTGGCGAGCCGATCAAGAGCATCGGAGAATTTCAGGTGACCATCAAGGTGTTCCGCGACGTGACCGCGCAGATCAAGGTGACAGTCGAAAAAGAATCGTAGCTCCGTTCCTCATCGAGCGCTATCAATCGACAGGCGAGCGATGCCTATGACCGGTGAGCATGTGATGGATTTGGACGCCAATGATCCGTTGAAGTTCTATCTGCGCGAGCTCAGCACTATTCCGCCGTTGACGAAAGGCGAAGAGACCGATCTATTGCAACGCGTGAGGAAACAGAATGAGCTAGCGGAATCTGCCGCTAGGCGCCTGATCGAAGCCAACCTCTCTTTAGTCGTGCCTATCGCCGAAAGATATTCTTCTGCGGGCATCGGCACGCTGGATTTAATTCAACGTGGCAATGAGGGTCTCCTGCTCGCCGTCAAGACCTTTAACGAAAGCTCTAGTGGCAGTTTTTCGACTCACGCCGCCACTTGCATACAGGCTGCCGTCTTGAGAGCGATATCCGAATTGCAATAGTTTACATAGTGAGAACAACGCGGAATTCGGCTTTGCCGCTCACCATGCGGGTGTAGGCTTCGGCTGCTTTTTCCAGGGGAAATTTTTCGATCATGGGGCGGATGCCGGTCATTTCGGCGAAGCGCAGGGTGTCTTCGGAGTCTGTGGGAATGCCGGAAGGCCAGCCCTGGATTCTCCTTCGCCCCATGATGAGTTGAATCGGCGAAGCCTCGATCGGACCTTGCCCCGCGCCGACAACCAGCAGTGTCCCGTTCAAGGCCAGACCGCCGACGAGTTCGGACATCGATTTTGAATCCGGAGCGGTGGCCAAAATCACGCTGGCGCCGCCGAGCTTCTGAAGTTCTTCCGCGGCGTTGGTGGCTTTGCTGTCGATATACAAGTGCGCGCCGAGTTTTTTCGCGAGGGCGGCGTTTTGCGGGCCGCGGCCGACCGCGGCAACTCTGTATCCAAATTTATTGGCAAACTGAATTCCGAGATGCCCAAGGCCGCCGATGCCTTGCACGGCAACGAGGTCGCCGGGCGACGCGCCGCTGTGACGCAATGAGTTGAAGGTGGTGATTCCCGCGCAGAGCAGGGGACCGGCCTCTGCGGCATCCAGGCTCTCCGGAATGGCGGCAAGCGCTTCCACCGGGGAGATCATGTATTCCTGGTAGCCGCCGTCATAACTGATTCCCGAAATTTTCAGGTTGCGGCAATTGGCGAAATCTCCGCGGCGGCACGGGAGGCACGTGCCGTCCTGCCCGCCGTGCCAGCCGACACCGACGCGCTGGCCTTTTTTCCATCCGATGACGCCGGAACCTATTTCGTCGACCACGCCGGCGACTTCGTGCCCGGGGGCGCGGGGATATTGAATGCCGGGCCAGTGTCCCTCTTTTACGAGACTGTCGCTGTGGCAAATGCCGCAAGCCTGCACGCGAACGCGCACGTGCCCCACCGATGGCTGCGGAATTTCACGCTCGACGATTTCGAAATCCGCTCCCGGTTTGGGCACCAGCGCCACTTTCATTTTTGCCATCGAGACTCTCCGTTCTCTATTCTGGATTTATACACAAAACTTCGATGCGCGCTTCGCGCAAAGCGACACATTTTTCAATGCCGGAGGCCGCAAAAAACATTGCGCGGAAAAAGTCAAAAAGTTTTGCACATGTTCCGCAATCTTGCACATCCATCCTAATTGACATGCGTCTTTCTCCGGCGCACACTGCGCCAACATCACAAAGCAGCAAACAGGAACTGGTCGAGGCCCATCGTAATTATTCTCGCCACCTGAAATTTTTTGACTGCCGCGTTTCCGTGTGCAAGCCAGTCTTGCGCGGCAAAAGAGCTTTGTGTTATTGTAGGCGAATATAAAGCGAATACTAATGCCCTCTGAAGCCACACTCGAAAAACCCTTGCCTAATAACCTGGATGCGGAACGCTCTGTTCTTGGCGCGATTTTGCTGGATAACCACGCGCTGAACCCGGCGATCGAGCATCTGCGGCCGGAAGATTTCTTTCTGGACCAGCACCGGCGCGTTTTCACGCAGATGATCTCTCTGGGCGAGGGCCAGCAGGCCATCGACCTGGTGACGCTGACCGAGGAGCTGAACCGCAAGGGCGAACTGGAAGCCTCCGGTGGCGCGCCGTACCTGGCGTCACTCGCCGACGGCATGCCGAGGGTCACGAACATCGAGCATTACGCGCGCATCGTCAAGGAAAAGGCGATCCTGCGGAACCTGATTCACGCCACGCACAATATCCAGCAGCGCGCCTTTGAGGGCGAGGACGGCGCCGACGCGATCCTGGACAACGCGGAGTCTTCGATTTTTGCGCTGGCGGAAGACCGCGTGCGCGCTGGGCTGATTTCGATAAAGGACATCGTTCGCGACAATTTTGAACGGCTGGAAAGAATCTTCCGTGAAGGCAAGAGCATCACGGGAATCCCCACGGGCTATATCGAGCTGGACAAGCTCACATCCGGCTTGCAGCCTTCGGAATTGCTGATCCTGGCGGCGCGGCCTTCGCAAGGGAAAACGGCGCTGGCGCTGAACCTGATGGAAAACATCGCCATTCGCGGCGGGCACCCGGTAGCCATGTTCAGCCTGGAAATGTCCAAGGAATCGCTGCTGCAGCGACTGGTGGCGTCGGTGGCGCAGATTGACGCGCACAAATTCCGCACCGGGCATTTGAGCAAGGAAGACTGGCGGCGGATGACGGAATCGCTGGGAACGATTTCATCGGCGCCCCTGTGGATCGACGACGCGGGATCGATCAGCGTGCTGGAAATCGGGGCCAAGGCGCGGCGGCTGAAGCGCGACAAAGGATTGTCCATGCTAGTGGTGGACTATCTCCAGCTGATTACCGCGCGCGGACGTTTTGGGAACCGCCAGGAAGAGGTGTCCAGCATCTCGCGAGGATTGAAGGGACTGGCGAAGGAGTTGCAGATTCCCGTGCTGGTGCTCAGCCAGCTTACGCGCGCGCCGGAACGCGACGAGCGCGGGCCCCAGCTATCGGATTTGCGCGAGTCCGGCGCCATCGAACAGGACGCGGACATGGTGATGTTCATCTATCGGCCGCATTTCTTCAAAGCGGGGGCGACGCCGGAAGAAAGGGAAGAAACGGAACTCCGAATCGCGAAACAGCGAAATGGACCGACCGACATGGTCAAGTTCGTATTCCGGAGCCGGTTCACGCGGTTTGAAGAGGCGGCACCGGACGCGTTCTCGCAATTCGCCCCGGACGACATGTAGTTGCTGCCACACCGCGGCAGTTTGCCCACACTGGGCGGCTGAGTCGGCAGCATGACTGTTGGAGCCCATCCAAGAGGAAGAGCAGCGAGCGACCTCGTCAGCGCGTGCCATAGGTGCTGTACCCCCCTACCCCCCTATGAATTTGCATGAATGTCAAAGGAAAGGACTTACAAAAAGAGCATTTCGTAAGTGATTGATTCTAAAGAACGCGATTTTGGCTGTTTTGGACTAGCAAGGCCGAAATGACTGCCCTAAAAAGAAAAGCGGAAGCAAGCTCCCGCACTCCGAATGTAGTTTTATACGAGATAAAGTTTACTGGCTAATGGAGGAAAGTCAAGGAAAAGTTAAGAAAGGAATAATGGAAAGATCCAAAGAGCATTCGGAACAGCAGGAAAGTTTTCCAGCAAAACTGTTTGAGCCGAAATCGGGAGGTGCGACTGCGAAAGGCCACCAGTTTGCAGTGTGAGAGGTATTGTCATTCAGGCGGCAGGCAAAGCGGCTGGCGGAGGGCGTAAGCCGCGTGGATGGCGTAAACTGAATTTTTCGGAAGGCACATGGCAGGCACACAGAAAAGTTCCCGCAAAGAAGTGCGACGCCCGGTATGGGTGGAAGTTTCGCTTGGCGCGCTGGCGCAGAATCTAGAAGCGATCCGCAAGTACGTTAGCCCGCCACACGAAAAGCGCAAAGCGCCGCGCAAGATTCTCTCCATCGTCAAAGGCAATGGCTACGGGCACGGCGGACCGGAAGTGGCCAAGGCGCTGGAGAAGGCCGGGTCGGACTGGTTTGGCGTTACATGCACGGACGAGGGAATCGCCGTCCGCCAGAACGGCGTCCGCAAGCCGATCCTGGTGCTGACAAGTTTTGTGCCGGGCGAAGAATCGCGGCTGGTGGAGCATGACCTAACGGCAGTGGTTCATCGCTGCGAGCAACTGGAATTACTGAACCGGGCGGCCGCGCGCCGCGGCGGCAAGAAGCGCGTGCCATTCCACCTGAAGATCGATACGGGAATGAACCGTCTGGGCGTTTCTTCCACGGACATGGATTGCTTTGCGCGGCAATTGGGGAAGTGCAAGCATCTGCAGCTAACCGGAATTTTTTCACACTTTGCGTCGTCGGAAGTGTTTACCAACACCGCGGTTGGACAGCAGACTCGTGAGCAAGAAGAGCGATTTTACGCGGCGCTCGAACGCTTGCGCGCGCTGGGGATTGACCCAGGAATTGTGCACCTGGCGAACAGCGCGGCGATCGTGACGCGTCCGGAAACGTGGGCGGACATGGTGCGGCCCGGAGCGATTCTGTATGGCTACCATCCGGGTTACGATCCGCCGGAGAAACGCGAAGAAGCCGAGGCGCGTTTGCCGCTGAAGCCGGTGATGAGCCTTCGCGCGCGGATCATCAGCATTCGCACGGTGCCCGTCGGCGCGGGAGTCGGTTACAACGCGACGTTTGTGGCCAAGCGGCCGTCTCGCATCGGTGTTCTGGCCGCGGGGTACGGAGATGGAATCCATCGCTCGTTGGGAAACCGCGGGAATGTGCTGCTGCGTGGGAAGCTCGCGCCGATCGTCGGCATTATCTCGATGGATGTGACCATGATCGATGTGACAGAGATCGATGGCGCGGAAATCGGCGATGTGGCCACCATTCACGGTACGGATGGCAAAGCAATCCTGCTGGCAAATCGGGTGGCGCGCAGCATCGGGACGGTGACCTCGGACCTGCTTTGCGCGGTGAGCCAGCGCGTCCCGCGACTATACGTCCCATAATGGGAATGCCCTACTGGTTTCACCGAAAATCTACTGCGCCGAGTTGAAACTCGCTTGACGCCGCAATATTGAGAGAGTATATAAACCTCGGCAGCGCGAAAAAAAAGCGTTGCACATCCCGCATCGGCCCTCTCCCAACCTCCGCTCCTGCGGGCTGGCTGTACTGATTTTGCAGTGAAAGATCCAAACTGTGAGGTCGTATGAGCCGGATGGGTAGTGAAGCGCAGCGGCGCACGCATTCTCCGGAATTGAAAATTTCACCTCAGGGCGAAGAAACTGGCGTGCGCGTGCGTCCTGCATGGCGATCGCGGCGAGGCGGGGATTTCTGGGCGGTTCGAGCGTTCCTCCTCGCGTGCACGGGAGCGGTGAGTTATACGGTGAAGCCGTTCGGACTCGGGGGAGTGCAGGCTGCTGGAGTGGGAGTTCTGATTGCGCTGGCGATTCTGTTTGCGGAATTACGATTGCGCCGGGCGGCCTTGGGCGGACTGCTGGGAGGGGCGTTTGGCGCGGTCCTCGGAGTGTTTGCGGCGTTGCTTGTAACCCTGGTGATTTCGCGCACCGATGAGCCCGAACCGACCAAATCTTTCCTCGAATTTGCAGCACTCTTTGGCTTTGGCTATTTGGGGCTGGTGCTTGGTTCGGGGCGGGGCGGAGAAGTGCACGTGAACGCGCTGGACGGGTTCTTTGGGAAGAAGTCCACTGCGGCGGAATCCATGAAACTTCTGGATACCAGCGTGTTGATCGACGGAAGGATTGCGGAGATATGCGAAGCACAGTTTATGGAAGGCGTGCTCGGAGTTCCGCAGTTTGTGCTGCACGAATTGCAAATGGTTGCGGATTCTTCGGATTCGCTGAAGAGGCAGCGAGGACGGCGCGGGCTAGAAGTGCTGCAACGAATTCAGAAAATGCCGCAAGTGGAAGTGCGGATTCTGGAAGAGGATGCGCCTCAGGCCGGGGACGTGGACCACAAACTCGTGGAACTGGCGCGGCGTACGGGCGCAAAAATAGTTACCAACGACTTTAATTTGAACAAAGTGGCCACGGTGCAAGGCTTTTCGGTGCTGAACGTCAATCAATTGGCGCATGCGTTGAAGCCTGCGGTGCTACCAGGCGAGCCCATGAAGGTTTTGATTCTGCGGGAAGGCAAGGAAGCGAATCAGGGCGTGGCGTATCTGGATGACGGAACGATGGTCGTGGTGGATGGCGCGCGGCGGTTGATCAACAAGGGCGTCGACATTGTTGTCACGTCGGTGCACCAGACGACGGCGGGGAAGATGATTTTTGGCCGGCTGGAAGAACGCGCGGAGCAGACGGCGCCTACGTTGCGACACGCTGCCGGCGCGGGCCGCGGAGAAAGTAACGGCATGGCGCGTTCGGAAACAGGGAACCGGGCAGCAACACCGAACCGTCTGCAGGAGCAGGGCGCGCTGGAGCGCCAGGCTCGCGTCGTCCTACCTGAACCCGACGCCAATTAGCCGATAGCGCGCCACACGCGGCAGCGGGTCACTTTGGATTTTGACCCCTACTGTCACGATTCAGAAAATTCAAACTGACCGGCTGCGGCACACTCATCCAATTTCGCCCTGCGCCCCCGCTTGAGGTACACTCTGAAGTTTGCGAGCCATGCCCTGAAACGTCCGGGTGGAATCGCCCCAAACATGAGCCGAATCGCTGCCATTCTTCCCGCGGCCGGGATGGGAACGCGCATGGGCGCGGAAACGCCCAAGCAGTTTCTAGAGCTTGATGGAACGCCGATTGTGATCCTGAGCCTGCGGCGGATCGCGGCGTGCCCGCAGGTGACGGACATTATTGTGGCAACGCGGGCGGATGAAGTGGCACGGCTCGAAGAGCGGATCAAGAAGGAAAAATTCAAGCAGGCGGTGCGGGTGGTGAAAGGCGGAGATTCGCGGCAGGATTCGGTGGCGGCGGCGCTGCGTGAGGTGGCGAACGGAACAGAAATCGTTCTGGTGCATGACGCGGTACGGCCGTTCGTGACGCCGGAGCAGGTCGCGCGAGTGATAGAAGAAGCGCGGCGGTGCGAGGCTGCGATACTTGGAATCCCGGCGATGGACACGGTCAAGGAAGTGAAGCGCGCGAGTTTGCCGGAAGACGTAGCGTTGATTACAGGCACGGTGCCGCGTGAGCGCGTAGTGCTGGCGCAGACGCCGCAGGCGTTTTCGACGAAACTCTTGAAAGAAGCGTTTGCGCGTGCGGAGACGGATGGAGTCAATGCGTCGGATGAGGCGGGACTTGTGGAGCGTATGGGGCACGACGTGCACGTCGTGCTGGGTTCCGAGCGAAACATGAAAATCACCAAGCCGGCGGATATGGAATTGGCGCGGTTCTACCTAGAACGCGAGCGCACGAGGGCATGAGCACGCGCTGCGGAATCGGTTACGACCTGCATCGACTAGAACAGGGGCGAAAACTTATCGTGGGTGGGATTGAGTTGCCGTTCGAGAAGGGGCCGGTGGGGCACTCGGACGGGGACGTACTGGCGCATGCGCTTTGCGATGCGCTGCTTGGGGCGGCGGGACTTGGGGACATTGGGACGCATTTTCCGGACACCGATCCGAAGTGGAAGGGCGCGAACAGCATGCTCTTTCTGGAACACGCGAAAAAGCTGCTGGATGAAAAACGATTTGCGATTGAGCACGTGGATGCCGTGGTGATCACGGAAAAACCGAAGCTGGGGCCGCATTTTCCGAAGATGCGAGAGGCGCTGGCGAAGGCGCTGGGCGTGGGCGCCGAGAAGATTCATCTCAAAGCGAAGACCAACGAGGGTGTTGACGCGATTGGCCGCGGGGAAGCCATCGCGGCGCATGTGGTTGCCACGTTGACTTCGCGATAATTTGGCAAAAGAACGGCTCTGAAGACCCGCCACTACAACACGGTCGGACTACGGTTCGCTACAATCGCCTTGATGGCTCCTGATTATCCTTCTAATGTGCCGGTTGGCGCTGCGAGTGTCTTCACTGCGCGCGACGTCGTCGCTATTCTGCGCGAACGCGGGTTGCTGGCGGCAGAGCCTTCGCTGGAGCAACAGGTCTGGTGCGAACAGGCGGCTGCGATGCTCGGAGGCCACGCCTCTGACCGGGCGGCGCTTGCCGATCTGCTTGGACTGGTTTTTCATTATGACGCGCGCGAAATAATCTCGCGGGTGGAAAGCCACGTCGTCCTTTCGCGTTATGCAGCACGCGAAGTGCTCCGCCGAGTCGCGCTGCTGCTACTGGATGGGAAAGCGCTGACCTCGGAAAGATTCAAGGAGATAGTCACGGCGTTGAAGGACGGAATGGAGTTGCGGGGCCGAGAGTTGTTTCATCCCATCCGGCTGGCGCTGGCTGGGCGTGCAGGGGAAGGGGAGCTTGACCGGGTGATTCTGCTATTGGATGAGGCGGCTGCACTTTCCTTTGGCGTGCCGGTAAAATCGGCACGCGAGAGAATTGTGGAATTTTGTTCGGCGCTGGATTGACGAATGCGACTAACGCGCTGGGGATGCCTTAGTGCACGGAAGACAGGCAAGAATGCCTGTCCTACCTACTGCTTTCAACTGCGGGCGGCCGACGGTAGACTCACTACTCCATGGACAAGCTGACTGGGATACATGCGGTTAAGGAAGCGCTGGAGGCGTGGCGGCCTATCGATCGCATCGCGATTGCGAAAGGGCGGCAGGACACGCGAGTTGAAGAAATCGTGCAACTGGCGCGCAAGCACGGGGTCCCGGTGCGGTTCGAGGACCGCGGGCAGATCGACAGGCTGGCAAATTCGAAAGATCACCAGGGAGTAGTGGCGTTGGCGGCAGCGCGCGCGGCGGCGACATTGGAAGACATTCTGGCGCATGCCAATGGTGCTGGGCACGGACAGTCTGGGCTAATCGTTCTGCTGGATGGAGTCGAAGATCCACACAATCTCGGAGCAATCATTCGAACGGCGCTGGCTGCGGGGGCGCACGGGGTGGTGATTCCTGAACGGCGTGCGGCGGGGCTTACCGACGCGGTTGCGCGGGCCTCCGCTGGAGCGCTGGCGCACTTGCCGGTCGCGAAGGTGACGAATCTTGTGCGCACGATGGAAGAGTTGAAAGAAGCGGGTTATTGGCTGGTGGGCCTCGATGAGCAGGGGGACAAGAATTACACCGAAGTGGACTACACCTCGCCGGTGGGGATTGTGCTCGGCAGCGAGGGGCAAGGCTTGCATGAACTGACGCGCAAGCGATGCGATTTCGTTGTTTCGTTGCCAACGACCGGCCCGGTGAAGTCTCTCAACGTTTCGGTTGCCGCCGGCGTGGTCCTCTTTGAAGCCCTCCGGCAGCGGAAGGCCCGGGCTTAAGGCCATGAGCGAATCCAAGGCTCCCGTAGGATCAGTCGAGTATTGGGCGGTAATGCGCTTAGCGCAATTCTTCATGATTGGCATTGGCGTGCTTTTTCTTATTGTGTCTGGGCGACCATTTCCTTGGCAGCTTGCGCTTATTCTGGTGCTGTGGTTTTTGTTAGCGGTTTATCTTGATTCTTCCGTTTATGGATTCGCCGACGAAGATGGAGTGCACTTCAGGCGATACATTTCCATGCAGTTTGTTCCGTGGACAGAAATAGGTCGCGTGTCATGGTTTGGCAAAAACATACTGTCGATTCACTTGAGGGGCGGGAACCTCTTGCGTCGTGAAATGAACGCGAATTCATCGTCCTCAAGGTCGATCTTTTTGAATGTCGAGGAAGAGCCGGAGTTGGTCCGTTGGTTACTAGTTGTCAAGCCTCCATCTGCTGACGGACTTGAGCTGATGCCGTGGGGAACCGATACGGTTGCTTCGCGAAAAATGCAAGCCGTCCTGAAGATACTTGTTCCGGTTATTTCTGCGGCGATTTTGATTTGGTTGCTAATTAGAGCACACTCGGCACACGGCTAGCCGTCATCCGCCTATTTGTCGTATTGGATTAGAGAGAAGACGTCGACGCCGTTGAGTTTGCGACGGCCGTTGAGGAAAGTGAGTTCTACGGCAAAGGCTGCGCCTTCGACAGTCCCGCCGAGTTGCTGGATGAGTTTGGCTGTGGCGCTGGCCGTGCCACCGGTGGCGAGCAGGTCGTCGCAAATGATTACGCGCTGGCCGGGCTTGACGGCGTCTTCGTGGATTTCGAGCGTGTCCGTGCCGTATTCGAGGGCATAGGAGACGCTGGCGGTTCTGGCAGGGAGCTTCTTCGGTTTTCGAACAGGAACAAAACCTGCGCCAAGCCGGTACGCCAAAGCGGGAGCAAAGATGAAGCCGCGCGCCTCGATCCCCGCAACGATGTCAATCATGTGACCGTTGTAGTGATCGCAAAGCCGGTCAATCAAGATGTGAAAACCCTGCTTGTCCTTCAGAAGCGTAGTCAAGTCGTAGAAAAGAATGCCCGGCTTCGGGTAATCCGGCACTTCGCGGATCAGCTTCTTCAAATCGTCCATTCGAACGTCTCCCCTGTGTCTCTTATTTGTTCCGTTCAAGCGCTTGGATTGATGACGAATCCGCCTTCGTACTGCGGATCCGGAGTTGCCGGCTCTTCGCGGACTTCGCTGACGCTCGAAAAACGCGGCCCGCGCTGCAACATCGCCTGGAATTCGGCATGCTGCTCCGGAGTACCCATGACATATGCTTCCACGCGGCCATCCCGTAGATTCCTGACAAAGCCGCTCACGTGCAGCTTTTCCGCGGCGTCTTGCGCGAAGTAACGAAAGCCCACGCCCTGGACCATCCCCGAGACGAAATATCGCTTGGCTATTTTTGCGTCGCTCACGAATCGTCGAAATTGTAGCAGAGAGACGAAGATTCTTCCTTGGCCGTCCCTCACGGTTCGGGTTGTTGGGGCTACGTTCAAGGAGTGCGCTAAACTTCTTGCTTCGGCGCCGGGCGCGAGGCTGCCCGGATGCGAATTGAGCGCATCAAACTCTTATATGAGCCAGGCAAGACTCTTTCCATGCTACAAGCACCGGTCATTCCTTTTGCGCGGGATTGTTCTTCTCGTTTTGGTGGGAATGCATTGGGGATTGCTGCGCGCGCAGGACGCTCCTCAGGGCCCGCTCGCGCCGCCGCCGGAGCATCACGTTAACCGCGTCGGAAACGTGTCCGAGCCGGAAGCGCCACCATCGCGCCCGGAGGCGGAAATCATCAAACACTTTTCAGGGAAGGAGGACGAATACATCCTTTCGCGCACGCGCTATACCTACCGGAAAACGATACGAATCCAGGAGTTCGGCCCGGACGGCCAGCCTTCGGGCGAATTTGTGCTGGTGACGCAACCGAGCCGAGATGTGGACGGGAAGCTGTTCGAGAAGGTTGTCGAGAGGCCGCATTCCACGCTCCAACATCTCTTTCTCCGCTCGGAAGATCTCGAGGGGCTTCAGCGCGTTCCTGCATTTCCGCTTACTTCAAACCAGCTTGCGAAATACGACCTAAAGTACTTGGGCAAAGAACAGGTGGATGAAGTCGAGTGTTACATTTTTCAGGCCAAGCCAAGAATGGTTGAACGCGTCAAGGCGTATTTCGACGGCATCGTGTGGGTGGATACGAAGTACCTGGAAGTCGTGAAAACCTATGGGAAATGGGTGACGGATCAAGGCGACATGCATGCGGTCGCGGATCTGCCCTTCAGCCTGTTTGAGACTTATCGCGAGAATGTCGACGGAAAATACTGGTTTCCGAACTACTCACGCTCGGATGGCACGCTGAACTTGAAGGGGCTGGAGATTCCCGTTCGCCTGGTTATCAAATGGACGGACTTCAAACCCGTTTCCAGCGTGCCGCAAGCGACGGTTCCGCCGGCTGCTGCGATTTCTGCGAAACCGTAAGCAAGTTGGTGCGTTAACAAAGCAATCTTTTCAGAACGTCCGGCAATTCCTCGATCGAACCAATCAGATATTCTGGCCGGGCCGCGCGCAAACGCTTTTCCGTGGGGAAGGGGCCGAGGACGCCGATTGCGCGCACCCCCGCACGCCGCGCCATTTCCACATCCTGCGGAGCGTCACCGACGTAGATGCAAGCGGATGGGTCCAACTGCATCTGTCGCAGGGCCAGACGCAGCGGCTCCGGATGCGGCTTCTTGCGGAGGGAGTCCCCGCTGCAAACGCGCGCGGCAAATACCGCAGTCAAACGAAACTCGCGCAATTGGCGGGTGACACGGTCGCGATCGCCGCTGGTAACCAGGCCAAGATAATGCGCGTCGCGCAATCTCGCCAGGACGCGGCGCGCACCGGCCATCAGCTTCGGCCGGTGTTTTGCATAATGCGCGCGCCATGCGCGGTCCGCTTCATCCCAGCACTTCCGTGGTAATCCCGCGGCGCGGTAGACCTGATACCAATTGGGTGAGTAATTGTCCTCAAGTTCTTCGAGTCCCCAGGCGATGCCCATCTCTTTGAACATCGCTAGATACGCGGAGGTATCGGCATGGTAGGAATTAACGAGGGTGCCGTCCCAGTCGAAGAGAACTCCTTCAATGGAGCAAGCTCGTTTCGCGGACATGGTTCCACAGAGTAGCAGAAACTCGGCGAAGGTCGAATTCGGCTGATTTTTATAGATGGCAGAAAAGTTTGGAAGTCGGTTCGGAAAAGAGCGGAAGCGAGAGAACTAGGATTTCAGATAACGGGAAGGGATGCGGTCGTCGCGGTCAAACTGGACATCATCGAAGATTGCAGCGATGCCATGCCAGCCAGGCATGGCGGCCGTTTCTGTTCTGCACACACGTGCCATGGTTGCAGCGACAACGTTGCCGAGGCCCAAGGGTTTGCTTACCAGCACAATTTCCAGTTCGATCGGAGTGCTAACCGCCAGTTGCCTGGGACACAGAAAATAGACGCCCGTGGAACTGATGTTGCGAGTGACCAGCGTTATGGGAAATTCCTCGGGCACTCCGCCAGCACTGCGAAGACGCAGCGGAAGGTTCAGGCTGGCACGCGGATATTCACGCTGTTCGGGATGGACACCTACGGCGTGCGTGGGCACGCGGACAAAACGCCGAGGCTGCTCAGGGTGCAGAAGTGGGGTCAATCTCAGCTCAGGAACGCGCATTGCGGAGACGCGGGGCGCAAAGGAGATCAATCGCGATCCAGCGGATTCGCGGGCTTCTTCGGACGGTTCGTCCGGCCACAACTCAAATGGAGCTACGCGATTCGTCGCGCTCATCAAGCCCTCAGAAACGTCATTTCACAGTCGCTGGCTTTGGCCCAACAAACTTAACTGTCTAACTGACTTTCTGGATTTGCCCCGTTCCACGCCTGTGCGGAGCGGAGCGCTAAGATGCCACTAGTCGTGACCAGCGTCAACCTGTGGAAAAAGACGGAAGTGTCTTAACTTCAAACACTTGGTAATAGTACTGGAACTCGGCCACTACATTCTGTGGATACGCTGGCAAGATGCTCAACCAATATGGTGCTCGACAGTGGGGGCTGGCGCATCTATTCATGGAAGGGATTTCAGGTGAAAATAATTTAATGTCCACCCCGGCTCCCGATTCTCAGAATTCAGTCGGAACTCCTAACCAAGCGGCGCACACGCCCGCCGCCGTAACGACTCTGGTCCTTGTGGCCTTTGCTGCCGTCTATCTCGTCTGGGGCTCGACGTATTTGGCGATCCGCATCGGGGTGGAATCGTTTCCACCGCTCATCCTCGCGGGGCTTCGTCACGTTACTGTGGGCTTGTTGCTGTACCCGATCCTTCG
>MNDE01000155.1 GCA_001914785.1 Acidobacteria bacterium 13_2_20CM_57_17 | reverse complement strand
GCGCCTTGCAGGCCGAGAAACTGGTGGATCTCTCCAAACACAATTACCGTTTGGAACCTAACGTGACATTTACTCCTGATGGCAAATGGTTGGTCTTTCGCTCCAACATGTTTGGCCCGACATACGTATTTGCGGTTGAACTGCGGAAAGCGCCGTAGTCGGTATATGCGGTTCTTTAGTCTGCGCAGATCTTGAGAAAAGGTCCGACTTACCGAAGTTCAGATTTCTGTGTCAATGAATACTAATTCGATGATCCTATTCCTTGCGATTCTGCTAGTGGCTCCGGCGGCACGGGCCAGTGTCGCCGTCCCTGACGTGATCGGCAACGCCATGGTGTTGCAACGTGACCAAGCAGTGCCGATCTGGGGAACAGCGGACCCGGGCGAAACCGTCGTCGTGAAGTTCGCCTCTCAGACCCGGAACACAAAGGCTGGGTCTGACGGCAAATGGCAGGTCACACTGAGCCCGATGCCTGCCAGCGCTACTCCCGGTACGATGACGATTTCGGGTAACAACACGATCACACTGGGCGACGTACTCGTCGGAGAAGTCTGGATCGTTTCAGGCCAGTCGAACATGCAATTCACGCTGGCAGAAAGTGCGGATGGCGAGGCTGCGATTGCCACCGCCAACGACGCGGCCATCCGCTTATTCAACATCAACCGCAAGGTTGCTTTCCAGCACGAGTCGGGCCCACTCGCCTTGTGGCAGCCGGTTTCGCCTTCGTCGGTACGAGGATTCTCGGCTGCGGGCTATTATTTTGCTGCCCAGTTGCGCGATGCGCTGCACATTCCCATCGGAATGATCAATTCATCTTATGGCGGGACTCAGGCCGAAGCTTGGACACCGGTGGAATACCTACTTGCTTCCCCGGATCTGCGCCCCTGCGTTGACCGTACAAAAATCTGGGACGAAGAGCGGCCTCGGGTCAAAGCGGAATACGAGCAGCGGACGCAAGATTGGCGCGAAGCCGCGGAAAAGGCGAAGGCGGAGGGGGCGCGCCCCCCGTCAGAACCACGGGTTCCCGATGCATTGCGCGAAAGCCGCATTGCCGCTTCGCTTTACGATCGGATGATCGCCCCGTTGATCCCGTATGCCATTCGGGGCGTTGTCTGGTACCAGGGCGAATCCAACGAGGGCCGCGCTCAGCAATACGAAGTGCTGCTTCCCACCTTGATCAAAGCGTGGCGCGAACGTTGGGGCGAAGGCAACTTTCCTTTCGGCATCGTGCAGCTGCCCAATTACCGCGATGTGCGACCAGAGCCGTCGGATGAACCGTGGAGCTATCTGCGGGAAGCGCAACGGCGCACCGCACTAATCACTCCAAATAGTGGTCTGATCGTAACAATTGACATCGGCGAGGCCCACGATATTCACCCGAAAGATAAGCTCGACGTCGGCAAAAGGATGGCCCGCTGGGCGCTGGTCACCGCATATCATTACAAGATGACCGCGTCGGGCCCGGTGTTTCGCAACGCCAAGTTGAGGGGATCAAAACTTGTGGTGACTTTCGATGATGTTGGCAAGGGATTGCGCATCCGCAACGGCGGCAAGCTCGAGGAATTCGCAGTGGCCGGAGCCGACCACCAGTGGCACTGGGCTAGCGCCAAGAGCGAAGGCCGTAACCGTGTTGCCGTGTGGTCTGACGCCGTGCCTCGCCCGGTAGCGGTGCGATACGCGTTTAACAGCAATCCACGAAATCCCAACCTCACCGACGACACGGGTCTTCCCGCCGCGCCATTTCGCAGCGACAGTTGGCCCGGGCCGACGGATGGGAAACGTTGAGATCCATACGGAATCGCTCACGGCCCGATTCCGAAGCACATGCCGAAGGCCGAAATAGGAAGCGCAGGAGGTTTCCGGTTCAAATCCGAACGCCCCGAGCACTAACTCATTGAACTGGCTGACCTTCCGCCTATCCTCGCTCCTCAGCGGTCGCACTCGTTCGCTCCCCCTACAATAGCTGTTGCAACGATTATCGTGGTAACGCATCTAATGTGGTCAAAGGATGGGGAGCATGAGCGTCCCGTCCTTGAAAGCCTGAATCATTTACTGCCCGGCATACATCGAATATGTGTCGTAGAAAGGGAAAGGTATGTCACTCAGACCCGTAAAGCAGGTTATCCAAACACAGCCCACCATCGAGGGCGCTGGCGTCAAGCTGCAGCGCGCCTTCGGCTTCGGCAAAACGAAGGAGTTCGATCCGTTTTTGCTGCTGGATGACTTTCGCAACGACAATCCAAGAGACTACCTCGCCGGATTTCCGTGGCATCCACATCGCGGGATCGAGACGATCACCTACGTTCTCGCTGGCTCTGTCGAGCACGGCGACAGCCTTGGCAACAAGGGTAAGATGACCGCCGGCGACGTGCAGTGGATGACTGCAGGCAGCGGCATCCTGCATCAGGAGATGCCAAAGGGTGATATGCAAGGCCGTATGCACGGTTTCCAACTCTGGGCGAACCTGCCTTCGGCGCTCAAGATGACCGACCCGCGGTATCAGGACATTCCGTCGACCGCCATACCTGAGGTCGCCGACGACGACGGCACCCGCGTGCGCGTCATCTGCGGTGAGTTTTGGGGTAAAAAAGGACCCGTCGAGGGCGTGGCTGCTGACCCAAATTACCTGGACATTTCCGTACCACGGGGTCAGCGCAAGCGGCTCAAAGTCGAGACCACGCGCAACGCCTTTGCTTACGTGTTCGCGGGCTCCGGTACGTTCCGCGATTCCTCGGAACCTCGCGCGGTTCTGACTGAACAAGTCGCCAAACCCGATGCGCCGCCGGTATACGACGTCAAAAACCACTCGCTGGTGCTCTTCGATCGCGGCGACGAGATCACTGTCCAAGCGGGTGAGGAAGGCATCCGCTTCCTGCTCGTATCCGGCAAGCCCATCGAAGAGCCGGTCGCCTGGTATGGTCCCATCGTGATGAATACGCAAGCGCAGCTACGCCAGGCAATGACCGAGCTGAATGACGGCACGTTCATTAAGCACCGCTGACAGCCTCCCTGGCCGATCAGGGCCGCCCAGCCCCACGCCCCTCTTTGCCTATGCAAAGAAAAGCTGCTTTGGATCTGTTTTCTTCATGCTGGAATCCGGCCGTTGAGCCACTACCAAAGGGGGCGATCCAAGGCCATGGCCAGGGAGAAAAAGCGACTAGCCCACAGATTCGTTATCACCAAGGCCGTGACACGATGGCGAGTCCTCGCGCCATCCGCTGAAAACGTCTCAACAATGCATCGGGTCCTTGTTCCCTCGAAGGAAATCACCCAGGTTGGTTACCAGGAAGATTCGGAGACGCTCGAGATCCAGTTCGTAAAAGGCTGGGTCTATCAGTTCTTCAACGTGCCTTCCAACGGAAGGAAGTCGGTCGCCAACCAGTTCGCCTCGCCGGCTTAGCAAATTAGTTTACGGCTATCTAACTAATCGGGCATTTGGCTTGAATTTCGCTAATTCCTAAGCCGTTCTCCGGCTATTCTTCGCATGAGTGCCGAGCCGATTGTTACATACGAAGGGAGTTGGCGACAGCCTATTCCTGTACTCATAATCGAGGCAACGAGAATGGGGTCTTAATGTTTATCATCGTTATAATTGGATTTGCAGGATACATACTGCCATTCCCTTCTCTGATTTGGGCTTGGGTACGATGGTTGAAACCCCAGCCGCGCTTTTCTGATTGGAGAAAAATTAGCGTATTTAGCGGCTTGGTCCTTGCTTCTTTTGTTGGATTCTTGGTGCTGGTTGCTATGGACAAAAATGCTCGCAACAGTGGGCCGCCCGACCTTTCGCTTGTCCCGTTTGGATTTGTAGGATCAATACTGGCCCTCATTCTATCGCTATTAGGAAATGGCCCCGTGCGCCTGCCTGCATCGTTGGCGTCATTCGGTTTAGCCGCTTTATGGTTTATCGGTGCTTTCTCCGCCTGAACTCCTGCGAAGGCATAAGCACGAGAAGCAGTGGACATTAGGTCCTGATAACCGAGCGAATCGGAATGTATGGTCCGCCGCTTCACCGCAAGTTCTCCTTGACTTTCCTCTGCCTCGTGCTATACTTAACGACGTATAAAACCATGTTTCGGAGTGCGGGAGCTTACTCCCCGCTTTTTCTTTTCTAGGCGGCCATTCGCGCTTTGCAAACCCAAAACAACCCAAATCGTGCCCTTTAAAATCAGCCACTTACGAAATGCAAATTTTGCAAGCTCTTTGCTTTCACATTCATGCAAAATGATGGGGGGTAGGGAGTAGCGTGCCCTTTCACAGCAAAATACGCAACCGGGCGCGGCCAGCTCAGCAGTTCTCTTGATCGCGCTTTTTTCCGTAGTAAAGTGCCAGCCCAACGCCGAGGCTCATAAAGCCCGCTGGTGGGACGAGCAGCACGAGGACGCCCTTGCTGATGGCTCTCTGCCCGTCCTTGGAGGCCGCCGCAGCCGTGCTGAAACACATCGCGCAGCCCTGGCTGAACGCAGGCGCCGCCCACATAGAAAGCAACAAGCCGAGTATTGCAGCGCGTAGTTTCATTTCGCTCCCAACTCGATAATACGCCTGGCGTCCGGGAAAAAGAAGATGGTCATCAAGATGAGGCAGGCGATGACCGAACACATCGTCAGCCACTTCATGCGCGAAACCTCGTACTTCAAGTGCATGAAAAATCCGATGATCAGCGCGGCCTTGATCAGCGACAAGCCCATCAGGATGGTCAACATCTTGACCGGCTCCATGTTCTGATAGGTCAGGTAAACCTCAACTGCCGTCATCACCAGGAGCGCGCCCCAGACCCAGAAGAACAGTGCTTTTTTGTGATGGCGGTGCTGCTCTGCAACCCGCTCCGCTATGGCGATTTGATCTGGTTCCATAACTCTCGCGCTCCTAGAGAATCTTCGCCGACATCAGATAGACCAGAGGAAAGATGAACATCCACACGAGATCAACGAAATGCCAATACAGGCCGGCAACTTCTACGTCGGACGAGTCGTATACTTTGGGTTTTAGCCACAGGATAATTGCGCACACAATCGCCGCGATTAGGAGAACGTGCGCGCCGTAATGAAACGGGCTATAGGCCGGCGTCGTCAGCCACGCCACCAGCCACAGCACCAGCAAAATGGGAATGAACTTGCGCCGCAGCGCGACCACGCCTAGGTAAATCACGCCCAGCGTCACGTGCAGCATGTGCATTCCTGTCAGCGTAAAGAATGTGGAGGCGAACTGCGGCACGGTTTGGGATACGTTGACAAACTCGCTGGCGGCTTCATGCCCGAGAACTTTGGGGAACATGGGGAGCGTCAAGCCTTCTGCGATCAAGTTGCTCCACTCGCGGCCGTGAAGGATGATGAATCCCGCACCGCACGCCATGGTGGCGAGTAACCAAAGCGTCTGCGCCTTGGCATTGTGGTCCACCGAGGCGCGCACCGCCAATACCATGGTCAGCGAACTGGTGAGCAGGAACGCCGTCATGATGGTCGCGTTTACGATGCTCTCGGAGTGGAATGGCGTCGGCCAATTCGCCGTGGAAATGCGCCCGTAGCTGTACGCGTAGAGCAGCGCGCCAAACGTCAGCGAATCGGAGAGCAGGAACAGCCACATCCCGATTTTCTTCGAGTATGTGCCGAACAGCGACGGTTCGTAAACCGACGGGATGTCGTGCAACGCGGAATCAGCCATGCGTTCGACCTCCGGATCAACTCACAGCTAACTGACGAACTTCATCAAGCCAAAAATGTAAATCCACAACAAGGCCATGAAATGCCAGTACCATGCGGTTACGTCGACGACGATGCTGCGCGTCTTCAACGAACGGTGCAGCAGCGCAGCGATGCTCGCAATGAGCAGCGCGACAACTCCGCCCAGCAAGTGCGCCGCGTGCGCGCCGGTCAGCAAATAAACGAAAGAGCTGCTCGGCGTCGTGGAAACGTAAAATCCGTTTGCCGCCAACTGCTTCCACGCTGTCCACTGGCCGAAAAGAAACGCGAGACCGAGGACAAAAGTCATCGCAAGCCACGGCGTTCTTATTGGATCGCGAATGGAAACGTCGGTGCCCGTTGAATTCGTCTCCATCATCGCTCGCGCTCTGATTTGCCGGCGTGCCAATTCCATGCTCACGCTGCTGACCAGCAGCACAAACGTATTGAGCAGCAATAATCTCGGCAGCGCCACCGGAATCCAGTCGCGAATAAGATTGTTGGTGCGCGGGTCCAGCGACGGCAAACCCTGCCGCACCACGTAAGCGCTGGTAAATGAAACAAACAGCATCATCACCGGTATCAACGCAACCAGCAGTCCAAGCCGCGCGCGGCGCAACCGTGTCCCATAGTCCGGCAATCCTGGACGGCCATAGTCTCCGCCATCTCGAATCGGTGGCGCAGTGCCGTGATCGTCCCGGGAAATTTCTGGTTCGATTACTGTCGCCGTTGTAGTCAAGCTGGCCATATGTGATCAGTGTTTTGGTTTGATTTCCGGATCGCTCTGCATCACGAAATCGCGAGGCGCGCCCGGCACGCTGTATTCGTAGGGACCGTTGTTGACGACCGGCGTGCGCCCGCCAAAATTGTCGTGCGGCGGCGGCGTGGCGGTGATCCACTCAAGCGTCGTGGCTTCCCACGGATTGTCGCTGGCCTTCGCTCCCTTGAACATGCTCCAGAAAAGATTAATCACAAAGATAAACTGGCTGGCGATGGTAATGAACGCCGCAATCGTTATGAATCTCTGTATCGGAAGTAATTTAAGAATGAAGGCCACTTCCGTGGATTGCGAGTAGCGCCGCAACCCCGCGCTCATGCCGTAATAGTGCATGGGCATGAAAATGGCGTACGCGCCAACGAACGTGAGCCAGAAATGCAGCTTTGCCAGCGGTTCGTTCATCATTCGCCCAAACATCTTCGGGAACCAATAATACGTTGCCGCAAATATTCCGAAGATCGACGCGACACCCATAATCAAATGGAAGTGCGCGATCACGAAATAGGTCTCGTGCAGGTAGATGTCCAGCACCGGCTGCGCGAGGAACGGTCCGCTGATTCCACCGGTCACAAAGAGAGACACAAATCCGATGGCAAAAAGCATCGGCGACGTAAATCGAATCCGCCCGCGCATGAGTGTGCCCAGCCAGTTAAACGTCTTGATGGCCGACGGGACGCCGATGCCCATGGTCATGATGGAAAAAGCAAAAGCCGTGTACGGGCTCATCCCGCTCATGAACATGTGGTGGCCCCAAACCATGAACCCGAGAAAGCCGATGGCCATGATGGCGTACACCATCGCCTTGTACCCGAAGATAGGTTTGCGCGAGAAAACCGAGAGCAACTGCGAACACATGCCCATGGCTGGCAAGATCGCGATGTATACCTCGGGATGGCCGAAGAACCAGAACAGGTGCTGCCAAAGGAGCGGCGATCCGCCTTTGTGCCCTGTAAGCTGACCGTTCACCGTAACCAGCGGAACAAAAAAACTCGTGCCGAGGTTGCGGTCCATCAACAGCAAAATGCCTGCCGAGAGCAGCACGCCGAACGCCAGCAGCCCCAGGATCGCGGTGACGAACCAGGCCCACACGGTCAGCGGCATGCGCATCATGGTCATGCCCTTGGCGCGCATATCGAGCGTAGTAGTAATGAAGTTCAACGCCCCCATCAGCGCACCGATGCAGAAAATCGCAATGCTAGTGATCCACAGGTCAGCGCCTAATCCTTCACCGGGGCCGGCGGATTGCAGCGCGCTAAGCGGCGCATAACCGGTCCACCCGTGCAGCGGAGCGCCACCGGTTACGACAAATGCCGCAAGGAGCACGATGAAGCCCAGGAACGTCGTCCAAAACGAAAGCATGTTCAGCACCGGAAAAGCCATGTCCGGTGCGCCAATCTGAATCGGCAGGAAATAATTTCCAAAGCCGCCCTGCGGCGCCGTGGTCAGCACAAAGAAAACCATGATCGTGCCATGCATGGTCAGAAGGCTTAAGTAAGTTTCCGGCTTGATCTCGCCAAAGAACGGCAGCGTCGCCGTCGGCCAGATCAAGTGAATGCGCATCAGCAGCGAAAGGAACATGCCTACAAAGACCGCTGTGAGCGCAAGAAAGTAATACTGGAGCCCGATAACTTTGTGGTCCAAGCTGAAGATCCATTTGCGAATAAATCCCTGCGGCGCCCCGTGTGCGTGAGATGCGTGGGCAGCTGATTCGTGAGTAGCCATGTTATTGCTTCTCCGCCTCCCTCGCCGCCAGCCATTTGTCAAACTCTTCCTGACTGACCACCTTCAATATGCCGTGCATCTTGTAATGCCCGAGGCCGCAGAGTTCCGCGCAAGCAATCTCGTAATCACCGGTCTGAATGGGCGTGAAGTGCATGTGAATCGCCAGGCCCGGCACGGCGTCCTGCTTGAAGCGCATGCTTGGAACAAAAAAACTGTGAATCACGTCCTGCGCGCGCAAGATTACTTCGATCTCGCGGTTCACCGGAACCACCATGACTCCGCTCACCACGTCGTCCTTCGATGCCGGGTCATGCGTATCCAGCCCTAGAGCAGCTTCACCGCCGGCGGATGCATCTTCCAATTCAGGTTTGGTTAATCCGAATTTGCCGTCTGGCCCGGGGTAACGGAAATACCAAGCAAACTGCATACCCGTCACTTCCACGTGCACCGCATTGGCCTCTGCCGCGCGGAATCGTTCCGCCGCCCAGATCGAACTGCTCGCAAGATTCATTCCGACAAAAAGAATCGTGGTCAGCACCGTCCAGACAACTTCCAGTGTCGTGTTCCCGTGCGAGTACGACGCTTTCTGGGAAGAACCACCCTCACGATATTTCCAGACCAGATAGCCAAGGGCTAATTGCGCGGCGACGAATACGAATCCCATGAGATAGAAGGAAACCGTGAAGTGATGATCGATGCCGGCGGCCGCAGCCGAGGCCCCTGCTGGCAGCCACCAGGTCTTCGCCACAAAAAAATAGGTGCTGACGAGGGTGATCAGCCAGATTACGACGAGCAAAACGAGGCCCATTGTGCGAGACCTCCGAAGTGGTTTCCAGAGCCTTCCCCGCGAAAGCCTCACCAATCACAAAAAAGAAACGCGGGGAATACAAACCGGGGCGAATATATCACAGCTTTTTCTGAGCGCAAGCAGCTTCTTGCATCTATTATTTGTTGGTATTAATCCTTCTTTTCACAAAATGCTCTAAATCATTTCCCGCCAGCGCTGCAAACACGCATTGACGAAATTTTTTGTTTTGAGTAATATCCGTTTCGTTTCTGGGGGGTCCAGCGAAATGTTGAGGACCTCGCGATGTTTTCGTATCAAACTTTCCCAATTCGTCGGGCCTCGGACGCTTTCAGCGATTGCGCCCTCTCTCTATAGTTTTTCTAGCCCATCCGAGAAAATATTCGCGTGCTGTGGACAGCCGTCTCCATTTTTTGTCGCTAAATCTTTACTGGGACGTTCCGTTAATTGCGGCAGGCCCATAACCTGAAGGGGGAACGGGCGGCGCTTTCGGTGGCCGCCAAATTATTTTCGAGGACCACGAATCCAGGAGGTAACGCATGGCGGGCCCGGAAACTGATTCGGCCAAACCAAAACCGGAAGCGGCGAAGACATCTGCTGCCGGTGGCGGAGATGCTACCAAGTATGTTGGTACGCCTGCCGTCGGTACATCCAAAGCAGCGGCGGCTGGCGGTTTGGCAACCGTCGGTCCCGAGCCCAGTGAAATCAACCGGAAGCGGCGGCGGTTGGTGTGGGTTACTGTCACGGCATTTCTTGGCGCGTGGTTCATCGCCTTTTTTAAATTCTTCCTTCCCCGCACGCTTTTTGAACCTCCCACAGTTTTCAAGATCGGTTACCCTTCAGACTACGCTTTGGGTGTCGATACTAAATGGCAGCAGAAATATCGCATCTGGGTGGATCGCACTCCGGATCGTGTCTTTGTCATCTATGCGCGCTGCACGCATCTCGGCTGCACGCCCGATTGGAAAGCCGGCGAAAACAAATTCAAGTGTCCATGCCACGGCAGCGGCTACGACAGCGAAGGTGTCAACTTTGAAGGGCCCGCGCCGCGCCCCATGGATCGCGCGCACCTGGAATTAGCTCCCGATGGTCAGATCGTTGTGGATACTTCCCGGCTCTATCAGTGGCCCAAGGGACAAGCAAGCCACTTCAGTGATCCGGGATCCTACTTGCCCGTGTAACTAGGAGCGCGCCGAAAGCGTTCCACGCGCAAGGGAGAAATAGCAACAGTTCGAGCCGCTACAGAACGGGAGAGCAGACGATGCCCGAAGAGAAAACGCCGAACGGAAAAAATGGCAAATCCGCTGGCCTGGTCGAGCGCCTGAAAGCTGGGGTTAAGGAAGACCTCGAATCCCTCAAGACGGATCTGCCTGCAAAGGCCAAAGAACAAGTCGAAATTCTGAAGAAGCCCACCAAGACCCAAGTCTACACTTCGATTTTCCGCCACAAACACGACGACACGCCGCGCAATCGCGCCCTCGGCGTGCTCTCCAACGTTTTTCTCCATCTGCATCCGGCCAAGATTAATCGTGACGCCGTTCGCTACAGCTACACCTGGGGCATGGGAGGCATTACCTTTTATTTGTTCATCGTCCTCACGCTCACTGGCGTCATGCTGATGTTTTACTACCATCCCAGCAAAGTGCAGGCTTTCCGAGATGTGCTCTATCTCGAACACGACGTGCCCTTTGGCAAATTGTTGCGCAACATGCATCGCTGGGCCGCGCACTTGATGGTCATCGCCGTCGAGCTCCACATGTTTCGCGTGTTTCTCACTGGCTCGTACAAGAAGCCACGTGAGTTCAATTGGAACGTCGGCGTGATTCTTCTGGTTCTGACGCTGCTGCTCTCTTTCACCGGCTATTTGCTTCCCGACGATCAGCTCGGCTTCTGGGCCGTCACGGTCGGCACCAACATGGCCCGCGCCACTCCGCTCCTCGGTCATGAAGGTCCCTTCGGTCAGCAGTTAGGCATGACGCCCTACAATGACGTTCGCTTCGGCCTGCTCGGCGGCTCCATTGTGGACGCCAACGCTCTCCTGCGCTCCTACATCTGGCACTGCATTGGCATTCCTATTATCGCTTCCATTTTCATGGTTCTGCATTTCTGGCGCGTTCGTAAGGATGGCGGTATCTCTGGTCCCGCGCCCGTGGTTCTCGACTCCGAAGTGAAGGAGGCGAAGAAATAGCCATGGATTGGAAACAACTGTGGGAAATTCTCTCCGCCCCGGACAACGTTCCGATCATTGCGATGATTCCGCTGCTTGCTTTTTACATCTACCTCGCCTGGAAGCAGGCACATGCCAATGACGTCCTGATCGAGCAACTCGCCGGGGATGCAGCGTTGGCCAAAACACATCATCGCAAAGCTTGGCCCTTCAAGGCCGGCTGGGCCAAGGAAGTCCACGTCTGGCCGTTTCTGTTGCGCATCGAATTCCTCGCCGCCATCATCGTCACCATCATTCTGATGGTTTGGTCCATCACTCTGAACGCCCCGCTTGAAGAACCGGCCAACCCCAACCTCACCATGAACCCGGCGAAGGCGCCGTGGTACTTCCTCGGCCTTCAGGAGATGCTGGTCTACTTCGACCCGTGGATCGCCGGCGTGGTCATGCCCACGCTCATCATCTTCGGCCTGATGGTAATCCCTTATATCGACACTAATCCCTTGGGCGCGGGCTACTACACCTGGAAGCAACGCAAATTCGCCATCGGAACGTTTCTCTTCGGTTTCATCATCCTGTGGGTGTCCATGATTTTCATCGGCACGTTTATTCGAGGGCCAGGCTGGCAGTGGTTCTGGCCGGGGCAGACTTGGGACCACAATCGTCTCATTTATGAAGTCAATCGCGACTTGCCCGATATTTTTGGAATCACTTCGAACTTGGGCAAGGGCATCTTCGGTGCAGTTGTGGTCGGCGGGTTTTTCGCCATCGGCGGCATGCTCGTTCATGCCTTTTTCCGCCGTCACAATGCGAGAGACTTCAAACGCATGAGCCTGCTGCAATATTCCATCATGATGACGTTTTTTCTGACCATGCTCGGTCTGCCGATCAAAATGTTGTTGCGGTTGCTCTTCCACATTAAATACGTGTGGATTACACCTTGGTTCAACGTTTAGTGCCGTTCCAACTGGTGAGGCTATGAATTACGTATACGTATTGCAGAGCTTGAGGGACAGTCGATGGTATACCGGGATGGCCGCGGACTTGCGAAAGCGAATTCACGACCATGAAGCGGGCCGTGTCCACTCGACACGTTTCCGGCGTCCGCTCCGATTGGTCTACTATGAGGCTTGCTTGAGCACGTCTGATGCAGCCCGCCGCGAACGATATCTGAAGACAGGGCGAGGAAAGAAATATCTCGGCCAACGACTCTGTGATTGGATCTCAGTAAATAGTCCCAGCAAGTTGGAACGGCATTAGGAGGAACTGGTGCCCGAAAAGCCCATTCCCGAAAACGACCCGGTAGTCAGCAAGTCGCTGGCTCCGCATTACGTCATCTCCATGGTCATTCTCATGGCCACTTTCTTTTGGGCCATGTGGGACGAGGATTTCGGGCAGCGCCCGTGGAAGGCCTTCCAGCACGAATGGAAAGACCGCTATTCGACTTTTTTGAAGAATGCCCGCTCGCAATCCGGCGACGCGCAAAAAGAAGTCGAGGCCAGCCCCGATTACCAGAAACTCAAACAGGATTACGACAGCGCCAGCCAGAACGCCGCCCCGCGCATCCAGGAACTTAGGGAGAAGCTGCGGGATTTGGGCGCAAGAATCCTAGCTGTCCAGGACGGCACTAATCACTTCACTGACCGGCGCGCCTACGTCACCGCCGCAACGTACGCCATCGAAACTGAGACGAGCTCGTCGTCCAAACAACGCATGCAGCGCAACCTTGAAGAGTACAAAGCCAAACCCAGCACCGTTGAAATGCCCGATGGCAAGCTCCAGACCTTCAAGAATTTCGGCGAACTGGAAGAGGCCTATAACGAACTCAAGAACGAACGAACGCAATTTAGTGCGGAGCTCGGCGAACTCATCAAGCCCGTCAACGAAAAAAAGGAATTGATGGATTCCTACCTCACCGATCACATGGTGAACCTCACGCCCTCGCAGCTGACGAACTTGCAGAACGGCGTGGAAGTCTGGACTCCGAAAATCCGCCAGATCAACGTCAACGAGCACAACGCCGATATCGTGAGGGAGGACAGTTCCCAAATCGTCGACCGCTGTGAGTCCTGCCATATGGGCATTCGCGAGCCGGTGAAACTCACGGCCGCCGCCATGTCCTTACCAGGCAAAAAGCCTGATGAGTATGCGCGGGCCTTCACCAGCCACCCGGAACCCGATCTCTTGAAGATTCACGATCCGGACAAGTTCGGCTGTACCCCTTGCCATCAGGGCAACGGGCGCGCCACCACCAGCGCTGAAAAAGCTCATGGCAACTATGAACATTGGCTCTGGCCCATTTTCACACCTCAGAATTACGAAGCGGGCTGCCAGGTTTGCCACTCCGCCGACATGGTCGTCGTCACCAATGACGTTGGGTGGGTGGTCAGCGAAGGCAAGGATCTTTTCCGCCAGCGTGGCTGCGTCGGCTGTCACCGTTTCGAAGGCTACGACAAGGAACCCGAGGATTTGCTCTCCGTCGCCCAGCAAATCAAGCAGCTCGATCAAGAGAAGAAGGACAACTTCAAGCAAGCCGGCGACCTGATGAAGCAAGCCGACAAAGCCGAGAGCAACGAGGAAGCCAACCGCCTCAACGATCGCGCCGTCGCTCTCAAAGTCACCAACAGCAAGCTCGACCTGCGCATCGTGCAACTCGATCGTTCCACCAAGAGTCTCCTCGAGGACATGAAAAAGGTCGCTCCAAATCTCAAGGACATCCGCCTCAAGCTCAACAAGAATTGGATTCCCGTGTGGCTCAAGAAGCCTAGCGATTTCCGTGCCACCACGAAAATGCCGAATTTCCGTCTGAACGACGACCAGATCAAGGCCATCTCCGCCTTCATTTGGCAGTCCGCGCTCAAGGATTCCTTGCCCAAGCACAAGCCTGGCAACGCCACGCACGGAAAAGAATTGTTCGAATCGCGCGGCTGCCTCGCCTGCCACTCCATCGGCGAAGGCGATCAGTTGCAGGGCGGAACTTTCGCGGCCAATCTCAGTCGCGTCGGCGAGAAGGCCAATTACGATTACCTGGTTCGTTGGGTCCACAACGCGCGCGAGCGCACGCGCCCCTATTGCCCCCTCGAAAAGAAGGACATCGGTCCCGAGGATTACAAAAAGAAAGGCCTGCCCTACGTTTTCGACCTCGAGCACAGCCGCTGCCCCAATGACGGCCACGAGCTCCAGGTCCAGAACATGACCGTGATGCCTAGCTTGCGTTTGTCTCCGCAGGACGCGGAAGATGTTGCCAGCTATCTCATCACACTGAAAAAGCAGGAGCCTCCCTCTTACGCGGATGCCTCCTTCATGGACGATCCGAATTTGAAGGACGAAGGCAAGAAGTGGGTTCGCCATTTCGGCTGCGCCGGTTGCCATGAAATTTCCGGCCTCGAGGACGAAGGCCGCATCGGCACGGAGCTGACCATTGAAGGCAGCAAACCTATCGAGCGGTTGGATTTCGCCTTGTTCACGGAAATTGCCCAGCGCGGCGGCATCGAACCAATCACGGATCCAGACGACCTTGTGCGCCTGCCGGAAGGCCCCGCGAAACAACCGTGGTACGACCAAAAGGGTTTCTTCGAACACAAGCTCGCCGAGCCCAACATTTGGGACAAGGGCAAGGACAAGCCCGAAACAGAAAAATTGCGCATGCCGAATCTGCACCTCACCAAAGAGCAGATACGCGCGCTCACCACTTTCCTCTTGGGCAGCCAGGAAAATCCTCTTCCCCCCAACTATCAATACCGCCCGCTCGATTATCGCCGCGACATTCAAGAAGGCTGGTGGGTGGTCAAAAAATATAACTGCATGGGCTGCCACCAGCTCATCCCCGGCCAGAAAACTTCGCTGATGGCTATGGCTCGTTACAAGGATGCGCAGGAGCAACTTCCTCCCAAGCTCCTAACCGAAGGCGCGCGTGTCGATCCCGAGTGGTTGCAGCGGTTCCTGAAGAATCCGTCTCTGAGCACCACGGACACCAATCGCAACGGTGTGCGCTCCTATCTGCAAGTCCGCATGCCGACGTTCTCTTTTTCCGAAAACGAGCTTGGAAAATTGGTTCGATTCTTCCAGGCTCTCTCGCGCCAGCCCTTCCCGTACATTCCGGAAGAGGTTCCCGTCCTGACCGCCAAGGAAACCGAAATGGCGCGCAGCCTCTTCAGCAGCACCGCCGCTCCGTGCTTGAAGTGCCACGCTACGGGTGATCCGGCTCACGATCGTTTCGCCACCGCTCCCAATTTCCTCCAGGCCCGCGGCCGCTTGAAGCCCGATTGGATGGAACGTTGGATGCTCGACCCGCAAGCCATTGCTCCGGGCACGTCCATGCCTTCGGGCCTCTTCAAGCGCGATAACGGCCACTGGGTTTTCTCCGGACCGACGCCCGCTTCTTTCCAGGGCTATGATAAGGATCACACCAAGCTTCTGGTCGACTACATTCTCCAGCTCACGCCGGAAGAGCAGCGTCGCGTTGGCGCTGCAATGGGCCGTTCGAGCGCCGCATCCGGTAGTTCCTCGGGAGCGAAATCTTCCGGTAATGGTGGCCGCGGCGCGCCCGAATAGATTTCTGATTGCTTCACGCCTTAAACTTTAGGAGAGGTACAGCGAAATCATGAAAACGAAAACATCCATGGCAGTTTGGAGCCTTGCCGCGTTGCTGGGGTTTGTTCTCCTCGCAGGTTGCGGCAAGAAAGAAGAAGAGCAGCCCGCCGGTGCTCCCACGGCCGCGCCTGCGGCCGCTGCCACTCCAATTGATCCCGCCACGGCCGCCAGCATCAGCGGCACCGTGAAACTCGATGGCGAAGCCCCCAAGGCCGCCAAGATTGACATGAGCCAGGATCCCGCCTGCAAAGGCACGAACACGGCCGAAAACGTTGTGGCCTCCGGCGGCCACCTCGCAAACGTTTTCGTCTACGTGAAAGAAGGCCTTGGCAACCGCACCTTCGACGTTCCCAAGGAACCCATCACCCTTGATCAGAGCGGCTGCAAATATCATCCCCACGTGATGGGGGTAGTGGCCAATCAGACCATCAAGATCGTGAACAGCGATCCGACCACGCACAACATTCATCCCACTCCGAAAGACAACCGCGAATGGAACGAGTCGCAGCCTCCGCAGGCCGCTGCGCTCGAGAAAACTTTCGCCCGCGAAGAAATCATGCTGCCCGTGAAGTGTAACCAGCATCCCTGGATGCGTATGTTCGTCAACGTAACCAAGAGTCCGTTCTTCGCGGTCACCGGCGCCGACGGCAAGTTCGAAATCAAGGGCCTGCCTCCGGGCGACTACACCATCGCGTTCGTCCAGGAAAAACTTGGTGAACAAGACGTCAAAGTCACGCTCGCCGCAAAAGACTCAAAGACCGTGGACGCGACGTTCAAGCCCTGAGGCATTGCGTTAATGGCGATTGTCGTTCTGAGAGCATCCGATGAGGATGCGCGAAGAATCTCAACTGTAAGTGTGGCAAGCTCATTTGGTTGAGAACATCGGGCCACGATGAAACCGTCGCGATGAACGATCCTGAGGAGGTCCATTGCTTCCCGTGATGCTCTTGATTTCCATCTTGCTCGGCCTCATCCCACTCGTGGGCATCGGCTGGATTGTCGTCTCCGGAACCATCACCACCGTGGACGGCCTTTTCGAGAGCATCATCATGCTCAGCATCTCTGGCGTTTTTTTCCTCAACGTTTTCTGGGAGCTTCGCGACCGCGGCCTCTTTGGCAAGGGCAAGGCCGAGCCAGCCAAGCAGCCGCCCGCCTCCGACGAGAGCTAGCGGCACGAGAAAAAAATGGCCAGTCTTCCATCTTCACCGGAAAATGGTGACCAATCGGAATTCTCCGCGGAAGATTCTTCCGCGAAGCCCTCCTCTTCCCCGCATCACAAAATGTCTCCACGCAATCGCGCGCTGTTTTTCGTCACCGCCTGGCTGATCGTCCTGATGCCCTTCCTGTTTTGGTGGAACACCTGGTTTGGCCGCCGTCTCCCCGACAAGCAAATCACCGTATACTTGCAGGACGAAAAACATCCGCGCCACATTCAGCACGCCCTCATCCAGCTCGGCGAGCGCATGGGACGCCACGACTCTGCAGCGGCGCGCTGGTATCCGGAACTGATCCGCTTGGCTTCTCATCCCGTCGAGGAAGTGCGCAACACCGACGCCTGGGTGATGGGCCAGGACACTTCCGCGCCGGGCTTTCACGAAGCGCTCCTCAAGATGCTTCAGGATTCCTCCCCGATGGTCCGCGGCAACGCCGCGCTCTCTCTCGTCCTCTTCCACGACAATTCCGGCCGCCCGCAAATCGTCGCTCTTCTCCAGCCCGCCAAAATCGTTGCTCCCTCCGCGGGCCGCGTTACGGACTCCGATAAGGCAGGAACCGCCGTTCACCAGGGCGGCCTCGTCGCAAAAATTCAAGTCGACCCCTCCGTGGAAGCCTCTCAGAACGAGCTGCGAACTTTCGAGCTGCGCTCGCCCATCAGCGGCCGCGTCCGCACGCTCTTTGTGGCTCCGGGTTCCCACGTACCCGCCGGCGCCGAAGTCGCTACTGTCGACCCGGGCGACGAACAAGTTTGGGAAGCCCTCCGCGCTCTCTTTCTTATCGGCCAGGTTGACGACTTACCCGCCATCCGCCCCTATCAGCGCGAACTCGCTGAAATCTCTGATCGCGTCCGCCAGCAAGCCCTGCTCACCGAGAAATCCATCCGCGAACGCGCCGCCCATCGCTGAGCCGCTTCCTCGCCTCGACAAAAAAACATCGAATGTCCTTGCAAAAGGATACCGGCAGAGCGTATATCCGTCTTCTGGCCCAACCTGGAAGCTCTCCCTTCCCTGACCTGCCCGGGCGGTTCGATGGAGAGACAATCTCTCTACTCTGGAGGTGCATGAATGTTGAACGCTAGGAAGTTATTCGCAACTTGGAAACTCAGAGTGTCTCCGAGACTCTGCTTGACGGCGAGCGCGGTCATCCTTGTCGTGGCAGTGGCTTGCGCACTCGCTGCAAGCAGCGCCACGCAGAACAACGATGACCAGGGCTTCTCATGCTCAAACCTTCCCAACTTTTCCGCGTTAAAGAACGCTATCGCTTCGGCCACTGCCGCGGAAACCAGCGGCCTGAACAACCAGATGTGGGCGACTCTCGTCAATCGCGACGGTGTGGTTTGTGCTGTCGCCTTCTCCGGTGTCAATCGCGCCGCCCAGTGGCCCGGCAGCCGGGTCATTTCCGCCCAGAAGGCCAACACCGCCAACGCCTTCAGTCTTGACGCTTCGTCCAATAGCAATGGCTCTGGGCAGGCTGGCGGCTTGGCCCTGTCCACGGCAAACCTCTATTCTGCCGTCCAGCCTGGCGGCAGCCTTTATGGACTGCAGCACAGCAATCCTGTCGATACCGGCGTGGCCTACGCCGGACCCTCCGCGAACTACGGCACCGCTGCCGACCCCATGGTTGGACACAAAATCGGTGGCGTAAACGTCTTTGGCGGCGGCTTGGGCCTCTATGCGCACGGCCATCTGCTGATCGGCGGAGTGGGCGTCAGCGGAGACACTTCCTGCGCGGACCACAACATCGCCTGGCGCGTGCGAAATCTCCTCGGTCTTGATCACATGGCCATCTCCGCCTCGCAGCCGGCAGTTCCGGGCCCCGCAAGCCTGTTTGCCGGCGACTCTACGCATCCGGACAACATCATTTTCGACATCACCCCAAACCCGAACGGCGGCACGGGCAATAGCAAGTCCGGGTTCGGCCATGCGACGTGCCCGAACACTTCTGGCTCGGCGACTCTTCCTGCCGTCGAACCCTGAGCGGGTTGGCAGCTTGCCATCGACCTGAGCGTTATTAATCCCGGGAGGCGCGTCATCCGCCGCGCCTCCCTTTCTTGCTTTTTGTGGCACAGCCTTCAGGCTGTGCGCTTCATCCGTGCGCCTAGACATGCCCTTACCGCGAACGCGCCGCCCATCCCATAGCTTCTTTCCATGAATTTGTCCTTGTAGAGGCGAGATCCCTTCGACATCCATCCCCCCCACCCCCGGTGTTTTTTGGCAAAGAGTGCGGAATCGGTTGAAAATAAAAGAGTTGAGTTTTTGGTGGGTGCAAAAGAGTGCGCAACAGTTTGAAAAGAAAGAACTTGAATAAACTGGCGAACGATGGCGAGTGACTGCGGCGGGTAGAGAGCTTGCCTGACTCGGCGTGAACCAGAATGGGAATTTGTTGGTATACACCCCGGCAGTTTTTGTAAGAATGGCAAGTAAAGGACTTATAGGATACGGAACTTGGAAGAGTGTACGGAGAATGGAAGATCGTCTTGTTCGTGCTTCTGGAGAGAGAAACTGGCCTAGGCGCAACGATATCGGAGGAGTTGGAAGAACCGCGTGGAGGGCGAGCCCCGGTACGAAAACCGGGATGCAAAAGGCGCACATGGTTCGTGGGGCACCCTGGGCTGTGGCGGGCAGGCAGAAGGATCGCGCCGAATTGACGAAACGATTATACCATATTGTTACCGTAAGTCAAGGATTACTTTAAGTCGGTAGCGTCAAGGGTTTTGTGTAAATTCGAAGAAGGGTTTTCTTCCCCAGGAGCGGTTTAAATTCGT
>MNDE01000122.1:15147-15636 GCA_001914785.1 Acidobacteria bacterium 13_2_20CM_57_17 | reverse complement strand
GCATGCAAAGGTGCATTGTCGGCGCCTTTTCCCGCAAAATAGCTCCAATCCACACTCCAGTGCCCCGTCGTATAGTAGGAAGCCACGTACACGGTGTTCGCACTGATCGCCACGGGGTTCGAGAAATTTACGTGCTGCCAGCCCGAAGTGCTCTCTCCGGTAAACGTGGCCGACGCCAGCAGCGTCCCCGTGCTGCTCCACAAGTGCCCCAGATGCGTCCCCGTATTGTTCACGCTCTTATAGAAACGAACGCCGGTGATGTATCCACTTACGTCTGACTTAAACGAGACCCCCAATTCCAGCGGTCCGTTTGCCCCAACGTCACTCACCGCTGGCGTCGCCGTGCTCGGCCAAATCGTCTGCTGCGCCGAAGCAGCCGGACTAAAAGCAACGTCCACCCAGTAGTTCGCCTGGGTCGTCGAGGTAGGAAAAACCGTCCCATTTCCATACGCATAAACCCCATTGGCAGCGCCATTCCCGTTGGCCAGC
>MNDE01000122.1:0-14932 GCA_001914785.1 Acidobacteria bacterium 13_2_20CM_57_17 | reverse complement strand
AGCCGCTTACGTCCGACTTAAACGACACCCCCAGCTCTACAGGCCCATTCGCTCCCGCGTCAATACTTGCTGGCGTCGCCGTGCTCGGCCAAATCGTCTTTTGTGCCGCTGCATGCGAGACGCAGCCCAGAAAAAGGAGCAGCAACACAAGAATGTATTTCGCGTACTTCAAGGAATTCTTCATGGTCACTGCCAGCAGGTCACTTTGCGCGGCGGCGAGGAAATTTCTCTTCTCTTGAAACAAAAATCTAGCGTCAAGCTTCAACACGGGACCTCCAGGTCCTAATTTTTGGTATTGCGGGCGCAAGATCGCTTTGGCTAGGTGTAGGGCGATTGGCGAAGAGAACGAAACCGCTGGGTCCTGAAGTCTGGGCTGAAGAGGGCCGACCTGGTTTGGGTATGTCCCTAAATCTGTTCTCTGGGTCCCACTTGCAGGCGGAAGGTTAGGTGACAGCAAAATTCAAAGCTGTCGGCAGGAAAACGATTTTCGCGTCAGACCATTACACCGCGGGCATCGGATAGTGTCCTACACGCGTACCGGAGAGTCTCCGAGCGCATATCCTTCCCTCTGGTAGCCGCCATCGATGGGTGTCGTTTCCCGTTCTCTGCAAATCGTTGCGTATCCAATCAATCGGCGTGAACGATTTCTTTAGCAATACTCAATGCCACAAATCCGGGGGTCGCATTACAATCGAATTCATTCATCTGGGGCGCGCTTCCTGAATCGGAGCAGAATTGAGTATAGAAATGTAGACGTGGGATGATTCCATACTGAATTACAGAGCATCATCTCGGCACTCGCAATTCTGCCTGGTGAAATTTGCGTTGGCGCTCTTGTTCAAATCTCGGCAGCTTAGAAACCTGAGGAGCACTTCATGGGTCATCCTCTTCTCGATCTCACAAACAAGACCGCCGTGGTCATCGGCGGAACCAGCGGCATCGGGCTGGCGCTCACTCGCGGACTGGCCCAGGCCGGAGCGCACGTTGTTCCCACGGGCCGCCGGGCGGAGCAGGTTCGAGACGCCGCCGCGCAAGTAGTAGCGCTCGGCAAACGATCTCTCGCGCAAACCTGCGACGTCACTGACAACGCCAGCATCGAGCGGCTCTTGCAAGCCACGCGCGCTGAATTCGGCAGCGTGCAGATCCTCGTAAATTGCGCCGGTCGCACGAAAAAAATGCCTACGCTCGATTTTCCGGAAGCCGATTGGGACGCCATCCTGGAAACAAATTTGAAGGGGACTCTGCGCGCTTGCCGGGTGTTTGGCCGCCATATGATCGAGAAACACTATGGCCGCATCATCAATGTCGGCTCAATCTCCTCACTTGTCGGGCTGTATCAAGTTGCTGCGTATGGTGCCAGCAAAGCGGGCGTCGCTTCCCTGACGAAATCGCTGGCCATCGAGTGGGCCACCTCGGGTGTTTGTGTTAACGCGCTGGCTCCGGGCGTATTTCGCACGGACTTGAACGCCGCTCTGCTCGATGGAACAGAGCGTGGGCGAGAATTCTTGCTTCGCACACCCATGAGGCGCTTCGGCCAGCTCGACGAATTAGCGGGCGCCACGGTGTTTCTCGCCTCCGATGCCGCCAGCTTTGTCACCGGTCATCTTCTCGTGGTTGACGGCGGCATGCTCGCCAGTGGCGTCAATCAGTAATCACAGCCTGCCTCAGTCACAATTGGCCTTCTCAAGTGATTCTCGCTGGCTCAAGCCGAGGAGTCAGGGCATGAATAACGATCAGCGCCAGCAAATAACCGGAGCCGGCCATCGCGAACGGAATCATGTAACTGCCGGTCCATTGCAGCACATGCCCTACAACCTTTGCCATGAGCCACCCTCCAATTGCGCCCGCCATGCCACCGATTCCCGTGACTGAGCCCACCGCTCGTGCCGGAAACATGTCGGAGGTCAACGTGTAAAGGTTAGCGGAAAACCCTTGATGGCACGCAGCCGCAAGTCCGATCAGCAACACCGCAGAGAGAGTGCTCTCAACACGGTAAGCGAACACCACCGGCAGCACGCCAACCGCACAAATGAGCATGGCAATCTTCCGGGCAGCGTTAACGCTCCTTCCTCGCTTAATCAGAGAAGAGGACAGCCAGCCTCCGGCCACACTTCCCACATCGGAAATCAGATAAATCGCCATGATAGGAATCCCGATTCCAGTCAGCGCCAGGCCATGTTTGCTCTGCAAGAATCCCGGTACCCAAAAAAGATAAAACCACCAGACCGGGTCAGTCAGGAATTTCCCCATGGCGAATGCCCAGGTTTGACGAAGCGGAAACAACCTAACCCATTTGGTTTTTCCCGCAGGTTCTTGCGGATCGCTTCGAATGTAGTCCAGTTCCGCCTTCGAAACGCCTCTGTGGTCTTCCGGCTTGCGATAAATCAGCAGCCAAATGAAGAGCCAGACGAATCCGATCGCGCCGATTCCCACGAACGCTCCCTGCCAGCCCCAGCGCAACACAATCCATGGCACGATCAGTGGTGTGATGATCGCGCCGACGTTTGTTCCCGCATTGAAAATCCCGGTCGCCAGAGCCCTTTCTTTCTTCGGAAACCATTCCGCGACCGCCTTGATGCTCGCGGGAAAAACAGCAGCCTCGCCAAATCCCAGGGCATAACGGGACATCCTAAAACCGGTCAGCGAACTCGCCAGCGCCGTCCCCATCGAAGCCAAGCTCCAGAAGATCATCGCCAGCGCATAGCCCAAACGCGTCCCCAGCCGATCGATAAGTCCTCCCACCAACAACATGCCCGCGGCGTACGCAATCTGGAATGCCGACACAAGATTCCCGTACTGAATTTCGTTCCAGCTAAAGTCATGTTGCAACGTGGTCTTGAGCACGCCCAACACTTGCCGATCCATGTAGTTTTTTGTTGTGCCGAGCAGCAGAAGCCCGCAGATGATCCAGCGAAAGTACCCAAGGCGTGAAGGAACGGTTGCCGCGGCCGCGGCTTGGCTCTGCGATACGGCAATGCTGGATTCGGAAGTGGGGCGCGCTGGGTCCATTGAGCAATCCTACCAACTATGCATCGTCCCATCGAGTTTGCGGTTGATCGGCAAGTATGCTCGCCGGTAGGGATACTTGGAAGCCAGCGCTTCATCAAGATCGACGCCCAGGCCTGGCGCATCGCCTGGATGCATCATTCCATCGGAAAAACTGTAGGAATGCGAAAAGACCCGGTCCGTCTCTTCCGCGTGATGCATATATTCCTGAATTCCAAAATTATGGACGCTCAAATCAAAATGCAGCGCAGCAGCCATGCACACCGGACTCATGTCCGTCGCGCCGTGGCAGCCGGTCCGGACGTGATACAGTTCCGCCAGGCTGGCAATCTTCCGCAGATGCGAGATTCCGCCAGCATGCACAACCGCGGTTCGAATGTAATCAATGAGCTGCTCCTGAATAAGCTGTTGGCAATCGTAGATCGAATTGAAGACCTCGCCGATCGCGATAGGCGTAGTGGTGTGCTGGCGAATGAGGCGCAAACTTTCTTGCAACTCCGCCGGAACAGGATCTTCGAGCCAGAACAGGTGAAAGGGTTCTAGACTCTTTCCCAGGCGTGCCGCCTCGATCGGCGTCAGCCGGTGATGCACATCGTGCAGTAAGGGAAGATCCTCGCCAAATTCCTTTCGCAGCCGTTCGAACAAACGCGGCACAAAGTTTAGGTATAAGTCTGTACTCCATGCATTTTCGACCGGTGCGCCTTTTTCCGCAGGCTCATAGTACATTTTGCCGCGCCCGACACCATAAGTACTCTGCAGCCCGGGAATGCCGCTTTGCGCGCGAATAGCCTTATACCCAAGTTTGCGGTATTCGGCGACTGCCTGAACTGTGTCCTCGATGTCCTGCCCGCTGGCATGGCCGTAAACCAGAACGCCGTCACGGGAAGCCCCTCCCAGCAACTGGTAGACGGGCACATTCAGCGCCTTGCCCTTGATGTCCCAGAGCGCGGTATCCACCGCCGCGATCGAGCACATGGTCACGGGGCCGCGGCGCCAGTACGCGCCCTTATAAAGGTATTGCCAGATGTCCTCGATCCGCCGCGCATCCCGCCCGATTAGAATTGGAATGACATGGTCGGAGAGATAGCCTGTCACGGCAAGCTCCCGGCCGTTTAGTGTGGCATCACCAAGACCGTGAATCCCGTCTTCCGTCGTAATCTTCAGCGTTACGAAGTTGCGTCCCGGGCTGCAGACAATCACTCTCGCATCAGTGATCTTCATCGTTGATAGGAATCCTTTATCTCGCGGCCAGCCCAGCAGCGAAACGAAACCGATTCCCGTCCCGTGGCTGGCTTGACCCATAAAATGGGCCTGCCTACTCTACTACAGCCTCGGCCCTCATCGGGAAAGCCATCTCTTCGCCCACAACGTCCTTCGTTTTTTGGTAGAGTGGCCTCCATGCACTTGCGCTGCAGAGACGCAATTCATTCTTGAAGCTGTACAATCTGGGCAATCGTTTTGACGGTGTTACAACGATTTAAGTTCTAGAAACGCGGTTGGCATCTCTCGTCAACTGCCTCCGCGTTTACGCGGCCGCATCTCTGTGGAGAAGGTGAATGGACATCCACCAACTTGAATTGTTTCTCGCCGTCATGGATTCTCCCAGCATGACTCGCGCTGCGGAAAAAATTCACCTCTCTCCCGGTGCCGTCAGTCTTCAGCTTCATAACCTCGCCGAAGAGCTCCACACCGAGCTCTTTGTGCGCCGCGGTAAACGGCTAGTCCCCACACCTGCCGCGTTGCGCCTCGCCGAGCATGCCAAGGAAGTGATCAAGCGCATGGGTCACATCCGGCAGGAATTTGAAAACGATCTTTCCAAGGACGTGCGCCCTTTTCATCTTGCGACTGGCGTAACTACTCTTATCTATCAATTGGGCGGGCCGCTTCGTCAGCTGCGCAAACGCTATCCCAATGCGGAGATCAGCGTAACCGTTGGCGTCACCGAGGAAATGGTGGCCGGACTCCACGACCGGCGCTTCGATTTGGCGCTCATCTCTCTCCCCGTCGCCGAGGAGAATCTGAACATCATCCCTCTTTTTGAGGAAGAGCTTCTCATCGTCCGCCCCTCTGCCAATAAAGTAGGGAGCGGGCACGTCGGCACTTTGCGCGCTTCCGATCTTAACAATGCCCCTTTCCTGCTCTATCCCAAGCGCAGCAACATCCGGCTGATCATCGACCGTTTTTTCAGGGACATTGGCGTTACCCCGCACGTGGTGATGGAAGCCGATGATACCGAAGCGATCAAGCGCCTAGTGGAATCGGGGTTCGGCCACTCCGTTCTACCGGAGCATGCTCTGCGGGGGCGGTCGCATTTTTTTCAAAAGTTTCGCGTTGGCGGACATCGCTTAACGCGAAGTCTGGCGCTCGCCATGGCTCGGACCGATTGTCCGCGCAAATTGACGGAATCGATTGCCAGCTTTCTCCGGACTGCGCTTGTCGGGGACTGATGTCTCAGGAAATGTGGTCAGGCCGGCGCGCTTATCCCGCGCGCAGGCTCGTCCAATTCTCGAAATTTGAGCGGAAAAGGCGGTTCACGTCTCGCTGAATGTGTCGCCGGCTGATTCCTCCGCCATCGTCGTAAATCAGCTTGTAGGCATTCGTAAGAATGGGGGCCAGGGTGCGGCGCGTGTTGCGCCACTTGTAGATGACCTGTTCGAGCACGCGCGCGTCGGAATGTTGTGGAATGAAAGTGGTGCCCAGCAGTTCGATCCGTTCGCGCGTGATTTCCTCCACGATCGAGGGATTGTTCATGAACCACCAGCATCCGAACGGCATCATGTTATTGAATTTCCGGGCATACACGCACAGTTCGTGCTGATTCTCCCGGCTAAGTACGCTCACCAAAAACCGGTTCTCCGGAAAGCTCCGGCACAGATTTTCCAGCGCGCGAAGGTCGGCTCTGCCTACGGCATCGCCGGCGAGCCGCAAACGTGGATTAACTTGTCTCCGTACTCCGATCATCAGCGACATCGGCAGGCCGAATTCCCGGCAGGACGGCAGCACCGCTTCGCCCAGTATTTTGCTGGTGATGCTGTCGTCCGGATAGAAAAACGCGTCCGTCAGCGAAACCGCCATATACAACGGTCGCATGCGCTTGTGCCAATCGGCGAGAAATCGGCGGACCTCGCCAATCGACTTTCCCGACGCCTTCTCGTCCACCGCGTAGCCCTGGCTCGCCAATTGTTGCCAATGCTTCGGCCAGCCCCAAAGAATCCGGTCCAGCCGCAACACGGCGTGAAACTGCTCGTGATCTTGATCGCCTTTCAGCCACACGGGCTGCTCTTCCGGGTCTAGCGGATCGTTGGTCATCACCACGTCGCTCACGCCCGCAATCTCGAAGACTTTGCGAATATGCTGTTCGATGGATTGTGCGTTGAAAAACTCTCGCGCTTCTTCCAGCGCGCTCGCGTCCGTCGGCAAGTCAAACGCTTGTAGTACCGCGATGATGCCTCGCGTCGATTCCGAAATCGGGCTATTTCCCACAAACAGCGCCCGCCAGATGGCGTCCGCCCGTTCCCGCTTCGAGAGCTTCCAGTATTGTTCAGGCGTGGTGTTCGACGAGCGGAAAAACTCCGCCTCTAGATAGTGGTACGTCAGAAGCTCATCGATTCCCCAAAGTCCAAGCTTGCCAAACGCCGGGGAAAACAGGTGCGTGTGAATATCAATGAATGGCGTCGCCGCCAGAGTCCCTTCTACAGCGCTATGAATCTGGTCCACCGCCAGCAAGTCGGCAGGTAAGACCTTGTTCTTCAAATCCGATGGATTGAGTGAAGTGGCTCCCATACGTGAGTCTGCGCGGATTGTTGCTGGTCCTTGCGCGTCCTTTCATGGAGTCAACCAAAGGCGCCCGAATCCGCTCTGGCATTCGGCCGGCTGACGCTCTTATCGGCTAAACGAGTGGTGGAATAGGAATAAACGCAAGAGCGCTACAAAATATAGAAGCCACGGCCCCAAAGTGTCAAACCGAAAAAACTGATGTTAGAATTCAGCAGGGCTTAACGAAGAATTCGCGCGGCCCGCAACATTTGCTTCCCACTGGGATATTTCCAGAGGTCTTGAGGCCTGCATGTTCCCTCGGCTTCAATCAACCGCAATAAACGATCCCTTTAATAACTTTCAACGCTGGAAACTCCTGTCTTGGCTTATGATTGGCTCGTTTGGACTATCACGAACCACAACGCTTCGCGGCGCCCTAAGCCAAGTCTGAACCGGTATCCCATTGTGATGGGCCGTCGCAATTCATCAGAATTACGGAGGTTATATGTCTCCATCAAATGCTTCCCGGCGGGACTTCCTGAAAATCACCGGCGCAGGTGTCGCCGGCACGGCTCTGAGCGTCTCCGCATCCAGCTACGCCCGCGTCGTCGGCTCGAATGATCGTGTGCGGGTGGCAATTTGCGGTGTGCGAGGCCGCGGCAAAGATCACATTCACGGTTTTTCCCGTGTCCCAGGGGCAGAAATTGCTGCTCTGTGCGACGTGGATGAAAGCGTCTTGAACCAGCGCCTCGGGGACGTGGAGAAGTTGGGCGTGCCAAAACCAAAATCCTTCGTGGATGTTCGAAAGCTGCTCGAAGACAAGGATATTGACGCCATCTCTATCGCCGCGCCGAATCATTGGCACTCGCTAATGGCCATCTGGGCCTGCCAGGCCGGCAAAGACGTCTATGTGGAAAAGCCCTGCTCACATAACTGGTTCGAAGGACGCCAACTGGTTCGCGCCGTCAAGAAGTACAACCGAATTTGCCAGCACGGCAGCCAGTCGCGGTCAAACCCTGGAATGATGGAAGCCATTCAGCATCTTCATGACGGCACCATCGGCGACGTGTACATGGCCCGCGCGCTTTGCTACAAGTGGCGGCCATCGATCGGCCGCGCTACCGAGGAGCCCGTTCCGTCCGGCGTTCATTACGACCTCTGGACCGGCCCTGCTCCTCTAAAGCCTTTCACGCGCAATCGCTTTCACTACAATTGGCATTGGATCTGGGACACCGGCAACGGTGAAGTCGGCAATCAGGCCATCCACGAAATTGACATTGCGCGCTGGGGTTTGGGCGTTGGTTTCCCCGCGTCCGTGTCTGCCATGGGTGGACACTTCATGTTCGATGACGACCAGGAAACACCCAATACTTTAAATGCCAGCTTCTGTTTCGAAGGTCCGGAGGGCAAACGCAGGATGATGGAGCTCGAAGTCCGCCACTGGATCACCAACCATGAGGCGGAGATAGGCGCTGGCGCTTACGGCGCTAGCGGCGTGCCCGCCGCAGGACTCACCGCCGATGCAAGCAAAAAGCCCGCAGCCCAACAGTCCCTGGGGCCAAAGGATGCCAAGACGAACACCGTCGGCAACATCTTCTACGGGTCAAAGGGCTATCTCGCCATCGACGGCTACGATGCTTACAGGACGTGGCTGAACGATAGTGCCGAACCCGGGCCGCACGGCAAGGGTTCCGGCGATCATTACGCCAACTTCGTCGAGTGCATTCGCAGCCGTCGCGCCCAGGACATTCATTCGCCGATTGAGGAAGCCCACATATCAACCACGCTGGTGCATCTGGCCAATGCTTCCTACCGCCTGGGCCGTACCGTGCGATTCGATCCTGCGAAGGAGCAGGTCATTGGCGATGACGAAGCCAACCGTCTCCTGCGAGGCAGCTACCGCGCGCCTTACATCGTGCCGGAAGAAATTTGATCATCTTTGGAGGCGGGAGGCCACAGCTGACTATGCGCATTCCGATTGCTCTCGGTGTATCTCTCGTGCTCATCGCGGTAACTGCGATTCTCGTGTCGCTCGCCTCCGCAGGACCCCATCCTCCAGACCGCATTTCCGTCGCCGTCAACGAACAGGCTCGCCGCGTCGACGTTTCCATCGACGGTCAGCCTTTCACCTCCTATATTTGGCCCACCACGCTCAAAAAACCTGTTCTCTACCCCCTCCGCACCGCCAAAGGCACCGTCGTCACTCGCGGCTTCCCTCTCGAACAGCGCCCGGGCGAACGCGTAGATCATCCCCATCACGCCGGCCTCTGGTTCAACTATGAAAACGTAAATGGCATCGATTTCTGGAACAATTCCGACGCCATCAAGCCGGAAAACGCGCCTAAGATGGGCACCATCCTCCATCGCTCCGTCGTCTCCGCAAAGAGCGGCTCCGACCAGGGCGAACTCGATGTCGAATCCGATTGGGTCACCTTCGACAAAAAAGTTTTGCTCAAGGAACACACCCACTTCGTCTTCCGTGGCGGCCCCGGCTTTCGCAGCGTGGACCGCATCACCACGCTCCGCGCGCTCGACGAAAACGTTGATTTCAAGGATGAGAAAGACGGCGTCCTGGGCCTTCGCGTCGTCCGCGCTCTCGAAATCCCTTCGGACAAACCCGAGGTCTACACCGACGCCAGCGGCCGCGCCACCACTGTCGCCAAGCTGGACAACACCGGCGTCAACGGAACATACCTCACCAGTGAAGGAAAAAAAGGAGACGCCGCCTGGGGCACTCGCGGACGCTGGTGCAACCTCAGCGGTCTTGTCGGCGGCGAACCTGTCACCATCACCATTCTCGATCACCCCGCGAATCCCGGCTTCCCCACCTATTGGCACGCCCGCGGCTACGGCCTTTTCGCCGCCAACCCGCTCGGGCAAAAAGTCTTCAGCAACGGTAAGGAAGAGCTGAATTTCTCTCTAACTCCCAATGCCAGCGCCACCTTCCGCTACCGGATCTTGATCTCTTCAGCAATCGCCACTCCCGAAGCCACCGAAGCCGCCTACAAAGACTTCGTCGCCGATTACCACTAACCTGAGCCCCACCGACACTCTCACCGTGATCTCAAAAACTCGCCTCCAAAACCGTGTGCCCTTTGCGACACGTTGATTTGGAAAAAGCCGAAATTCCGACTATCCTTCTTCCTTCTCTTACTGAGCACTGATAACTGATCACCGATCACTCTCCATGACCTTCCACATCGGCCTCATCGGCGGCGGCAACATCACGGAAACTCACGCGCGCGCCGCCCGCGCCATCCCCGGCGTCAAAATCTCCGCCATCCACGGAACCAACGCCGAAAAAATCGCCCGCCTCTGCCGCGAACATGGTGGCACGCCTTATCAAGACTTCGACGCCTTCTTAAAACATCGCCCCATGGATCTCGTTATCATCGGATCCCCTTCCGGCCTCCACGCCCCGCAAGGCATCGCCGCTGCCCGTCAGGGCCTCCACGTCCTCACGGAGAAGCCCATCGAAATCACCACCGCGCGCGCCGACGCCCTCATCGACGCTGCAAAGAAATCCCGTGTCCAGCTTGGCGTGATTTTTCAGGACCGCATGAAGCCGCATATTCGCCAGCTCAAGACCTGGCTGGATCAAGGCCTCCTTGGCAGACCTCTCATCGTCGACGCCCGCGTGAAGTGGTATCGCCCGCCGGAGTACTACTCCAATTCCCGCTGGCGCGGCACCTTCGCGCTAGACGGTGGCGGCGCCTTGATCAATCAAGGCGTCCACACTGTCGACTTGCTCCTCTGGCTCCTGGGTGATGTCGTTCGCGTGCAAGCCCGCACCGGCACGCTTCTTCACAAAATCGAAGCCGAAGACACCGCCGCCGCCATTCTCGAATTTGCCAGCGGCGCGCTCGGCATTCTCTACGCCACCACCGCCGCCTATCCCGGCTATCCTCGCCGCGTCGAAATTTCTGGGACTGGAGGCAACGTTGTCCTCGAACACGACCGCATCACCGCCGCAAATCTCCGCGATACGTCGGCTGCCGCCGAGCCCGCCGCCCTCGACGAAAACCAAAGCGCCTCCACTGCTGCTGTCACCGATTTTCGTGGCCACCAGGCGGTCCTCGAGGATTTTCTCCAAGCCATCCAACAGAATCGCGCCCCCGCGTGCGACGGCCCCGAGGGCCGCCGCAGCATCGCCCTCGTCGAAGCCATTTACCGCGCCGCAAGAACTCCCGACCGCGTCGCCATGGTGTGAACAAGCATAAGCCGCCTGCTTCGCTATATTTTTTCAGTGTTTCTATGCCCTTGCGTTAGGGGGGACAAGCATTGCCAAGAATTGTCCACAAAGTTCTAAACTCTGCGAAATACCCCGCCTGTCGGCAAGCAAAAATGTCAATGACCTGAGGCCGCTAAACATTTTGCCTTCCAGGAGATAGCGCTACTGTGAGCGGCCACAACTCCAGTGGACTGAAAATTGCTCCGGAAGGCTGTTACCGCCATGCTAAGCCTGCCCCCTCAATGGCCGGTCACCAGAAAGGTGGGTACCAGTACGAGAAAGGACATTCACGTACTTTGCTACCAGCATCACACCGAAATGTTTGTGAGACCCGCCAGCGGGGCTGCAGAAGACTTGCGGTACGCCTGCCAGGAACCTGGTTGTCTTATCCGATATGATGGCTCGCGGGGATACTTCATCGACACAAAAGACGCAAACATCCTCGGAGTAGAAGTGATACCTCGGGTCAACTGTTCCAATGATGGGCAACATATGTATCTAGCTGAGGTTACGCCCGAAAGGAGAAACTTCCGCCTCTGGAAATGTCCGGAATGCAGCCAGAGCTGCCTCAATAATGAAGATACCTCCCCTGGGCTGGGAAAAGAGATGGGAGCATGAGCTCTAGCTAGTGCTTCCTTGGCAGGCTCCTAAACTAAAAACTGGGATTCTAGCGGTTAGTAGGATTTGGCCCAAGACTCCACCCTGCCGGCCAGTTCCAAACCAACGGCAAACCTTTCTTTGGACACACGCTGACAGTATACGATCCGCGCCTGCGACCACACGACTTCCCCTGGCGAACTAATCAGCACTTGTAGCCCTGGCTGGAGCTTTTGCTCCACAAGAACCCGTGCCCCATGAGCACTCACATTTTCGGTCAACAACCTTTCGCTAAGTTTTGGCGCGGCAGGCAGACAAACTTCCAAGCTTACAGTCTTTACGATCCGCTTTTCGGATCGGCCGTTCGACATAGTCCTCCTGGTACCAGAGAGTTCGCCAGCTCTGGAAACCCTATCTCTCTTGCGTTCCACTCCTGACTGTTGGGCACCTTATGCGCGGGCGTGGCGTGATCCGTACTGTCTGCAGATTCTGTTAATAACCCGGTCTCGCCGCACCTTCGAATCGCAGAATTCAGCTTCGGCGATGGAGCACTCCTGGCGGTCGCGTGTCTATATCATTGACTACTATCGTTTGGACTGGCGGACAAGCGGGAGGAACCCGCAATTCCCCTGCGGGTGTTCTCCCCAATGCTCCGCGCGCTATCTGCCTTATTTGCAGTTTCGACGGCCACGCCGCACGTCCCAATCGCGCCGTCACCGCCTAGCATCGGCCTTCGGCAACTGACTGCCTACCAGCCGCATCATAGGTTTCAGGAATTGCGAGTGGCGTGATTCCTGAATATAATTTGCTCCAGCCTGTATGGCGTGCTGAATACTTGCCCTCACGCGCCGTCTCCCCCAGCAGACGATGCGCGGCTAGTGGGCGCGGGGTGGTGCCCAATGCCAAAAGGCGCAGTTCTCCTCGAGACTCTTCTGATCTCTGTTTTTCTATTTTCCGGCTGCGGCGCAACCTCTGTGTCTCCCCCGAACCCCCAGCAGGCCGTTCAGCCAAATATCCTTGCAATTTCTCCGACAAACACTCCTGCGGGCAGTGGGGGTTTCACGCTATCAATCACCGGCACAGGCCTTGGAATGACCTCGCATGTGAATTTCGGCAACGCTATTCTTGCGCCGTCGTCGGCGACAGCGACAAATTGCGCCGGCAGTGCCAGCTGCGCAACCCTTGCTGTGCCAGTTCCCGCGCAAGATGTCGCCGCTCCCGGCATGATCACTGTTTCAGTGGCGAACTCCTCGCTCGTCTCTAATCCCGTGCTCTTTGCGGTAATGCCTCAATCCAGCGGCGTTACGGGCCCTCCTCAATTGCTGGTTTTTTCTCCCCTGATTGCTCCCGCTGGTGGTGCATCTTTCCCGCTCGTGATTGAGGCGCAAAACGTAGCAGAAGGCGCCACCGTCAATTTCGGCTCCCTCTCGATTTCGCCGACAACCACAACGGTAACTCTTTATCCTTCCGCCGGTGCGCTTTCATCCCTCATGGTGCAGGTGCCGGCGACCGCGATCGCCGCGGCCGGTGAAGTCGCCGTGTCCGTAACGAATCCAGGCACTTCCGGCGGCACATCGAATCAGGGTAATTTTTTCGTCCTCAGCAAAAGTAGCTTCCCAGTCGAGGAGTCCGTTAGCAATGCCACTTCGCCCGTTCCGGGCGACGCGCCTAGCACTCATTCCTCAGCCGCCATTGACGGATTTTTCGTCGCCTTCGATTCCACGGCCGGCAATCTCGTCTCCGGCGCGGTAAGCGGCCATTCGCAAATTTATTTGCGGCAGAATTGTTTTGCTGTCGGGCCCAATTGCACGCCGCAAACTACACTGTTATCGGCCGCCCCGGATGGTTCTCCCGGCTCGGGCGGCGTCAATGGAAGTGACAAGCCGGTCATCTCGCCCGATGGCCGCTTTGTGGTATTCGAGTCTGACGACACCAATCTCGCGCCCGGCGCTACCCAGCCTATCGAGCAAATCTACTTGCGCGATACCTGCCAGAGTGTCATAGGCCCTGTCGTTCCCGGATGCACCCCGCAGACGACTCTAGTCTCTGCTTCGGCCTCGGGCGCGCCAGGCAATGCCGCCAGCACTAATCCTGGGATCGGAGCCTTGGGCCTGCTAATCGCCTTCCAGTCTTCGGCTTCAAATCTGGTCAGCCAATCGGTTCCCTCTGGCGTTCAACAGATTTATCTCCGTGTGGGATGCATCGCCATGTTCGGCCCGCTGGTCGCCTGTCAGCCTTCCACCCCGGTTTTGGAATCCGTGGACGCTGCCGGAAACGCCGGCAACAAAGATTCCACGAATCCTTCTCTTGACGCCGGTGGTCTGGTCGTAGGCTTCCAGTCGCTCGCCGACAACATCGTCGCCAGTACACCTGGCAACGGGTTCCAGCAAATCTATTTGCGTGCCACGTGTCTCGCCCTTGCTTCTCCCGTTGCCGGAAGTTTCTGCAAAAATACCGCCCAAGCCGTTTCCGTGGATTCCAGCGGGCATCTGGGGACCGCCGATAGCGTCACCCCTGCGGTCGGCCCGTTTGGAAACTTTGGAGTATTCGCCACGCGCGCTCCGAATCTTCTCCCCGCCAACACCTCGAACCAGCAGATCGTCTCCTTTAACGCTTGCTTCGACGTTCCCCCGATCCCCTGCAGCTCGGCCAAGGGCGGCGTCGTCTCCGTGGATCAGAACGGACTGCCGGGGCAAGGCGACAGTTCCAATCCGGCGTTCGCGGGAGCCCGCGTTGCGTTCACTTCGCAGGCCAGCCTGATTTCCGGCGTCACCGGACAACAGGTATATTCTTCGCTCGTCTGTTTGTTTCCTTCCGCGCTTCCTTGTCCCGTCACTCCCGCGCTCGTCTCCGTCGACTCCAGTGGCAGTCCGATCGGCGGCGATCACGCCGCGATCGATCTCACCAACACCTTCGTCACCTTTTCCAGTCCTGGCGCGGCTTCCGCGTCCAGCCCGACGCAAATCTTCCTCGCAGCCCCATTCTTTTAGCCATCGGCCAATCGCGCCGCCACGGTCTGAGCAAAAAGAGAGCTGCCACTCGCTTTTCAGTTGTTGTAAACTCTTCTTGTTTGGAAGGCCAAAATGGGAACGTTGGTCAAGTTCTCCACCATGTTCTCCCTGCTGATCCTCGCTGCCTCAGTCGGGTTTCCGAAGTTCGTTGTCCCAAATCTTCCCGATCTCACCGTCAAAACCCGTCGCATATCCAGTGACGGGACGTCGCAAGTCAGCGCCCTTTACCTGAAAGGTGCGCGGCAACGAACTGAAACCGTGAGTGAGAACCCGGCGCGAGCCCACGCGATGAATTGGACGGTGATTCGGCAATGCGATGAAAAGCGGTCCT
>MNDE01000171.1 GCA_001914785.1 Acidobacteria bacterium 13_2_20CM_57_17 | reverse complement strand
CTCTCTTTCTTCAGATTCCGGTGCGGCCGTCTCCAACCCAACCGGTCCACCCTCGGCGTCGTCAATCGGCCGCCTCCAATACGTGGATGTCCCGCAGTTTTTGCAAGCGCGAACAATGGTTTCGTTGACCCGGTATACATCCGATTCCAGATCGCTCTGCTGCACCATCTCGCGGGTCTTACAGCCGCTGCACTGCAACATCACCAGGCTAGCCTGTTTTTCAAAGTCCGTCATGCCGGGGAATGGGATGTCCCACAGGTCCGTCTCAGGGTTCAGGAAGGCCACGCCGTAAGTGTAGGTTTTGCCTTGCGCGCCGAGATTGCCCACCACGCGAACCTCAGCCTCTTTGTTGGTGTCGAGCCTGCGGAGGATTAGCTCTTGTTCCGCGGAGAGTGCATATTGCGAAACGATGCCGGCGCCGTGGCGGCTGAGCAGGACCGTCTTGGTCTGCTCGGAGAACATCTTGCCTTCCATGTCGCTGCCCACCAGCAGAATCGCGATCTCTTTTGCGATTCGGCTGCTGCGACGTACGCCTTCTGGAGGCATTTCCACCCCACGCTGCACGATGGTACTTGGATTTCTCGCGCTAAGTCACCGAATTTTGCAGACGCCTGCGCCGCTGCGCTCAACGGGCTCGGCTTGTTCAGGGCGTTGATGTGCGACGGGAGAAGAAACGGAAGCCCAGGATTCGCTAAATCCTGAAGGATGACCAAGACGGGAGGTCGCTTTCGGGGCGCAAACACGCCCCGATTGGCCGAGCCGTGAGTCGTTCTGCTGTTATTGCTTATCCGACTTGCGAACCGCAGGCTTGCGCTTGTCCTGAACTGCCACGGCGTCTCGTGTTGCCGGATTCGACACATCCCGCACCGCGGCAAGTTGAACGTTTGCGCCCGACCTAGCCTTTTGGCTCTGCGCTTGAAGCGCTCCTGATTTCTGCGCCGCCTTGGCTTGCGGAGTCATTGGCTTTCGCGCGGCAATCTCCCAAGTGTCCGTCCCATCGAAGTGGTCGGGATTCACTTCCGATTGCGCCTTGCAGGCGGGTGAGAAGAGCAGCAAAGCCCCAAATCCAGCCAACAATACCGGTAACTTCAACAAACTAAATGATTTCACAGGTGCCTCCGATTCATCTTGCTCCCGGAACCTAGGGGTCAGCACTCCAGAGAGGGGGAGCCTTAAGGACCAGATTCTCTGAATTGAGTTGATTCTCTCGTCCGCCTTAGGTCGCGTCGATAGACCGGGAGTACCATCGTGTATCCGGTTCGCCAACATCGAGAACCGCGTGGAAATGGGAAGGATATAGAATCGCTAGCCATACCGGTCCCTTGGAGCTACAATGTCCCTGTCGTTCCCGCCCCCGACACCCATTCACTCAGTTTGCGCCTTACGGTCCCCGGGTGTCCCATGGAAGCAGTTTCACGGCGGTTGGAAGAACGCACTCACCTTACAGTACGAGTGGATCTCTGCAGCCTCGACATTCGCAATCGTACGCACGAGGGCCTGACGGATAACATAAGCACCCACGGTGCGCGCGTGGTTTCAAGCGATCCTTTGAGACTCAATGAGCGGCTGAACTTGTGGTCGCTACCCGGGGACTTCCGGGCTCGAGCTCGAGTCGTTTATTGCGAGCCCCTCGGGCACAATTCGTTCGCCATCGGTTTGCAGTTGCTCGCAACTACTGGTGATTGGAAATAGCGTCTAACGAAGCGCCTCGAACGGCTCCTACCTTTGAAGAAATCCCTTGAGTATTAGCGCGAAAGCGCCAACAGCGATTCGTTGAGCTTGGTCAGGTCGGAGTCGAGCCGGTAGTAGCCGGGTCGCCAGCCAGCCGGAGCTTCATTGGGAGGCAAGTTAAGCACGGCAAAATCGTTCGCCGCCGCTTGCTCGCTCCCCAGCTTCGGGAACTGTTCTCCTACGTATGTGGCAGGGTGCTGGCTGACCACTCGCTCACATTCGTTGACGGATAGAACGGCGCGAAGAATGCCTTGGTTTTTGGCGTGAGGCTGGCAGAAGTAGAGAGTCGGCATATTTCGGCATCATCGGCCAATCTGTGAAAAACAGGAATAGTACTTTCGGCCCACCGTCCAGCTTTCGCACTAGATGCTCAAAAACATTCCCTTGCCCATAGTAAGGAACTATGTTTTCAAAGACTTAAGGAATTGTTTTTTCCTCCTTGCACTCCGCAAACGGTAACTAAAAAGAACGCTTCCCAAAATAAACCACATCAAAGCCAATCTCCAACTCCTGCTTACGGCGCAAAGCGCTTGGGGCAATGTTGCCAAGCTCGGAACTTAGGCTTGTTTGGTAAGGCTGGGGCAGGAATGAGAATTGAGACGCGTGCAATTAAGTGCGCATTAATAGCATATTGAAGCGGTGGCTTCCAATCCCAACAATGCGTAATTCTATTGCATCAGTTCGGAACGGACTCCGAAGTAGACGCCGACGCATTGCCCGCCGAAAACCGACTTGGTCTGGGGCGATATCCGTTGCGCGTCCGGACGCGATACTTCTTCAAGCGCTCGCCTATTAGCTGTACTTTGATCGAGCGCCATCCACGATTGGGATTCGGCTTGGGATAATAGCTGAACGAATAAAGATGCGCTAAATCGTCTCGGATGGAGGCAAACGCTTTCTTTTCATCCCGCCAACTCTTGGCAAAATAGGCCTTACCACCAGTGGCCGCGCTCATACGGTCAAAAACAGCGGTAGAAACTGGCTCAAGCTGGGCCTCAGTCGTGCTTATCATGTAGATAGGTATGCCTGCTGATTGGGCCAGCTCGGCGACATCCTCAGGGGGCACCATGCTGGAATTGTCGGGGCCGTTCGAGAACACCACAATCACCTTTCTTCCCGGATGCTGGCCGGCGTCCTGCACCGTCAACAACAACGAGTTATAAAGCGCCGCATCGTCCCCAGCCACGCTCGTGCGCACGCCGCGCACCACCTCCGACCGATCGGAGGTTAAAGCCGCGGCCCGGTAAAGGTCACGGCTGTATGAATAGAAAGCTATTCTGTCCGCTCTTTCCAGGGAGCGAACAAAATCGGCGATGGCATCTTGCGCGAAGACGAAGCCCCGGTACATGTAATTGCTAGTATCGAACAAAATGAAGACATTCGCGCCCGCGATGGCCGAACTGAGCGTTTCGGGAGGGCTTTCTTGCATGCGAGCACTCCCTTGCGCCAAAGCAGACTCGTCCCCACCGTTCTTGCCAACGTCCGCAGCAACGTCCAACAATCTGGTTGTGGGACCATTCCCTTCTTCAAATGTGGCAATGTTCTGCGGAATGCCATCTTCGGTGATCGCGAAATCCTGAGGATGAAGACCGCTTACATAGTCGCCCTTATTGTTGGTCACGGCCACATTCAACTGCACCAGGTTGACCACAACACGAAGGCGCGTCGTGTCTTGTTGCGCACCGGTCCGAAACGTGGAAAGAGGCACCAGTCCCAAAAGAAGTGTCAAGATCAAGAGATATCGTTTTTCCATAGGTTTGTATGCCATATTGCACCGTGTTGTTTTTTCCCGGCAGTAACAGTCCGGTGAAAATTGAGCCAGCCGAGCTCGTCTAGGGCTGGGAAAAACTGTCATCTCTTGACAAGGCAACGATTTTGCCCTGCCGGAACTCTTCACCGGTTTCTCGAGCGGCGCGCAGCAGCGCCGGCCAATCCGCAAAATCAGTGGCAAAAATCTTCTCGACCATGCGACGCGTGAGTTCGGGAACCAGGCGGTTTAGCATCACCGGTGAATAACCTTTTTCGTCGGCCAGCCGGGCCCAGTATAGGTTGTTGGACTCCCAGGTCTCAGCCAACAAGCGGCTGGAGTAGCCCATGAAAACCGGGGAAGGCGGCAGATTCAGCAGCTCACGCGCATAACTCTGCGCCAATACGCGGTGTGGCACTCCAAAGTCTCGCGACAGTCGTTCCCAGTTGACTTCGTCAGGATAGCGCTTAGAGAGGGTTGCCAGCTCGTTACCGGCTGGTCCGAAGGAATTGGGCTCTTGCGGAAATCTTCGTTGATATTCAGCCGTCAGATAGAAAGTGTCCGCAGGCATTAGCTGCAAAAGCACTTCGGGTAAGTGCCCTGAACGCAGACCCTGCGCCACTCTTTCGGAGCGCTGCGGGATCATACGATCGGAGAGAATACTCATGACCTTATTCCGCACTTCGTCACTGTCAGCGGAAGCGGCCAAAAGCTCCTCGCCGCACTGTTGATACAGGCTGACAGCGTGAAGCTCATTTTGGTTCACGTTCCACCATCGCGGCACGACGGCGTTGGTCATAAGGCCAGGCACCAACTCTCGCCAGATCAGCGCCTGCACATTTTGTGGTGCGATGAAGTCCTGCTCCGCGGTTGCAAGGAGGAAAGGTAAATCGGCAAGCGATCCGACCAGGTGGGCGCCACCGCCCGCCGGGGAGCCTGCGCCGAACAACTGAGGCGCTTGCCAAAGTCGTTCCAGGCCTATGACGCTTTCTCCGGCAAAATCATGCGAGCGAACGAAAAGAGGATTATGGTGGAGAATCTGGGCGCCGGGAGGTTCATAGTAGGCGTAATTGAGCCCTACGAGTGTGTCTCGCAAAAAGGGAGCGAGTTGGCCGCGAGCTTCCATCAGTTGTTGGGAAGAACCCGGCGACTTAATTATCTTCGCCAGGCTCGTGTGCATCTGCAATTCCGTATGACGGTTATTGTAAATTCCCGAGGCCCACTCCTCTCTCTCGCTATTTCGGAAAATTGGCTGGGGCATCTCGAATTCCCTGAGTTCCCCGGCCAAAGGAAGTAAGCTATTGTTTGAGAGGGTTCCTTGGGCGACCTCACGCAGGCCGTCACCCAGGGCCAAGAGCGTGTCGAGAGAAACCAAGCGCTGCCCATCCAAAACGGACCGGATTCTGTTGGCGATCCGTTCCTGCATGCGCTGCGCTTCCGTAGCTGACTGTTGTGGACCCGCAAGCAGATTGACGATTTTGTCTTGAGAAACATCGGCTTTGCCGGTTGCCGCGAGCAGCAGCTCTTTCAGGGCGGTGCGGCCTGCCTCGAAAAGCTGCGTTGAAGAGCCGATCTTGCCAAATGGCCCGATCAACTTTTGCCAAGAATCGTTTAAGGCGGCGCCAGGTATTTCACATTGACGCGCCAATATCTGCCAGAGTCCCACGCTAGCCTGAAAGGTTCCGAAGGCATTGCCCCGTAGAGTGTTCTTGGGAATACCGTTGAGGCTAGTCATAACCTGGAGGAAGGTGGCGATGGAAGCATCGTCCAAATCTGGAAATTCTGAAAAGAGCACATATTGGTCGCTGAACTCAGAGAACTTATCGGCTAGCAGGGCCACCGTTTCAGGCCTAAGGCGATGCCCCGGAGAGCGCCTGCCGTCGAGTTCACTAAGCATCAAATAACTTTGCAAAGGGCCTGTGTAGGTGGGCTCGCGAGAAATCGCGAACAGGGCTTCCAACAATTGACCTGGGTTGTCCCAGTGTGCGGCCCTGCGGCCCCAGTCGCGGATAATTTTGGAATCCGTCTTCTGACGAAAGACTTTCTTCCATACGTCGAGATTTCCAGGAATGTATAGATCGCCGCTTGGCCCCCACCGCAGCCGAGTCACCAGAAGAAACAGACCTGCGTCCCGCCGAAACACGCCCCTTCCAGCATCTGAAGAGTCTTTTCCGTGGAACACCTCATATAAATGACGCAGCCGGCCAGGTTCGGCGAAATGAGCTTGCTGTGATGGGGGTACACTCGACAGGTCGTCAAAATACGCCGCAAGCCAGCCGGTGTCCTTCGCGAACAATTTGGGGATGAAGTCTCCCGGAGAGTCAGGACTCGCTCCGACCAATTCTTTCCAATCGGGCCCCGCAGCAGATCCTCCAGGCACAACCACTCGCCCAGATCGCACGCAGATGTGGCTGCCGAAGAAATCCAAGGCTGCGGCTAGTGGAACCATTTTTTTTAGCATGTGCGATTGCTGCAATACAGATAAAGTCTCGGCATCCATTCGCGCCAGCGCCCAGTAAAAGCGCGCCAACTCCGGATCGCGTAAGAGCAGGTCAACTGCGTCAACTTTTTTTCCTTCCTTGGTCCAGTCCATCCCTACGGGCGGCGCAGGCACGTACGACATCGAGAAGGAATAAGTGAAAGCCCGGCCCTCTTGGAGACTCTTTTCAAGGTCCGGCAGAGGGAATCCAGAGTCGATGGTGAGAAACGCTCTCTGGGGGTCGGCGGTTTCCAAAAAAGTGCTCCGCTGCCCGCAGTCGGCCCGGGTTCGATAACCCAGGATTTTCAGCAGAGGTTTCGCCTCATCGAAAGTAGAAACATGAATGACCCCATCGGGACCTGCCATAGCTGCCAATTCTCGCGCCTGCTGCACATAGCGGGTCAAGAGAATAAGAAATTCCGAGGGCCGGCCCTTAGGAAACTGCCCCTGATAGCCCAATATGAATACGTTGCGAGCCAGCAAAGGCATAACCTCTTCAGGCAAAACCTTCTGGCTGATCCCTGCCATCCGTAAAAAGGAGCGCAACGGGCCTGGGATCGTAAGATTCGCCGATTCGGGTGACCCGGCCTTGGCGTCGTCCGATGGAAAAGAATTAGAGGGAACTGTGCAGTGAGCGGTAGGAGCGAGGCACGAACCAAGGGAAAGAGTGATGCCCAGAATGCAGGTAAGGCGGAAGAGAGACTTAGCCCATCGTCCCGCTGGTAAGTGGGTTAAGAGGAGTGTGCGGGCCTTCAAGATTTCCTCCCCGAAGTGGGATCGAGCCTAAACGACACAGTACAGGCGTAGAGAAAAAAGATTTGGACCCAAACGAACCAAATCTAAAACGCGAACCCGCGACGACTGATCGCTTTTCACGACGAAGTTCACAACGAAGTGAGTGAACTCATGGGAGCCATGCACCGCGCAGGGGGGACGGTGACATTCCTCGGCATCAAGCGCACACAGGGTAAACTCGTCCTTTCATGCCCTATTTATGCCGTAAGTGCGCTTATGTCAAACGGAAATTGTGAAACGTACGTTTTTGTCGGGCTAAACCAAGTATTTGTCGGTTCTGGAGAGTTCATCTAAGGAGAGCTGTGGCCAGCACACTGTAGTACACCCAGGTATGCACTCCACGGCCCGACAGTTTCCCTATATTGATGAGCCATAATCCTTGAGATTTGGTGCAGATGAGTTAAGTCATGAGCCGCCCAGGTTGCCAGCAGCTCTGAGAGAGTAACGACTCCGAGGGCAGGGTGTCGTCCACGCCGCGCAAGGTCCTCTTTCCGCAGATTCAATGTCTGCAGTTCGCCCAGGTTTTCCGACCGCAAACGGGCAAATTCATCCAGTAGCTGCACCAACGATTTACCTTGGCTCTCTCGCTCTTGTCCCCGGCGGTCAAACGGCTCAAACGGCTGAGCCTCGCCAAATTGCAGCACCATCTTCGCCCGCGGCATCCAGTCGGTGCGTTCGCCGTGGATCAGATGGCCCACGACATCGAACGCGCTCCACGTGTTTTCACCTTCATTTCGGTACGTCCACGCTTCCGGCAGGTCACGCAGAAGCGCATTGAGTGCAGCGGGGGTGCGAGTGAGAAGCGATATTGTGTGCGCCAGGTTATGCTCCATAGTGTTCCTTAATTCGTGACCGGTGATTTTCGAGACTCTGATTCTGTGCAATGGTTCCAAAAGAATAAGCTGGGCTCAAGGATGCATCATTTCCGCGGCCGTTAGCGCATAGATCGCTGCGCAGTCGATTATCTTTCTCAGGTCGACGTATTCGTTCGGGCCGTGTGCGACCGACAGCATCCCGGGACCATAAGCATAAGCCGGGACGCCCTTTGCAGCGTAGAAGCGTGTCTCCAGAAGCCCGGGACACAACTCAAACCGCGGCACTTCGCCTGTAACGGCTTGCACACTTTGGGCTAGCACTTTGCCGAGCGGCTCTTCCTCAGAGCATGCCGAGGATCGTCCTTCCTGGAAGACTTCCCATTCGAGTCGAATACCTTCGCGCCTGCAGCTTTCCAGCGCGGCGACTATCTTTGACTTTTCCTCCTCCATGTCTTCCTCCGGATTGATTCGCCGGTCGATGGTGAACCAGCACTCCTCCGGCACCACGTTGAAGTTTGCGCTCCCGCCGCTCTGTCCTCCAAGCATCAGGATGGAATGCCGTGCTTGATCCGCCCCGATGTTATAGCCGGTAGTTTTCTGCTCCACTTGTTGCTTCAGTTCCTGTAACCCCTGAACGACCTGAACCATCTTTTCGAAAGAGTTTTCTCCTTGGTGCTGCAAACCAACATGCGCGGATTTCCCCAGCACCCGGACGTGAAGCGAAATCGCACCGCGGTTCGCGTTCCACAGCACACCGCTGGTCGGCTCCGCCAAAAGCATCCCAATCCCGCCACGGCCCAATCTTCCCTGTGCCGCCAGCCACGCCGAGCCGCCCTCGCCTCCCGTCTCTTCATTGGGAACCAGCGTTAAAGCAATTCGCCCGTTCAGCTCGGCGCCGCAGTCTTTGAGCGCGAGAATGGCGTACAGCATGGCCGCAATCCCGCCCTTCATGTCGCAGGATCCCCGGCCAAACAAGAAATGGTCTTTCCTCGAAGGCTTGAATTGCTCCCTAGATTGCGCCGGAACTACATCGTAATGCCCATGAAAATAGAGAACGCTCTCTCCCCGCCCGTGGCTGGCAATCAAGCAGATGGGCTTCTCGCCGGAACCTTCTCTTGGCTGATCCGCCTCCAGCCGCTCGCATTCCAGGCCCACTCGCTGCAATGTCTTTTCAAGAAAATCAGTGCAAGCGCGATAATTCTTCCCCGGTGGATTCTCCGTGGGTATCGTGACCAACTCGCTCAGCAGCGCGGCCATCTCCTCTTCGCGCTGCCGGAGCCATTCCATCAGCAGGCTGGCTCTTGCCTCAGCACTAAGCATTGGTTTGGTCATGCCGCAGCATGTTAGGAATTCAAACGGATAACGCCAAGCTCCATTTTGGTGCCACGCGAGGCATCAATCGTTGCGTTAGGATTCAGCGCCTGTGGTAGGCTGTGCCGCAATGCAACTCTCAAGCGGAGAAGATGCGTGATCACCGCTGCCAACACGTTCCCGGTACTACGCTGGGTCGGACTGCTTTGGACGATCGTGTGGCTGCCCGCCTACATTCGATTTTGGGGCTGGGCCAATCTGTTGCATTTGTGCGATGTCGCGGTGCTTCTGGGATGCGCGGGATTGTGGTGGGGGAGTTCCTTGCTGATTTCCAGCCAGGCGGTCAGCTCAGTGGCGGCCGGAATCCTCTGGTCCATCGATGTTGGCTGGCGCCTCGTCACCGGACGCTTTCTCGTCGGCGGAACCGAATACATGTGGGATGCGCGTGTACCGGTCTGGGTTCGGCTGCTCTCCACCTTTCACCTCGCTCTCCCACTGGCCTTGCTCTGGGCCATGCGCAAAATTGGATACGATCATCGCGCCCTCGCGTTGCAGGCGGCGATTGCTGCGGGACTTTTCATGGCCTCGCGATTTTTGCCCGCGGGCTTCAATATGAACTATGTCTATCAAGACCCTCTCTTTCATCGCTCCTGGGGACCTGCTCCTGCGCACCTCGTAGTAATCTTTGTTGGAATAGTTGCGCTGCTGTACTGGCCGACGCACCTTGTCCTGGGCTGGCTGTTTCCCGTGGCAAGCGTCGCCAAGTAATTTGAGGGACCAAAGAAGCCTGGAGCCGGAGAAAATGGCAAGGGAGAAAGAAAAGAATCGCGATAAATATCTCGCCATGCTGAAGACAGCCATCGAAGAGGCACGTCTCGGCCTCAAAGAAGGAGGAATTCCCATCGGCGCGGCGCTATTCGATCGCGACGGAAAGCTCTTAGGACGCGGCCACAACCGCAGAGTCCAGGAAGGCGATCCTTCCGCGCATGGCGAGACGGATGCTTTTCGCAAAGCGGGCCGGCAGCGAAGTTACCGCGACAAAATCATGGCAACCACGCTGGCACCTTGCTGGTATTGCAGCGGCCTGATACGCCAGTTCGGCATCGGCACGGTAGTCGTCGGCGAATCCGTGAATTTTCGCGGCGGCATTGACTGGCTCCGCGAAAACGGCACCGAAGTCTTCGACGCCCGTTCGAGCGAATGCATCCAGATGCTGGCGAAGTACATCGCTGACCACCCAGAAATTTGGAATGAAGATATCGGTGTGGACTGAAGGCCCGGCGTGGCTCCTTCCAAAACTTCGATGCATGGGAAACTGCCTGAACACTTCAATTTGGCGTCTCATTTTTTGGATGCCCCGGCTGCGCTGCACTCCGAACGCGCCGCCATCGTTGGCGAGCCGCGCGAGGTAAGTTACGGCGAACTCGCCGCGCTCGCGAATCGTGCGGGGAACGCGCTGCGTGCGCAAGGCGTTTCTCGCGGCGACCGCGTCCTGATCGCGCAGCCGGATTCAGCGGAATTTATAGCCGCATTTTTTGGCGCCGCAAAGATTGGCGCCCTGGCCGTGCCCGTGAATCCTTTCGCGAGATCCTCCGATTACATTCATTACCTCGAAAATAGCGAGCCGCAGGCGGCGATTGTCCATGCCGAGTCGCTCGCGGAATTTTTGCCGGCTTCAAGCGTGCGCCCGCAAATTCCGATTGTCGTCGTGGGCGAGAAAAGAATCGATTTGCACGGCGTGTCTTGCGCCAAGTGGAAGGATTGGATAGGACCGGCCAGCGAGCAACTCGCCGCCGCGGACACTTCGCCGGGCGATCCGGCATTCATGCTCTACACCTCTGGCAGCGGCGGCGCGCCCAAAGCGGCGGTGCACCGTCATGCGGATTCGCTGGTCGCCAGCGCGAATTATGCACAAAACGTTCTTGGCCTTTGCGCGGACGATCTGACATTTTCCGTTTCCAAGTTGTTTTTCGCGTACGGCCTGGGAAACGGAATGTATTTCCCGCTTTCCGCCGGCGCCCGGATGATGCTGAATCCGGAGCGCACCAGCGTGCCGCATGTGATTGACCTGGTGGCGCGTCACCGGCCGACCATTTTTTTCGCGGTGCCAACTTTTTATGCCGCAGTGTTGCGGGAAGCGGAGCGATCCGATCATGGCGTCAATTTTTCTTCGGTGCGCAAGTGTGTTTCTGCCGGCGAGACGCTGCCGGCTGAAATTTTCAACGCTTGGAAGCGGCGATTCGGAATTGAAATTCTCGACGGCATCGGCTCCACGGAAATGCTGCATATTTTTATTTCCAGTGTTCCGGGAAAATGCAAGCCAGGCAGTTGCGGTTTCCCCGTGCCTGAGTACGAAGTCAAAATCGTGGACGACGCGGGAGAACCGGTGCGTGACGGCGAAATCGGCACTTTGTGGGTGCGCGGCGCGAGCGCGTTCTCGGAATACTGGCGCATTCCCGAACTGACGGCGCGCACGAAACGCGGTGATTGGGTGGCGACCGGCGATAAATTCTTTTGCGATTCCGAGGGCTACTACCATTATTGCGGGCGCGCGGACGACATGCTGAAAGTCGCGGGAATGTGGGTTTCTCCGATGGAAGTGGAGAACGCGCTGCTGGGGCATCCCTATATTGCCGAGGCCGCGGTGGTTGGCGCGACCGATGAGCGCGGACTCTCGTATTCCGTCGCCCACGTGGTATTGCGTGGGAATGCGCAAGGATCGGAAAAGCTGGCGGCGGAAATTTGCGAGCACGTCAAAGCGCGGCTCGTATCGTACAAAGTTCCGAGAGAAGTGCGATTCTGCGCGGAGCTGCCGAAAACCGTAACGGGAAAAATCCAACGCTTCAAATTGCGCGGCGCGTGAATGAATTTGTCCAGAGACATGCCCACGCCAAAATGCCGCCAGGGTCAAGCCCGCCGCTACGCTTTCGGAAAATGCATCACGGAGAATCATTGTAGGCGTCGTAGGAAGAGGCGATGGCGCGAACTTCGGCGAGAGTCTGGTCGCGCAACAGCCTGCCGTCTTCGAGAATTGTTTCAAGAGCGTTGTTGGATGGAATAGGAGCGCCTTCGACGATTTCAACGGTGGCGAACTCCTTGCAGTTTTGAATGAGGTTGAAGCGGCCGCCCTTGCTGGCCTTTGACGGATCCGTTTTCGGATTCTTGTAAACGTTGTGCCATTGGCCGTTGCGGTCGATGGCGGAACATTTCAATGCGAACTTCAGCGTGTCGCGGTTGATTTGCTGCAGCAGCGCGCCGCCCATGCCGTAGCTCCAGATATCCTGCGACCAGCCTTTGCGGGTGAGCTGCGCGGTGATGTTCTGGATGGTGTAGAAATTCACGCCATCGCCCTGGATGAAGCGCACGCACGGAACAGTCGTCTTCCAGCCTTTGCGATTTACTTCGTAGCCGAATTTCTCGCTGACGATTTTGAAGAGTTCCTCGAGAACGCTGACAGCGTCGCCGGAATCCGGGCGAATCACGAGCACGCCCTTTCTTTGGAGAACTTTGTCGCGGAGCGCGCCGCCCCACAGATTGCGGACGGCGTTGTAGACATCGTAGGAATCGCTGACGCAGGCGACGATTCCTTCCGGGCAATTTGCGAGGATGTTGGCGTAGGCGTCGAGTTCGTGGGCTTCGCCCCACGCGGTGATGGTGGAATGCTCGGATGCTGGGATGCTGTAAGCGGCGCAGTCGAGAGGATTCCGCGCGGTGAGATCGGCGGAATAATACTGATTGAGAAGCTGAATGGCCGCGAGAGTGTCCGTGCCGAGAAAATTCAGCAGGTGCGCGGCGCCACCGATGGCGGCGGATTCCTTGGAAGAGACGCCGCGGAATCCGAAGTCGTGCAGCTTGAAGGGAAGAAGCGAAGGATCGCCGGTGCGCACAAGGGCCTTGCCGATGATTTGCTTGATGGCGCGAGAAAGAGTGGCGACGGTGATGGGGTACCAGACCTGGACGAGCAGCGTTTCCGCCCAGTTGGTGAGCCAGTAGAATTCCGGATCGGTGTTTTCGATAGTGATGAGGGCGTTGTGCGTCTTGACGACCGTGCCTTCCTTGACCGCGCGGATGCGCAGCGGCAGGCGACCGCCGTGCTTGGCATAGAGAGATTTGAAGCCCTCGTAGTTAAAAGTTTTCGGGTGGCCGGAGAAGTGCGCGCGAGCGATGCGGCGGGCTTCTTCGACGTCGTCGAACGTGAAGACCTGGCCGGCGAAATTGGATTTGATGATGTATTGCAGCATGGCGAGCATGGTCTCTTCAAACATGCCGCCGCGCGATTCGAGGTAGGAGTAGATGTGGCGCGTGTCCGGAGGATATTGCCACCAGTGCGTGAGCTTGTAGGAGTCCGTGTTGAGGATGGGGTTCAGGCGCAGCGACTGCATGGGGCTCCTCGGAAGATGGCGAACCAAGATGCAAGAATCCGCACACTGCAGACCCGGCGGTGCGGCATCCTGCCTATCGCTTCTGTCTCATAGTGAGAGACTTTCCCATGTTTCTTATTAACCCTGGGACTAGTCGTTCGCTTGATCCAGCAACGATGCATGCTGCTATCAGGCCGAGAAACGGGTGCGTTAAAGAATGAAATACGCCGAGTAGCAAGTCAGCCTTGATGGCGACGGCCACGACAAAGCCACCGACCATGCCCACCAATACTCGAATTGCGCCTTCGAATCTATGTATCTCTGGACCAGCAACGGCTTCCAAGTGAATCATCTCGCTCCTACTTGTGATTGAGAGTAAGGCTCCGACGCTCCCCATCATTGTGCCGATCATTATCTCAAGCGAGTTCAGCCAGGTAGCGTTTGCCGTCGTGTTTCGCACCAAAAAGAGAATTGCCGCTGCGGCCAGAGCTGCCAAGGAAACGAACAATACCCCTTCCAAGTACCAACGTCTGGCGTTTTCGCCCCCTCGTGCGTCCAGATATGAGTGGGCTTTGTCGAGCGCCTCCTCTGCTTCCTTCTCTTCGCCACCGCCAAGAATCCGGGCCATTGCCTCACCTAGTAGGCGGACGAAAGGCTCACGTTGGGTCTTAGATAGTTGAGTGATTGAAAGTGTTTCTAAATGACCTATTTGGTTAGCTATGCTGTCAAAACCATCCGGTGACTTCCCCTGGAACCGGATGTACGCCCATTCAACGTAAAAGTCTTCGTCCAGATACACTATATGATCCTGCGTGGAATCGATCAGAGCGTTAATCTTTTTATTGAGCCTTGGCTCAATGTCCCCCTCACAATAGAACGCAAAGTTCTGGACCGGCTTTCCAGAACCCTGGGTTTGTGTATCCGTCTGCTGATCCATCGCGATGATTATGCTTGAGTGTAGAGCGTTGGCATCTAGATATTTTCGTCCCACAGGGAACTGTCTAAGCGTCGCTGTCTGGGAGTTGTGGCTTATCGTGCGGGGACTTCCAATCACCGCCGAATACCAGCTAAGCGAGGGTGCGCCCACGACAACGGGAAAAGAGAGATGCCGCCCTAAAGGGACGGCCCTACGTAGGGAAGGGGGCGGACTGAGGTCGGCCCCTGGACAGACAGGGTAGATCTATGCATCTTCAACACTTTTCACCACAAAGTACTTGACAATGCCAACTACGCGAAGTAGGCTGACGAAGCGGCGGAGAGAGACGGGACACAAACCACCATGTTCAAGCGGATTGCGGCGATTGCTTTCATTTTTGGATGTACGGCGGTTGCGTGGGCCATTCTAGGGTCCACCATTTTCTACAGGACGTACAACGCGGAGTCCGGACTATCCGGGCGCGTAGCTTCCACGTGGGGAGCGCCGCAAGCGCAGGCGCCACCGGCGATTGCGCGGGAATGGAAAGAAGAAAAAACCGTCGAGGTGGAAGAGAAGGGAAAGAAAACTACGCGCACGGTAAGCGGCAGACTCATTTCGGAGCCGGTGAAGATTGACGCGAGCCGGGTTGCGGCGGCATTGCACATCGATTACCGGCAAAAAGGGCTGCTGTGGTTCAGCACCTACACGGTGGATTTCGACGGAGCGTACACATTCCAGAATCCCACGCCGCGGGAAGAAGAGTTTGTGATTCAACTGCCATTTCCCGCGCAACAGGCGGTGTACGACAACGTGCAACTGCTTCTGGACGACAAGCCGCTGGCCGTGACGTTCAGCGGATCGCAGGCGGTGGCGCGGACCCGCCTGGCGGCGAGCGCGAAGTCCGTGCTGCATGCGGCGTATCGCTCGCAAGGGCTGGATAGTTGGCGATATTCGTTTTCACGCGCGAATGCAGATGGTTCAACGGCGCGTGACAATGCGGACGGAAGCGGAAAGGAAATCTCGCAAGCGCGCGACTTCCATCTGCTGGTGAAAACGGATTTTTCGGGTTTCGATTTCCCGGACAATTCGCTATCGCCGACGGAAAAACGGCAGACAGCCAACGGCTGGGAGTTGGAGTGGAATTACCAGAATCTGGTGTCTGGATTCGACATCGCGTTGAAAATGCCACAGAAGCTGCAACCCGGGCCGCTGGCGGGGCGAATCAGCTATTTCGCTCCTGTGTCGCTGTTCTTCTTTTTCTTTTTGGTGTTCATTCTGTCCACGCTGCGCGGCAACGATCTGCATCCGATGAATTACTTTTTCCTGGCGTGCGCGTTCTTTGCGTTTCACCTGCTGCTGGCGTACCTGGCGGACCATATTTCGATCCATGCGGCGTTCCTGATTTCGTCGATCGTTTCCGTGGTGCTAGTGATCAGCTATTTGCGCCTGGTAGTGGACCCGCGATTTGCCCTGGTGGAAGCTGGACTGACGCAATTGATCTACCTGGTGCTGTTCTCGTATGCGTTTTTCTTTGAAGGGTTCACGGGATTGACGGTGACGATTGGCTCGATCCTCACTCTGTTCGTGGTGATGCAAATGACGGGACGAATTCGCTGGGAAGAGAAGTTCAGCCCGGCATTGGCGCGCAAGAGCGCACTACCCGCGTGACGTGCGTTGGTCGCTTTGCAGCGTCAAGCACCTGTCAAACTTTGCGGGCACGAAAAATACCGAGAAATGCGGCGTGGCCAACTCAGTTCGGCCGCGACCCTGTGAGCGGAGGGGAAGCTAAGAGTTCCAGGTGACGCGGGTGAGCTGCTTTTTACGCGATTCCCATTCGGCGCCGGAAAGGATGCGCGGGGCGACTTCGATGAGGCGAGGAGTGAGCTTAAAGACTGCGGCTGCGTTCCAGGGGCGGCCGTCGCGGGTGCGATATTCGCGGACGTTAAGCGCGTCGGCCATGCTGTTGAAGGAAATGTCCTGGACGATCATTTCGGCGACGAAGCGGAGTGTCTGCATCTCGAGCGGGTCGTCTTCCAAGTGACGGCAATCGGAGCCAATGCGCAGGCCAAAGGGAATCTCCTCGGAGGCGGCGGGAAGCTGTTCTGGCTCGGGGGCCGACGAGGATTCCACTTCGCGCTCCCATTCCAGGGCGATCAGGGTCCATCCGGCGTCGTGCATTTTGGAAAGGTAAGTGGAAGTGGGGAGGATGCTGACCCGTTCACGCATGCGATCAATCTTTTTCACGGAAGCCTCCGAGGTGAGCTTTAGTTGGATGCCGGGGACGCAGTTTCCCGTTGAAGAATGGGGCAATCTTCATGCCGTGTGAAGGAAGTATGGAAACTATAGATTCAAAAAGACTTCTTGCGACGGACTGAGGGTTGGCCTGCTTGGGGGGCGTCCGCTGGCGGGATGAAAGTGTCGCGTTGCCGGACACTTCGGGAGACGCGAGGGAGGCGGCCCGGCCGACCAAAAAAGTGGGAACGAAAGGGCCTGCACAGAAGGTAGAATCACAAAGCAAGTATTCCTGCGGGGGAAAAATGCCGAGAAAACCGACGATTGATGATGCGAGGCTGATACTGGAACTCTACGACCTGCGGCGCGAGGTGGAAATGCGCAAGGCACGGCAATGGTGGCTGACCACGTTCTGGCCCAAATGCGCAGACGACTTCGTGAAAGTGGCGACGGCCATGGGGACGGAAGAGAATAACTGGCTGAGGCAAGTGGGCGGGTACTGGGGAATCGCCGTGTCCTTTGTCCTGAATGGTGTGCTGAGCGAAAAGCTGTTCTTTCAAGTGTCATTTTGCGGCGAAATGTACTTCATTTTTGCAAAGGTGAGGCCGTTCTTG
>MNDE01000183.1 GCA_001914785.1 Acidobacteria bacterium 13_2_20CM_57_17 | reverse complement strand
GGCCCTCTTGGTCGACGAGGTCCAGCACACTCCGGCGCCGCTGTTCTGTTAGCAGACGAGGTTTGGGGGTCATGCACCGTTTCCGTATGGGAGAGTATAGGGCGTCACTTCAATTAGGGTCAAATGACGAAAGCATAGCGCAGGCGAATGCTTTCGTATTCTTTCTCTTTGTGTCGTTCATGCTTTGTTTGTTGCGTTTGCTTTTCTACTATGGTACATCGTTCCTCTAGATTATTTTGGGGGGAGGTTCGCCTTGAAGTACAGAGTCACGTTTGCCTGTGTTATTTGCTTGGCACTTCTATTCTGTGTGTCCGCAGCAGTATTCGGCCAGGGAACGGATCTGGGCACGATTCGAGGAACGGTGACAGACTCCACGGGGGCTGTCATTCCAAGCGCATCGGGGACGATTACCGACGCCCTTACCAACACCGCACGGGAAACAAAAACGAATGCTCAGGGCAATTACGAAATGTTCGGGCTGAAACCCGGCACGTATAGAGTGACAATCACAGCCCCTGGAATGAACAAGAGAGAAACCACGGACATCGTCCTGAACGGCAGTGACACGGCGAGCATCGATGCCGTACTAAAGGTGTCTGCGGCACAGGAAATCGTGGTCGTATCGATGGAGGCGCCAGCCATCAACACCGAGAACCAAACCATCAGCACAACGATTTCTAACCAAGAAATTGTTGAGCTTCCGCGCGACAGTCGCGATGTGTACTCATTCCTTTACTTGAACCCTAACATCACGCAGGGCGTTAGCGATGGCGAGTTCAAGTTCCTGGGTTTCCAGAGTTACGGGGCCAATTTTACAATCGACGGCCAGCGCTCCACCAACACGATTTTCGGTTCGCCCACCACGAGTGAGCCTTCGCTGGAGGCCGTCGGCGAGCTCAATGTTCTCTCCACTGATTTCAGCTCTGAATACGCGGGGATTGGAAATATTCGCATCACCACTAAGCGAGGCGAATCGCAGTTTCACGGTTCGGCTTTTTACAACAACAAGAACTCGGCCCTGGCGGCCTGGCAGATACAAGACAAACAGGGCATTGCGGATTTTGTGCCGACCCCGGGCGTCAGCAAATATCCCACTCCGTATTTCAATCTCAACGATATTGGTGGATCCTTGGGAGGACCGATTCTAGGCATCAAGAAGACCTGGTTCTTTGTGGCCTATGAACGGAACTACTCGAGGGCCTCGGTACCCATTTCGGACCAAAGGTTGCCGCATCCAGCATTCTGGGTCGGCGACTTCTCGCCGGCCATAAATCCTGCCGCAGCCAATCCCGCCAAGCTCCTGCCGGATGTGCCTGCCGGTGTAACTCTGACGCCGGCTGAAGTATTGGCAGACACCTATCTGGGCTTGGGGCAGAAGTTTGTGACCATACCTTCGCGCCTGTTGGACGCCAATGTGCAACAGCTCATTAGTACTTACTTTCCCAAGATAAGCCCATTGGTGCCGATCAATTTAGCGAACGGTCGGATTGCGAACCTATTTCAGACGCTGCTTCCGGGCAGCTCAACTCGTGATCTGGGAACACTCCGGGTGGATCACGATTTCACAGACAAAGATCACGTTTATGGAGTTTACAACGTCTCCGGTTTCGTCGGCGCCACGTCACCGGTCAGGAACCCCTTCACAGGACTCGGCCTGGTTCAGAACGACCGCCGAAATAATACACTTTCGGGCTCCTACGTGCGCACGATTCACAACAATCTGATTAATGAGGTGCGCGGCGGATTCAATCGGGAATACAGCTTTCGACACAGCAACACCACTCTGGCGGGATTCCTTTCTAGCATCGGGTTTGATTCAAATGCCATAGATGCGTATGGGGCAGTCGTAGGTCAGGCACAGCTAAGCACGCACGGACACCCTGTAATCAACTTCGGCTCTACTTATACCAGCTTTGATCGAAGCGGCAATCGCACTACTGAGCGAGTGTTAAGCCAGTATCTGGCGACTTTTGGAGACACGCTTACCTGGGTGATCAAAAAACACAACCTGAAAATGGGCGCGGATTTTGTGCGCAATGTGGGGCAGGATGGCTTCGCGACTGCCCGCGGGAATCCGCGCGGAACGATGACCTATACCGTCAGTGGAGCAGTAACCAACCCGTTCGCACACTTTCTACTCGGGCTGGCGCCTACTAGAGTCACTTACATCGCGCAGCCCCGGCCCCCCATGGACGTACACAACTGGGAGCAAGGTTACTTCTTCCAGGACGATTGGAAGGTTACCCCTAGGTTGACTGTCAATCTCGGCGTGCGCTATGAGCTGGTTTCGCCATTCGTTGACAAGAACGACATCATGCTAAATTTTGATCCGACGTTCGGCAACAACACTGGACGTTTTATTATTGCGTCCGGCAAGACTACTCAATTCCTGGATCCCCGGATAGCTACGACGTTGCCAGTGGTCACTGCGGCCCAATCAGGGCTTGGCATCGGTCGAGGTTTGGTACGGACCGACAAGAATAATGTTGCGCCCCGCATCGGCGTCGCCCTAGGCCTGGGGGAGAAGTCCGCGGTGCGCGGCGGATACGGGATCTACTTCCCAACTGCGGCTGCCCAGGGGATTCGGGACCCGCTTTCAACCAACGCCTTCAATCAGGCACTTACTAAGTCGAATCTGGGCATAAACCCGCAGCAGCTCCAGCCTTGGCCGACGCCCCTGACCGGAGGCGACGTTAATAACCTGGCTGGCCTTCTCTCATTCAATGCGGTGCCCGTTGGACTTCACCAACCTCTCATTCAACAGTACAACGCGACCTTCGAACGTGAACTCGGGCTAAAAACTTCCGTACGTTTTTCTTACCTCGGCACCACTGCGCATGGGCTGATTGCGGGCACAGACCTGAACGAACTCAGACCCAGTGATGTTGGTTGGAACACCACCACAGGCGACGGAGTCACCCCCTGCGATACTGACGCTGGAGACTGCGAACCGACGCCCGCGCAAACTGCAGCGCTTCCCTATCCCGCGCTGGGAGACTTCTTGCTAAGTTTTGGAAACTTTGGCCGTAGCCAAGCGAACGCCTTCCAGACGCAGCTCGCGCGTCGCTACGGCAGCGGATTGATGTTTAATGCGTCTTACACTTATCTGGACCAGAAATCTACGGGCTTGGATGTCGGCGAATCCAGCCTTGGCGGTGTGGCTTACAATCCGTTCAATCCTGAACAGGATTACGGCCAAGATGGGTGGGTATCTCGCCATCGGTTCGTTCTCTACGGAGTATATGACTTGCCAGTGGGGCGGGGCAGAAAGGTCGGCAGCTCTCTTTCAAGGGGGGCCGACACTGTGATCGGGGGCTGGCAGACAACTTTTCAGGTGTTTGCCAAGAGCGGCACCGGATTCACGCCGTATTGGACTTGCGATAATTGTTTCAACAGTGACCATTACATTGGTCCGGGAAATATCGCCACAAGCTCGGTGGATGCTGTCGGGGACTTTGAGGGAGGCTACAGGCCCTTGGTCGTGGGGAACTACAAGCGCCATGTTGGAGACCAGCTCTACGATCCTGCAGCATTTGGACTTCCCCAGATGGGCGCCGACGTATTTGATAATCCCCAGGTCGCCAAGCGGAACTTGTTGTGGGGGCCCGGCGCCTGGGGAGTGAATTTTGGTCTGCACAAGGACTTTAGATTCGGCGAGCGAGTCAACGCCACCCTTGGGGCAGACTTTAACAATGTTTTCAATCACCCACTGCGAGCGCCGAATCACGATGGCGGAGACACCTTCTCCAACCTCGGCAGCTTCAGCGTCGAGGTAGATCCGGCCACATACAAGCTGCGACCCTCAACTGTCGATCCGGTTGTTCCTAATCCGGATTTCGCAAATCCGCGCCAGACTTTCTCGCAGGAAGGCGTGGACAGCAGGCGTACCGTGCGGTTGAGGCTGCGGATCACGTTCTAACTCGCGAGTGCAAATAATTGACAGCGGAAAGAGGGGCGGCCGCAGGCTTCGCCCCTTTTTTATCTGAGACCATGCTTGCCGTGCAGATTCTTGGCACCTTGGCGTGTCGAAGTAGTGAAATAGAGCCGTAGAGGATATCGCCTTGCGCATTCGGCATGTGCGATCGTAATAGCCTTGGAGCGGAGGATTGGAGTGAGGTTGTCGCCCGGCAAGCGAAAAAGGCTCGAAGGTGTCTCGGATTCTCGCGGCGTCATTGGCGCTCTTGCAATTGACCAACGCGACGCGTTGCGCCGTCTTTTCTCCGCCGAATTGAAGATTGAAAAGAGTTCGGTTCCACGGGACCAGCTTGAGGAATTCAAATCCATTGTCGTTCGCGTGCTCTCCCCGCATGCGAGCGCGGTGCTACTCGAACCGGAGTACGGCTTGCATGCTGCCAGCCAGCGCGCTCCGTCCGCCGGCTTGCTGATGGCCTATGAAGTTAGTGGCTATGATCCTGCCGTTCCTTCCCGCCTTCCTCGGCTTCTTGAGAACTGGTCCGTGCGTAGATTGGTCGATGCGGGCGCGCAGTGCGTAAAGGTTCTTTTGTACTATGCCTTGTCCGACCCACGTGAAATACAGGAACGCAAACATGTTTGGGTCGAACGTGTCGGCTCGGAATGCGCCGGCTGTGACGTGCCCTTCTTCCTGGAAATTGTTCCATACCAGGATGCACTGGACGAAAAAAGTCCTCAATTCGCGCGCTGCAAGCCGGCTATTCTCGTCAGTGCAATGCAAGAATTCTCAAAGCCTCAGTATTGCGTGGATGTTTTGAAAGTTGGTGTCCCTGTAACTATGGCCTATGTCGAAGGTTCTTCGGATTCTTCGGGTGTGTTCGTGCATACACAAGCCGAAGCTCTAGAGCTTTTTCGAAATACCGCGGCGGCGACTGACAAACCGTTTCTGTTTCTCTCTGCTGGAGTTAGCAATCGCGCGTTCAATGAGGCCCTCGCACTGGCTTCGGAAGCAGGCGTCCATTTTTGCGGGGTGCTCTGCGGACGCGCAACGTGGAAGGATGGTGTAAGCGTGTTTGTCCGTGGTGGAGCGAATGCGCTTCAGGAATGGCTTGAAACGCAGGGCGTGGAAAACATACGAAGCATCAACGATAGCCTCAAGGCTGCCACGTCTTGGTGGAAAAATTATCCCGCAGATGAATAATCCAGCTGCCCAACCCAATGAACGCGCAGTCGCATTGTTTTGCGTGAGCTTGAATCCCGCGATCGACACGCGACTTATAGTGAACAGATTTGTTCCTGGTCGAGTCAATCGCGTCTCAGAAGTCCTTCGAATGCCCGGAGGAAAATCTGCTCACGTCGCTATGGCGCTCAAGGGCTTGGGCGCGACTCCGACCTGGATTGGTTTCTCCGGCGGCGCCACGGGCAGCGAGTTGCTTGCTGGGCTGGGGCTCTTGGAGATAGCAACTATGCCGGTGTCCACTTGCGATGCATCGCGCGTCAACCTGGAAATCTTGGACAGCGGTGGAGAAGTCACAGAGGTTCTTGAGCCGGGAGGAACGATTACTCAATCCGAATGGTCAGAATTTCAGCAAGTTTGTGCCAGCGCCTTTCAAATTGCAGTCAACAAGAAAATCGCGGTGATCTCTGGAAGTTTGCCTCCCGGCGTTCCAACCGAGGCTTACCCGGCACTCGTTAGCTTGGCCCGATCTGCGAACTGCCTCGCATTTGTCGATTCCAGTGGCTTGCCACTCTCCAAAGCGTTGGCCGCCGGACCAGACCTGGTCAAGATAAATCGGGAGGAAGCGGAGTTTGTCACTGAGGTTGCCATACGGGATCCTATTTCCGCGGCGCAAGCCGTGCGCAGGCTGCTCGACCTAGGCGCGAACTCCGCCGCTGTCAGCCTCGGCGATCACGGCATCGTCGGTATGCGGAAACAAGATCAGTTGGCAATTCACGCCTGGACCACTCCTGTGCAGGGAAAGTCCACAGTTGGGTGTGGTGATTCCGCGCTGGCGGGATTAGCATTTGCTGCTGCAAATGATCTCCCATTTGAGCGCAGCTTGGCGCTCGCCGTGGCTTGCGGATCGTCGAACTGCCTGGCCGCACTCCCCGGCCGCATCGTGCGGGAGGATGTTTCGCGCTTTGAGCAAAGCGTTCACATGGAACGGTTGCAAGTCTAAGGAGACTGGTCGGTGAAGCGTTTTGATATCAGCGTTCTTGGTGAACTGAACTGCGATTTGATCCTCTATGGTCTTCCCCCAGGGCTTGAACCCGAGAGAGAGCACTTGGCCAGTGATTTTGCGCTGACGCTCGGCAGCTCCTCTGCAATTTTCGCCCACAATATTTCTCTTCTCGGTAGCCGTGTTGGGTTCACCTCTTGTATCGGAGGCGATCCGCTCGGGAAGTTCTGTGTGGAGCGTTTGTCGGAGGGCGGAGTTGACGTTTCGGGCGTGAAACGCCTTCCGAGCAAGACTACCGGCGTAACTGTGATCCTTCCTCTCGCCGAGAAGCGGCGTATTCTGACTTATCCGGGCACGACTTTTGATTTGGACCAAACGCATCTTGACCTGGACTATCTTAGGGACGCGGCGCACTTTCACCTTTCCTCCTTTTTTCTGTTACGCAGGCTCCGTCCCAAACTGCCTGAACTGTTTTTTCAAATGAAGCAGGCTGGCCTTACCACGTCACTCGATACCAACGATGACCCGGATAATCTTTGGGCCGATGACGTCAAGGCCGTGCTCAAGAGCGTCGATGTTTTTCTGCCGAACGAACACGAAGCTTGTAAAGTCGCAGGCACAGGAGACGTTAATACTGCGCTCGATATCTTGTCGCATCTCGTTCCCGTCATTGTCATCAAGTGCGGTGCGCAAGGCGTGCTCGCCAAACGCGGGAAAGAGCGCTTTCGCGCTGCTTCACTCCCCGTTCAGCCCGTCGATGCTGTTGGGGCAGGAGACAGTTTTAACGCAGGCTTCCTGCACAAATTCATTCGCAGAGCAGGCCTTCAAGATTGCATTGAATTCGGCAGCGTGAGTGCCGGCCTCTCCACGACTCGCGCCGGCGGCACGGAAGCTTTTCGCGATCGCGAGCACCGCGCAGAGTTTTTGCAGCGCTACGCGAAGGCGTAGAGACTTGAGCCAGGCGGTTCATATGCGTCGCACCAATCCCTGATCGGTCGCACGGGTATTACGCACGAGCAGCAACACCAGGATCATCCCAATGAACGGTATTAGTCCGGCGACAATCACGATCGGGTCGAAAGTATGAGTGCCCGATGCCTGGTGCGCATCGGAAAAGTGCCCGATTAACTCGAACGCGATGATGGTGCCGATTCCTGCGCCGGTTCCGCTCAGGCCGCTCACCGTAGCAACGGAATCGCTGGCATAGAGGTCCGTAGGCAGCACGTTTGCAATTGTCGAAAAGGATGCATAGGAAAACGTGGCGAGCGCGAAAAGCATCGCAATCAGGTACAGATTTACGGTGAAAATTGTCGGGATGAGAAGCAACACGCCGACGCCGCCAAAGACAACCAGCGCTTTACGCGCGGCGCCAAGCGACCAGCCGCGTCGAATCAAATAGCCAGAAACGCCACCGCCAAAAAAATTGCCCAAGTCCGCAGCGAGAAAGGGAACCCACACAGCCAGAAGGCCGCTTTTGAGGGATATGCCCTTTGCGACCAGATAAATGGGAAACCAATCCGTGACGAAAAACCAAACGGGATCGGTAAGAGCCTTTGAAATGATCGTTCCCCAAGTCTGCGGTAGCTTTAAAAGGTCGCGCCAACGCAACCGCGGCTTTCCCGCCGTTTGTGCCTCCAGGGTTTCCGCAAGAATCATGCTTCGCTCGGCATCGCTAATGCGCGGGTGATCTTGAGGAAGGTGATACAGCCGACGCCAAGCGATCAGCCACAAGAACCCGAGCAAACCCGGGATGACAAACGCGACGCGCCATCCCCAGCGAAAGTACACCGGCAAAATCAGGAAAGGCGCAACCGCGCCCCCGACAGACGAGCCACTGTCGTAGAACGCCGCCGCTAGTCCGCGCTCGCGTTTAGGAAACCATTCCGAAACAGCCTTGCTCGCGCCGGGCCAGTTGGCGGACTCGCCCGCACCGAGCAGAAAACGGAACACGGCAAAGCTCGAAAGGCCATTCGCGAGCGAAGTCATAAGGGAGACGATTGAATACCAAGTCACGCTGATGGTCAGTCCCCGCCGCGTGCCGACGCGATCCATTAGTCGGCCGCACACCGTTTGTCCGAGGGAATAGGCAATGCGAAAGGCGATAGCGATGTTGGCGTAGTCCACATTGGTCCAGTGATAGTCCTGCTTCAAAAAGGGCGCAAGGATGGAGAGTGTCTGCCGGTCGATGTAATTAATTACGGTCGAGGCGAAGAGAATTCCGCCAATCCACCAGCGTAAGGAGGGAATGATGCTAGGCTGGGCGGAATTCACTTGTCCTGCCATCACCGCAGAAGTCCTGCGCAAGCTGATATGAGTAACGCGGCAAGGGAAGTCATGCGGTCACGCATCAAGCGGGCGCAGCAAGCGCAATGAGCGCCCCGGGACTAAGCAAACTGGCGGATCCCCGGTCTAGATAAACCGTGGCCGCCGAATGTGTCCGCAGAATGGAAGCCGGCGCCATCGGACTGACTTCTCCATCGAAACACAACTTGACCGCTGGAGCTTTGCGCGCGTCAGGAACGACGCAAATAATCTCCTTTGCTTTCAGGATCTGTCTTACCGACATGGAGATGGCTTGCCGAGGGACTTCCGAAATACTTGCAAACCAGCCCTCTCCGACTTGCTGGCGCAGGCAAGCGTCATCGAGTTGGACGATGAGGTACGGCTCTTCTGTCTGGAAATTCGCCGGAGGATCGTTAAACGCCAGATGCCCGTTCTCTCCGATGCCGACGAAGGCAACGTCCACGGGCGCTGATCGCAGAGCCTCGCCAACGCGGCGGACAACTTCAGTAGGATCATCATTGCCGTCAAGCAGGTGATACTTCGCAATCCCCACCTTGTGAATCAAACGTTCCACAAGATACTTGCGGAAGCTGGCGGGATGAGTGATCGGAAGCCCAACGTACTCATCGAGGTGAAACATCTCCACTCGCTGCCAGTCGATGTTTTTCCCATTGGTCAGCGCGTCCAGAAAATCCAATTGGGATGTTCCCGTCGCGGCGATGATCCGGGCGTAGCCGCGATCGTGGATTGCACGGCGCACTGCGGCGGACGCTTGCTCGGCAGCGGCCTTGCTGAGAGAAAGCTTATCTTCAAAAACTCTAACGATCATGCTGGTATTCTCTCCGTGGCCGCAGACATACAAGTGCTTTGTATCCGCTTCATGGAAAGTGTTTTATATCACAGACTGTGACTGTAACAATGGATTTGACATTCACGGCATCGACTGGCGGGCGCAGTTGCTTTGCGGTTCTTTGCTGTACGGTTGTCATTTCCGATACGCCATCTGACATCAATTGAGTACATTCTGTCGGTATTGCAAATGGAGGTAGAATCGCGAGTTAGAAAGAGACTGAACTCGGCGACAACTTCAAATCCCGAGGAGAAACGGATGGACAGACCAGACACCAAGATCAACCGAAGGAAGTTCTTGCAGAAGGGCGCGGTTGTGGCTGCCGGAAGCGCGACATTGAGCACCACGGCGTTGTCATATGCGCGTATTGCCGGAGCAAATGACCGGATTTCACTTGGGCACATCGGTATTGGCAATCGTGGCAGGGAGCTCGACGGCATAGTCGCGTTGCTCAAAGACAAAAAAAACGTGGAGGTGACGGCGGTCTGCGACTTATGGGCCCACAATCGCGAACAAGCGGTCGCCGCCAACCAAAGGTATTTCGGTAAAACGCCCCGCTCGCTTCAACATCCGCAAGAGCTACTGGCCCTAAAGGATGTGGACGCGGTAATGATTTCCACTCCCGAGCACTCGCACTCGCCGCTGCTGCACATGACAGTCGAAGCGGGCAAGGACGCCTACTGCGAGAAGCCCATGGGCAATGTTCTTGAAGAGGTCAAAGCGGCGCGCGATGCAGTCGGTGCCCGGAATCTCATCGTCCAGATTGGCACCCAGCATCGCAGCGAACCATATCAGATTGCCGTGCGCGATCTGATGCGCTCCGGTGTTCTCGGTGAAGTCACCAAATACGAGATTGAATGGAACTACCACGGGCCTCGCTGGCGCGGTCGTCCCGAAGTGAAGATGATTCGCGAACAGGATACGGACTGGCTTGCCTGGCTAGCGAACAAGCCGCACCGCCCGTTTGATCCACAGCTTTATTTTGAATTTCGTCTCTACAAGGAATTTTCCAGCGGCATCTCTGACCAGTGGATGAGCCATGGCATTGACCTCTGTCACCACTTCATGGACGAGAGCTTTCCGCAGTCGGTCGTGACAAATGGCGGCATTTTCGCTTGGCATGACGGCCGCGAGAATCCCGATACCTTCCATGCCCTATTCACCTATCCAAAAGGTTTTCTAGTGAGCTATGCCACGAGCTTCGGCAATGATGCGCCCAGTTTCACGCGCATCATGGGAAAGAAAGCCACAATGATCAATCACGGTGGAGAAGGCAGCCCGCGCTGGCAAATGGTGGAAGAGAAGGGAAATCATGAAGATGACACCGAAGTCGACAAGCAGCGCGCCGTCAAAGACATCCTGCTACCCGGCGATACGACGCTTCCCCCAATGGGAATAGGCGATGAAGATCCGTCTCACATGATCAACTGGCTGGATTGTTTGCGCACCCGGACGCAGCCGAACGCCACCGTGCACAACGGGTTTTCGCACTCCGTAGCCTGCATGATGGCCGCGCGCGCTTATTGGTCCGGGAAGAAGATTTATTGGGATCCGAAGACTGAGACGATTCTCGACCATCCACCAGGGGCATAGCCCCAACAGCGCGAGCGGAAAACTTTACATCACGGTCGCGCTCCCTTGGGTTGGTGATAGCGCTGCTTTTCTGCAGGGGCAAACCTCGTCGATACTGAACCGGCTACCGTGAGGCTGAAGTGCTCTTCTGTCGAAAGACCTCCCAGACCGGCTGCAGTTACCACCACTTGATACGTTCCCGGTTTTGTATAAGCATGAGAAACTTCTGGGCCCTCTAGCGTGACACCGTCCCCAAAATTCCAACTATAGCTAACCACAGCGTCGTTGGAAGTCGTCGGCTGAGCACGAAAGGTTGCGACGGCTACTGTCTTAACGCTTGGCATATGGTCAACTTTGATAATCGGTGGCTGGGCGGGAGCACCCGTGTTTACGATCTTGAATGCGCGAGCTGAATGAGGAGGCAGGTCCACAACGACGGAGTTCGGATTCGGCGTTGCCACGGCCTTGCCATCGAACACATCCGAGACTGTGTACTGACCTGAAGCAGGTAAGCCCAGCCTGGAGAACTCGATAGAACGCGAATGATGTTGGTCCGTCCAGTTGAAGATACTCAGCATGCCCTGGCGACGATCTTCCTCAAGCCAAAAAATGCTTGGCTGGCTATCCTCGGGCGAATAGCTCATGAGGTCGAGCGGTTTCGAGGCCCTGCCCAATTTAATCGTCTCGATCAGGTCTTGATTCTGAACCAACGCCAGGCGTTGCGGATCTCCTCCGAGAGTAGGGAGATCGTCTCCGATTTCGTACATTCCGCCTGAAACTGCGGAAAGAGCGATGGACGCTTTGGCCTCGTCAAGAGTGAGGGGAACTTTGCCGCCATGCCAGGGCTGATCCGTCACAATCTGCGTGGAAACGCAAAAAGCATCGGGATCGCTGACAAAGAAATTTCGGTTCATATAGTATCTTGCCGCTATTCCCGGAGCGGCATCTCTCGTTGCCTCGAAAGTGTGGCCGGTGTCAAGAGAAATGCGCCCGGTGTCAACGATACCGACGGGATTGAGCATCGGGCTGCCGTCTTTATCTAGAAGCACATGTTCTCCGACGGTTTGCCGAATGATTTGTAAACCGATTTTTTGAGCTTCGAGTGCTGTAGTATTGGGCCGGTAATAGCGACCTTCGACGGCTGTATCTTCCATGAAATCCAATTTGATATATCCGATGCTCCATTCGTTTGCCAGCGTCGAGTAAGTCTTGCGCAAGTATTCCTGGGCGCCGGGATTCGTCGTATCTAGCACGAATAACCGGTCCTTGCCACTAACCTGTCCGATGCGGATCGGCTCCCCTTTCGCATTGCGCACGAGCCAGTCGCGATGATTCTCGTAGACCCAAGACCGGTCGGCAACCTCGAACGGCGCAGTCCACACGCCTGGAATCAAACCTTCGCTGCGAATCTTTCGTTCCATCGCAGCCATCCCATTCGGGAAAAGTGCGGAATCTGGAGTAGCGTATTCGCCTCGGGCGTACTGATACCCCTCATCAATGTGGAAGAACCGGAATCCCACGGGCTTCAAATGTTGAGCCAGCCAGTGAGCGTTGGTAAGTGCGCTTCCCTCGTTGAGGCCGAAATAATAAGCCGTCCAGCTCCACCAGCCCATCGGAGAGGGAGACGAAATCCGTGCGTGATGGAGCACGCGGATCAGTGAACCATACACTTCCAATTGAGAGTGGTAGTCGCCGCTAACGCCGAAAAAGAGTTTCTCGGAATCCAAAGCTCCACCCGGCGGAATGACAAGGCTCAGTTCCATTTGATCTTCGGGCGGCGATTGTTTCAGGGAGTTCTCTTTAGTCAATTCGGTCGTACCAGTGGAGTCAACCTCGAATGCTTGAATTTGCGGGGCGTTCAATGAGCCGCCGACGTGAACACGGGACACGGTCAGGAAGTGATTGGAAGTGAGTGCCCCGACAAAAAAACTAAAGCGACTTTCCCGATTGTACAAGAGCTGGCTGCCGACTCCGCGATGAACGCTTTCCCCATCTCCAAGGTCACGTATTTTCAGGGCGGGGCGGTCTTCGCTAAAGCTGTCAGAGAGAACCCGGTCTAAAGCAGCCGGCCCGCCCAAATCGAGAATCTTGCCTTGTCTCGCTTCGATTGGACGAATGGCCTCGATATGGATTGTCCGGCCAGCGCTATCGACGACGCGAACTTGGATGTCGCCGAATGGTTTGTCCGCATAAGAATGCAGTGTACAAATCAGCTCGGGAGCGCCTTCTAGTCCCGAGTGCCTCACGGTCCATTCATGGGCCATTCCCAAATCCTCGTTTGCGGTGGACTCTGTGATTGAATGTCGCGGATAATCGCGAGCGTGAAGCCACTGCCCATCTACCTTAGCTGCGACATTGGCGGTCAATACGTCCCCAACGTTGTCTGCTTGTCCGATGGCATAGTCTCCCGTCGTAGGACTAACCGTTACGCGCAAACCCCGTGAGGCTGACGTCGTATCCTCAGCCGGGATCGCGTAATTTAACGAGCCCAAGAGAAGTCCCAGGACACCGATCGCAGTCACCGATCGACAATAAATGAATGAAAGATTCATCGAATCACCTCAGCTTGATCGCTGCGACTCGTTTCTGCGGGCTTGCATCAGGAGTTTACCTCACACTTATATGCCGTAAGATTGGAGTAGCCTGTCGAAACTACAGGACATAAATTTGTCGGTACTGAAATAGCCGGATTGGCTTTTCTTCAATTGAGGACTACTCTCCGTAGGGTACCCAAATGTTTTTCACTTGGACGGTGTGGTCGAGGAACCAGCGTCCTTCGCCTTGTTTCACGTCGAACCAGTCGATCGCGCGGCCTTCATTGGTAAAAACCTGCTTCAGATTCCCGACCGAGAGAGTTTTTACCGCCGCGGCGCTGGCCTCATCCGTGAAACACCAGAGGGCGTCGACGTCATCGTGTTCCGCCAGCGTCTTCATTAGTTCCGCGGCGCGGCCAGTGACGATGTTAACCGCGCCATCCGGCAAATCGCTGGTTTCGAAAACCTGATAAAGATCGGCGGTAATCAGCGGATATTTTTCCGAAGGGATGGCGATGATCGTGTTGCCTGTCGCAATGGCCGGCATCACGAGAGAAAGGAATCCAAGCAAGGGTGCGTCAGCGGGACAGATCACTCCTACCGTTCCAATCGGCTCCTTCATCGCCAAGGCGACGTTGCGGAACGGCGGGTTATGCACCGCGCCGTCGTACTTGTCGGCCCACGCGGCATAGGAAAAGATGCGCTCGATGCCGAGGCTGATTTCGGCCTCCGCTTGCTTCTTTCCAACCACATCGGACAAGCGGCTGGCAATTTCTTCGCCACGCTGGGAAAGATTCTCCGCAATGTAGTAGAGCACCTGCGCGCGATTGTGCGCGGTTACTTTGCCCCAGCCTTCTGCTTTGCGCGCCGCTTCGACGGCGTTGCGAATGTCCTTGCGGTTTCCAAGCGGCGCTTCCCCGAGCAAGCGCCCGTCTGCACCGTGCACCGCCATGCTGTAACCCGAGTCCGGCCGCGCCTGCTTCCCGGCGATATAGAGTTTCACCGTGCGGTCGATCGGAGGAGCCGCGAAGTTTACCCGCTGCTCGGGCGGCTGATCGATGGCTAGCGGTTTGGCGCGAAGAGGCGGCGCCTGCTTGAACCACGCGGGCTCCAGATATTCGACCAGACCTTCGCGTCCGCCTTCGCGTCCGAAGCCGCTTTCCCGATAGCCGCCGAAGCCGCACGCAGCGTCGAAGAGATTCGTGCAGTTAACCCAAACCACGCCGGCTTTGAGCTGCGCCGCAACGTGCAGTGAAACATTGATGCTTTCGCTCCACACGCAGGCGGCCAAGCCATACACCGTGTTGTTGGCAAGTTCCACAGCTTCGCGCGGAGTGCGGAAGGTCATCGCCGCAAGCACTGGTCCGAAAATCTCCTGCTGCGCCACGATGGAAGTCGGATGAACATTGCTTAGCAATGTCGGCGGAAAATACAAGCCACGCGAAGGTACAGGAATGGACGGTTGCCAGCACGTCGCGCCCTCTGCCACACCTTGATCGACCAGTCGTTGAATGCGCTCGAGCTGCACGCGCGCGACGATGGCGCCAATGTCGATTGCTTTATCGAGCGGTGGACCGATTCGCAGCGTGTTCATGCGGTCCTGAATCTTGCCGATCAACTTTTCCGCGATGCTCTCTTGCATCAGCAGCCGTGAACCCGCGCAGCAAACCTGTCCCTGATTGAACCAGATGCCATCGACAAGGCCTTCCACGGCGCTGTCCAGATCGGCATCCTCAAAAATGACGAAAGGAGACTTTCCGCCAAGTTCGAGCGAAAGTTTTTTGTGGCCCTGTGCCGTGGCTCTGCGAATCGCGCGGCCTACTTCTGTAGAACCCGTGAACGCAATCTTGTCTACATCGGGATGCTTCACCAAGGCTTCGCCTGTCAATCCGTCTCCGGTGATGATGTTCACGACGCCCGGAGGCAGACCGACCTCCTGGCAGATATGCGCAAAAGCGAGTGCCGTCAATGGCGTGAACTCCGCGGGCTTCAGCACGACGGTATTCCCGGTGGCGAGCGCGGGCGCAATCTTCCATGCCAGCATGAGTAATGGAAAATTCCACGGGATGATTTGGCCCACGACGCCGCATGCGGTGTATCCCGGAAATTCCTGTTCAAGCAATTGCGCCCAGCCCGCATGGTGATAAAAATGACGCGCGACCAGAGGAATGTCGATGTCGCGGCTTTCGCGAATCGGTTTGCCGTTGTCCAGTGTTTCGAGCACTGCGAGCCAGCGAGAATGTTTCTGTACCTGGCGGGCCAGTGCATAAAGATATCGAGCACGCGCATGTGGAGTGAGCGATTGCCACGCCGGCAAAGCAGCGCGCGCGGCCTTCACCGCGCTATCAACGTCCGCTGCCGAACCTTGTGCCACCGTCGCAAGTTTTTCACCAGTGGAAGGATCTGTGGTGTCGAAATAAGTGCCTTCACCGGGCGCCTGCCATGTGCCGTTGATGAAATGTCCGAAGCTGCGGTCATGTCGGTCCAGCCACGCAAGAGCTTCGCGTGGGTCCTCTGGCGCAGGACCATACTCCATGGTCATGAATCTTTCGGCGATGCTCATTTGCTTTTTCTCAATCTCTCGCCACCAAATCAAGATTCCGAAGCTCACGCAATCGGATGGCGATAATCCGCCGAATAACGACCCGTGGCATGATGCTCCAGTTGCCGCTCGATATCCGCCAGCATGCCGCTGGCGCCAAAGCGGAATAATTCTGCTTTTAGCCAGGAATCGCCGAGTTCTTCTTTCATCAGCGCAAGCCACTCGAGCGATTGCTTCGCGGTGCGAATGCCGCCCGCCGGCTTGAAGCCCACCGCCATTCCGGTCTCCTGCGCATATTCGCGAATGGTCCGGGTCATGACCAGGCTTACAGGCAGCGTCGCGTTCACCGCTTCTTTGCCAGTGGACGTCTTGATGAAGTCTGCCCCGGCCATCATGGCAACGAAACTGGCGCGCGCAACGTTGCGCAGGGTTATCAAATCACCAGTGCCTAGAATCACCTTCAGATGCGCGGGTCCACAAGCGTTCTTGAACGCGGCGATCTCATCGTACAGGGCTTGCCATTTCGCGCCGAAGACGTGCGCGCGGGTAATGACCACGTCGATTTCGTCCGCGCCGGCTTCCACCGAGCGCCGGATTTCCGCGACACGTTCCTCGAACGGAGAAAGGCCGGCAGGGAATCCCGTGGACACCGCGGCCACGTGAATGCCGCTCCCCTCGATGGCGCGTCGCGCGCTCTCGACGAAAGTGTGATAGACGCACACAGCCGCGACCTTGATATCGAGGCTTTCGATGCCCAGCTTCTGCACAAGTTCTTGCTGAAGCGGCTGCCGCGCCTTGGCGCACAAGCGGCGTACACGCTCGTCCGTATCGTCTCCGGAGAGCGTCGTCAAATCCATGCAAGTGATGGCGCGCAGGAGCCAAGCCGCTTGCCATTCCTTCTTTACCGTTCGCCGCGTTCCGATGGTTTGCGCGCGGCGCTCGACGGCGCTCGTGTTCACGCGTACCGCGTTTACCCAATCTAAATTGAGCGGTACGCCGCGGTTGGGCTGGAGATCACGCCCCGCGTAATTGGCAATGGCGGTATCGGAAGGTGAAATCGGTGCACGAAGAACGGGGCGATCCAGACTTGACGGGCTGTCGATTCGCGGATTGTCGCGCAGAGTCATGAGATGGTCACCACAAGTGATAAAGCAATCAGGACCCTCCATCTTAGCACTTAGACAAAGCCGGTTTACAGGCGCCCTCCGCGATTCCGCCACTCCTTCTCGAATTCCTCCCGGCTATAGAAGGATTTCTGCGTCCCTACTTTGGTTGTGGACAGAGCGGCGTAAAGATTTGCGCGTGGCAATGCCTCCTCCTCCGGCAAGCCTTTGCTCAAAAAAACCGCCAGGCTGCCAATGAAGGCGTCGCCCGCGCCGGTAGTGTCCACGGCTCTGACCTGGAATGCCGGAATGAGCTCCTTGCGATCCGCTCCTGCTGCCAAGCAACCGCGCTCGCCAAGAGTAATGACCACGCGCTGCATTCCCTGGCGCAGAAGAAACTCGGCGCACTTTTTTGCATCGTCGATCGAGTGAACTGGCATTCCCGTAATGACTTCAGCTTCGCTCTCATTGGGGATGAAATAATCTGCGGTGCCTACTTGCTTGAAGTCAACCGGCTGTGCCGGAGCGGGATTCACGATACAGCGAATCCCGTTGGCCTTCGCGAACTTCACGGTGTGATAGACGGTTCGCAGCGGGACCTCAAACTGCAGGATGATGGCGTGCGCCTTGCGGAGCAGCGGCGCGGCAGCGTCCACGTCTTCTGGCGAAAGCGTGTCGTTCGCGCCCTTCACGACGATGATGCGATTTTGGCCGCTCGGATCCACGAAGATTGGAGCGACCCCGCTGGAGACGCCTTCGGCGATGCGCACGTACGTCGCGTCAATCCCTAGCGATTCAAAGTTTTTAATCGTGGCTGGGCCGAAAAGGTCACTCCCGACTTTCGCTACCATTCCTACGTTCGCACCGCAAAGACGTGCGGCAACTGCCTGATTCGCGCCTTTGCCGCCGAATCCAAGATCGAACTTTTTGCCGAAGATGGTTTCTCCCGGCCGCGGGAAGACGTCATTGAACGTTGTAAGGTCCACGTTTGCGCTGCCCACCACCGCAATCAAAGGTCGCTCGGCCATTTTTTCAGCTTTGATGAGTCCGACAAACGCCGGACACTCGGTATGGCTGCTATCCAGTGAAAACGTTGCGCGCCATAAACCATAAATTCGCCGGCCTTTCCGCAAGCCTCCGCACAAACCACGGATACCAGTAGCTGCCGTAAGCGACTAGCACAATGGAAGTGCAGCCCTCGCTGGCGAGGCGTTCCTGCTCGGCGCGCTGAATCCCGTAGAGCATCTGCACTTCGAAGTTCTTTTTCGCGAAGCCTTCCCCGGATGCGCAATCGGCCAGCCTCCGTATCAGCGCCACATCATGTGTGCCGAAAGCGGCGCGCACACAGCTATTCTCTTTCTTGGCTCGCAGCATCTGCTTCCCGAGCTCGAAATAGTTTTCGTCAACATTCTGCTTGCGAGGAAACGCGATTTCCGGCGGCTCGTTGTATGCGCCTTTCACCAAACGAATCGAAGGCCGCAAGGGCAAGAGTTTCTCCAAGTCATTCTTTGTCCGATAAAGATAAGCTTGTAGGCAGATGCCAACATTGGGGCGCACACTAACCGCGCTGCGATAGAGATCCAGCGTCGCGTCAACATAGTTGCTCGCTTCCATGTCCACCCAAACGATGGAATCTTTCTCCGCACACTCAATAATGGCATTCAAGTGCTCGAAACAGAGATCTGCCGAGAGGTCCAGCCCGAGTTGCGTCAACTTGACGGAAATCTCTGCTTGCAGGCCTTTTTCTCTGATGCGCTTCAGCACTTCGAGGTAGTGTTCAGCAACCTGCTGCGCCTCCCCGCGGTCTTTGATATTTTCTCCGAGGTGCGTGAATATCGTCCCAATCCTCTTGCTTCGCAGCGTCTCCGCCGCTCCAAGCGCGTCGTCCAGGGTTTCTCCTGGCATAAACCGCGACACTGTGCCGCGTACAAAGGAGTATTGCGTGGCATGATCGCGGAGCCATCGATTCTGCGAGGCAGCCAGCAACAGGGAACGCATCAAACCCATCCTCTTCTCCACTCCTGTTTAACCGAAGATTTCGCTTACTTCAGGAAATTGCGAGCACCCGCAGAAGCACACCGGCCAGCACGCCGCCAATCAGCGGTCCAACTACGGGAATCGGCGCATAGCCCCAATCCGAGCCGCCTTTCGCCGCAATCGGTAGAATGGCGTGTGCGATGCGCGGCCCGAGGTCTCGTGCCGGGTTGATCGCGTATCCGGTGGTGCCTCCAAGAGACAGACCGATGCCCCAGACCAGGCTTCCTACGAGATACGGGCCGAGACCCGCTGCGGGACCAGACGCAGAAACGCTCTTTGAGAAAATCGCGCCAACTACGAAAACAAGCACGAAGGTTCCAATGACTTCGCTCAGCAAATTCGCCACGGTATTGCGAATCGCCGGTGCAGTGCAAAAGCATGCTAGCTTCACAGCAGCATCCGGCGTTTCTTTCCAGTGCGGAAAGTAGTGCAGCCAGACGAGCGCGCTGCCCACGATGGCCCCAAGCATCTGTGAGGCGGCGTAGGGAGCAAACTTGGAAAAATTGCCGTCACGCACCGCGAAGCCAATCGTCACCGCGGGATTCAGATGCGCATCGTTGCTCCCACAGGCAATTGCCGTGAACACGCCCGCCATCACCGCGAACGCCCAGCCGGCGGTGATCACCATCCAGCCGCTCCCTTCCGCTTTCGATCGCTTGAGCAGCACGGCCGCGACAACTCCATCGCCGAGCAGTATGAGAATCATCGTGCCGAAAAATTCACCGGCCAGCGGTGAGGTCATAAGCAAGCGCCTCCATCAGCATTCCATCCAGTCAAAGGATCGTGTGACTGCTTTCTTCCATTGCTTGTGCAATTGCTCACGTTCCGTTTCGGCAAGATGCGGCTTCCAAGTGCGATCGACGGCCCAGTTGGCTCGCAACTCCTCCAGGCCGGAAAAGAACTTCACAGCCAAGCCGGCGGCATAAGCCGCGCCCAGCGCCGTCGTCTCTTGAATCACCGGTCGCACGACTTCACGGTTCAAAATATCCGCCTGAAATTGCATCAACAAATCGTTAGCAACCATGCCCCCATCCACGCGAAGACTGGCGAGGCTGATATGCGAATCTTTCTCCATCGCCTCGACCACTTCCCGCGTCTGAAATGCCGTGGCCTCCAGCACGGAGCGGGCGATGTGCCCTTTGTTTGCGTAGCGTGTCAAGCCGGCAACCACGCCGCGCGCATTCTCCTTCCAATAGGGCGCGTACAACCCGGAAAACGCTGGAACGAAGTAGACGCCGCCATTATCATTAACGGTTCGCGCCAGCGCCTCGATATCGGAACTCTTCTCAATCATTCCCAGATTGTCGCGAAGCCACTGCACCAGCGCCCCGGCAATCGCAACGCCGCCTTCCAATGCGTAGTTTGCAGCCGCATCGCCTAATTTGTACGCGACCGTAGTGAGCAGGCCAAAACTCGAAGGTACCATCCGCTCCCCGGTGTTCATCAACAGAAAGCAGCCTGTGCCGTATGTGTTTTTGACCTCGCCCGGGCGAAAGCACGCTTGGCCGACCAGCGCCGCTTGTTGATCGCCGAGGATTCCAGTGACAGGAACTCCCCCGATCGCTTTGAGAGTTGCTTCGCCATAGACTTCGCTGCTCGAACGCACCTTCGGCAGTACCGCGCGCGGAATGTCAAACGCCGCGAGCAACTTTTCATCCCAGTCCAGTGTTAGCAGATTGAGGAGCTGCGTTCGGCTCGCGTTGGTTACGTCCGTCACGTGCACGCCGCCTAGAGGGCCTCCCGTTAAGTTCCAGAGGAGAAACGTGTCGATATTTCCGAAAAGCAACTCGCCCCCGGCCGCTCTCTCCCGTGCGCCGGGAACATTTTCGAGCAGCCAGCGCAACTTCAAACTGCTGAAGTACGTGCTCAGCGGCAATCCCGTCTGGGGCCGGAAACGGTCTTGCCCGCCCTTGCTGGCAAAGCGCGCGACATCTTCCGCAACCCGCGTGTCTTGCCAAACAATCGCATTGGCAACCGGCTTGCCCGTTTTGCGCTCCCACAGGACCGTAGTTTCCCGCTGATTGGTGATGCCGATCGCGGCCAAATCCGCAGCGCGCAACCCTCTCTGCTCCAGAGCCGCGGCAATCACTTCTTCCGTGCGCCGCCGGATTTCCAGGGCATCATGTTCCACCCAACCTGGCTTCGAAAAAATCTGTTCGTGCTCTTTTTGCGCCACGGCCGCGATACGCGCCGACTGGTCAAACACCATGAATCGCGTGCTGGTCGTGCCTTGGTCGATTGCTCCAATGTAGTTTTTCACCGCGCCGGTCCTCTTTGCAGACGCAGCAGCATACTACGCAATTGCCGCGCCGTGCTTCACGCAAATGGCTCCCATCACCTGTAACAGCAAACGCCTTGCTCGCGCTCAACCGGGAATCGGCTCCTTATACGTCCGCCGGGCCGATTGTTGCATCTAAGAGTAAGGGGATAGGTAAGAGGAAAAAACAATGATCAAGAAAATAAAATCCAGCCGTATCGCCGGGATGATCGGGGCATTCGTCCTGGTATCCGGACTATTTTTTACAAATGTCAGCGCCGCCGCACCGGGAACCGTAAGCATGACGGTAACCGCCGTCGGCAAGAAAGACACCAGTCCGCCGCTCGTTACTAAAGACGACGTCCAGCTTTACCTAAACAAAGAGCGCACCCAAATTGCCGACTGGAAGCACGGCGGAAACCTATATCTCGCCGTTTTAATTGACGATTCGCTGGACGCGAGCATCGCCAATCAGTGGAACGATCTGAAGGCGTTTCTCACCAGCCAGCCTGACACCACTTATGTTTCTGTGTCCTATGCGCGCAATGGCACGGCCATGCTCGTCCAGGATTTTACTAATGACCACGAACTTGCGGCTAAAGCGCTGCGCATCCCGCTCGGCGGCGGGGGTGCGTTCTCAAGCCCCTATCTCACGCTTCTGGACCTGATGAAGCGTTGGCCCGCTTCCGCGGATAGGCGCTCCATCCTCTTGATCTCTTCCGGCATCGATTATTTTCGCGGCGGTTTTGACTTTAGGAGCCCGGATCTCGATTCCACTATCGGCCGCGCGCAAAAGCAAAATATCAACGTTTGGACAATCTATGCTCCGGATGCGGGGCACCGTGGGCGCGGATTCTTCATCGCCAACCGAGCGCAATCGAATCTCAGCCAGCTATCCGACGAAACGGGCGCCGAGTCCTTCTATCTTGGCACTGCTGCCCCCGTCACGCTCAAGCCCTATTTTGATGAGCTCTCCACGCATCTCAGCAACCAGTATCTTCTGACGTTCAAAGCCAGTGGGGGTGCGAAAGGACGCTTCGAGCGCGTCCGCGTTGCAACCGAGCTGCCTTACGTTGAATTTTTGGTGGCTTCCCAGGCTTTTTTGCCAGCAGCGAAATGAGCAGTTGAATCAATTCAGCGTAGAAACAAAAGAGAGCGGACCATTCAGTCCGCTCTCTTTTTATGACTTAGATCGTTGTCATGCGCAATTCTGCCCGGGCGAAGTGATTTTGACGTTGAAGGGACGTATCTTCAATCGTCAGAACTGCTCAGAACCGCCGCTTGCGTGGAATCGCGGATCACCAGTTCCGGGTTCATCTTGTGGCGGGAAATGCTCCAGTCGCGTTTCTCGAGCCCGGCGTTGACGCCTTCCATAACGATATTCACGGCCAGATTTCCCATCGCTTCCAGCGGCTGCCTGACCGTTGTCAATGACGGTGCGGACAACGAAGATAGCGGCACGTCATCAAAACCTACGACTGAACAGTTCTCCGGCACTTTCACGCCCGCTTTCGTCAGCGCCCGGATCGCGCCCAGCGCAGTCAAGTCGTCGAAGGCCATCAAAGCCGTGAAGCGTTTTTTTCGCTGCAGCAATTCTTCGGTGAACCGGTATCCGCCTTCGAAGCCGGAATTGGGGTCGAACGAATCCGGAAGTTGCAGCACCAGTGCCGGATCGATCTCCAGCCCGGACGAGTGCGCGAATTTCTGGATCCCTTTCCATCGCGGTGCGCTGTCAATCAGCATTTTCGGGCCGCGGATGAACGCAATCTTGCGGTGTCCCAGGTGGTGGAGATGTTCCAGCGCGAGCCGCCCTCCCGCTTCGTTGTCCACCATCACCGAGCTGACGTCGTTGCCGGGCATCTCCCACCCGATGGTCGCCGCGGTGATGTTTCGCTTGCTGAGGTCCGCGAGCAGTTGGATGTCCACGAAGAGCCAGTTGGCTACCACGATCAGCGCCTCCACGTGATGCTCCAGCAGCATTTCCAGGTACCGTTCGAACCGGTTTCTCTGGTTGTGGGCGTCGGCGAAAATCGGGACATACGATGATTGATAAAGCGCGTTCTCGATGCCCCGCAAAACCGGCGTGCAAAAAGGGTCCATGATATCGAAGAACATCACTCCCACGCTATGGCTTCGTTTGCTGCGAAGAAAACGTGCCATCGCATTTGGCCGGTAGCCGAGTTTCTTGGCGACTTCTTCAATTCGTTTTTTTGTGGTTGGCGCGATGTACCGCGCCAGCGGCGCATTGTTCAGCACAATGGAAACCGTCGCCGGTGAGAAGCCGCTGGAATTCGCGACATCCCGCATCGTGATGGTTTGGTTCTTTCCGCTATGACGTTTCACCAAGACTGGGTTCTCCGACTGCATCATCATCTGTCCTGAGCCGCTGAATATGCAACCTGCGCTTTCCCCGGCGAGTCGCTATTCCGCGGGCACTTCAAAAGAGAGCTGTTCCCGGAACCCGCGCGTTTTCCACACTCCGAACGCAATCCCCGCGATCATCCAGATGGCGCCGATAATCTGGGCCATGTGATCGAGGCTCAGCCACAGGCCGAAACAGATTAAGAAACCGAGAATTGGCGGGATCAGATTGCCCAATTGCTTTTCCGGATTGCGAACGTAGTAGCGCAGCAAGGCCGCCACGTTCACGCCCATGAACGCGATCAATGCGCCAAAGTTCAAGAGATTCAATCCCCGCTCGTAGGTGAGGAAAAAGGAGCCGACGAGAGCAATCGCACCTACAAAGAGGACGCTGTTTCGGGGGATATGATGTTTCGGATCCACGGCACCGAAAAACGATTTTGGAAGAGCATTGCTCCGGCCCATTCCGTAGAGCAGCCGTGCAGCTCCAAGCTGCGCACCCAAGCCCGATCCGAAGTTCGCGACAATCAGCGTAATTCCCACAATCTTAAAAAGTGGCAGCCACGCCCGTGCGGCAACGAAGACATAAGCCGTATCGGGATTCTGAAACGGTTCGGAGGCCGGCCATATCAACTGTGCGACATACACTTCCAGAGCCGAGAGCAAGCCGATCACCACGCACGTCAGCACTGTCGCCAGCATGATGTTTCGTCTCGGATTTTCAGCCTCCTCGGACAGCGTGGAAATGCCATCGAAACCTATGTACGTCAGGACGGCAATCGATGTGCAACCAAAGAGTCGCGCGTAAGTGAAAGTTTGCGGATCGTAGAACGGCCGCGTGAAGAACATGGGGTCATTGTGTGGGTGGCCAAGTATGTAGCGAGCCGCCGCGACGAATACGACTACGATGACAGCGCTCATTGCCGCAGCCATCCCCGCGTTTACCCGCGCCGACGTCTTAACGCCGCGTACGTTCAGCAGCGTAAAAATACCCGCAAAGAAAATCTGCCATCCCCATACCGGAAGGCCCGGGGCAAAGTCATGGGCCTGCTGCGCGCACCAGATCGTGCAGATAAGTGGATTGAGCATGTAGTCCATCACCATGCTCCACCCCGTAACGTATCCTGCGGCGGGATGAATTTCCTGGGCCACATACGTGAAGGCAGAACCAGCACTCGGATAGGCGCGTGCCATGCGTCCGTAGCTGATCCCCGTGAACAGCATGCCCACCATGGCGATAAGAATGGCTGTGACCACGTGGCCATGACCGCGATCGCTGAGCGCGCCGAACGAGGACATTGGCGCCACCGGCTGAATCACAATCACGCCGTACAGAATCAGGTCCCAGAGCGTCAGAGTTCGCCGCAGACGTAGCGCGGAACTCGCCGTGCCTTCCTCGCTCACGCAATTCTCCTTTTCCTGGGGAACTATGGTTCGAACGCGGCGTCACCGTAACATGCATGTGGCTCAAGCAAACCCTTGCAATTGTTTGGCCTGCCTCGCATGTTCATTCGGCCTTATTCAATCGTTTCAATGTTTAATAGTGTGCGCAATCCAGCCACGCCGCGCAACTGCAAAAGCTTTCTCAGAGTCCGCCCAAAACTCCCAATTTGAGTTCCGGCCCTGCATTTTGTCCTGTCCTTTCGTACAGGGCGTAAACTTTTCACACAATGTTATCTTTTCCCTCAATCTCTCCTCGAATGTCAGCAACGGCGCAACCTCCCGCGTAGTCTAATGAAGTAGACGCCCAGTCGCGAAAACAAAGGACAGTTCGGAATACCCCTATGGGGGAGGCCCCTCTCACACACCGTCGCAGCAACGCCAAGATCTTCTTGGCGCACGTCAGTGCCTTTCTTTTAGTGGTTCTCGCTGCTTACTGGCTTCGTCGCATTGCTCTTCAGCCAGATGCCATTCTTCAAGGCTACCTGCAGGTCATTGGCGCTCTTCTTGCCTTTGTTTTCGCTGCTGTTACCCTGGTCCGTTTCCAGGGGACTCAGGACCGCATCTCGCTGATACTCGGCGCTGGATTTCTTCTCTCCGGTGCTGTACTAACCGCCACCAGCATTCTCTTTTTTCAAATTTTTCCAGAAGCTCCTCTTCGCCTGCCCTGGGCGCCTCTCGCCTGGTGGCTTGGCCGCCTGGCTCTGGCGCTTCTGCTCGTGGTGGCGCTTCTCGTCGAGCACTTCCTGCCGCGTTCGCGTCATCCACGTCGTGAAATCGCCGGCGCTTTGCTCACTGTAGTTGCTCTCACTTATGTTGTCTCCGCCGCCCTTCGCCGCCTGCCGCCGGAAGTTTCTCACCATCCCAGTGCCTTTTTCCCGTATCCGGAGCAATTACTGCCCGGCGCGATTTTCCTTGTGAGCCTCATCTGGTTCCGTCGCCGCTTGTCCGTCGAGGATTCCGCTTTCGATCGCACGATCTATGCTGCCACCTGGCTGAATCTCGCCGCTCAGCTTTCCGCCGCCCAATCCACGCGCTTGCTGGACGCTCCGTTTGTCTTCGCACAGGCGCTCATGGTGCTGGGCTACACCGTCGCCCTGTGCGGAGCCCTTCTCGACAATGCGCGGCTCTTTGAACAGGTGCGCCATCTTGCCGTGAGTGATCCGCTCACCGGACTTGCTAACTACCGCCGCCTGCTCGATGTCCTGGAAGCCGAAACCGACCGCACCGATCGCAACGGCCGGCCTTTCTCCGTCCTCCTTCTTGATCTCGATGGCCTGAAAAAAGTAAACGATAACTTTGGCCATCTCGTCGGCAGCCGCGCCATCTGCCGGCTCGCCGACGTTCTCCGCATTCACTGCCGGGCGGTCGATACCGCCCCGCGAAGTCCTTGCTAGCGACACGGAACAGCCGGTCCTTTCTGCGAGCATTGGCATTTCCACGTACTGCGGCGACGGCGAGCGCATCGAAAAATTGCTCTCGGAAGCGGACCACGATCTCTATGCGGAAAAGGCTCGCAGGGTTAGACGAGCCGCCGCTGCGGCCAATCCCCGCCGCAGCCCCAAAACCTAAACCGCCGGAGCTGTTTCCCGATTCATTCGCGAACAAGTAGTGCTGATTTATCTTTTGTCAGTGGCTTCTACCGGATGGAATTGCCGTCGGCATCCACGACGTGCACCGTCCCGAGGTTTAACTCGCGAATTCCGGCTTCCACCTTCGCTAGGTCCCCGACGACCCCCCAGACCAAGCGATCCGCGTTGAGAAAGGATTTCCCCGCCGTGGTGAGATCGTTTGTCGTCAGCGCCCGCACCTTCGATGCATACGTCGAGAAATAGTCCTCGGGCAAACGATACTGCACGATATTCTCAATCGCATCCCCGACTTCGTTGATCGTTTCGCGCGAACCCGCCAGGCGAAGCGTTCGATTGTCTTTGTCTTTGTTGAGTTCATCCTGCGAGATGGGACGCGCGCCAAACACGTCGTGCAATTCCTTGTTGATCTCGACGAGAGATTCCTTGGTCTTATCCGTTTGCACTGGCGCTTGCGTTACCCAGGCGCTGTCGCCGCGCGCAAATTGAAACGCCGTGCGAGCGCCGTAAGACCAGTGCTTGTCCTCGCGCAGGTTCATGTTTACGCGCCCGCCGAACGTTCCGCCCAGAATGTCGTTCCAGATTCCCAGAGCGATTTCCTGCGGGCTGTTGCGTGGTGGGGCGATCGTCCCCGCTAGGATGAAGGATTGCGCCGCGCCCGGTTTATCGATCAAATACAATTCGGCCTGCTTCGGCGCCGCTACGTTCGGAATGCTCTTCCTCGGCGTGCTCCCTTGCTTCCAGGACGCTAAGACTTTTTCGAGTTGCGGCTTAATTTCCGCCAGCGTGGTGTCGCCTACGATCACCAGCGTGCTGTTGTTGGGCCGGTACCAAGTGTCGTGGAATTTGCCGATGGCATCGCGCGTCAGTTTGCCGACGCCTGCTTCGGTCAACTGAAGTCCGTAGGGATGATCCTTGCCGTAAAGCGCCGGAGTCATCACTCGGCCAGCCATCGCCCCCGGAGAAGTCTTCGCCCGCTGGATCGCGGCAATCTGCAGCTTCTGCTGCCGCGCGAAATCTTCCTGCGGGAACGAAGGGTGGAGCAGCACGTCGGAAAACAATGCCAGCGATGGCTCGAGCTTGCTCTTCAACGCGGAAAGATGCACCGTCGAACTGTCCAGCCCGGAAGCTGCTTCGAGCTCCGCTCCCAGCCGCTGAATTTCATCGCTGATTTGCAGGGCATTGTATTTGTCCGTGCCGCTGGTCAGCAGCGAGGACGTCATTGCCGCAGTGCCCATTGAAGCCGAAGTATCTGCTGACGTGCCCGCATCCACGAGCATGGTGAAATCCACAAGTGGCAATTCATGGCGTTCCGCTAGAACCACTTTCAACCCATTGGAGAGCGTCATGCGTTCGAACGCGGGCAGTTTCACGTTGGGCGTCGCGCCGACTTCGGGGAGTTTTGAACGGTCCGCGCCCGCGCTCGCTGCCTTATATTCCGGAAAGGGCGTGACTTCCAGTTGATAAAGGCCATCGCTGAGCCAGCGCCGAGCCGCATCGCGCAAATCCTCAGCCGTCGCTTTGCGCACGCGATTCAGTGAGATCATGTATTGCTCCGGGTTTCCCGTAAATACCTGGCCCCGCGCGAGGATGTCGGATTTGCCGCCAAATCCTCCGATGCGGTCAAGCCCCCGGACGAGATTCGCTTCATACGCGGTCTTGACGCGCTCCAACTCTTGCGCCGTCGGCCCGTCCTTCAGGAATCTGTCCAGTTCTTCCTGTACGTCCTTGTTGATGGGCGCGAGGCTTCCCTCGGGTTTAGCCGACACAATAACCAAAAACTGGCTGCCGATTTCACTCGGATTGACGCCGCAGTTCACCGAAGTGGCGATCTGCTCGTCATAAACGAGCCGCTTATAGAGCCGCGAATCCTTTCCTTCGGACAGCACGTCGCCCGCCAGGTCCAGATAATCGGCGTCAGTCTGGCCGTATTCGGGAACATTCCAGACGTTGAACACGCGCGCCGCCGGCACGCGGTCTTGCGCCTGCTGGCGGTGCACTCCAGTCATTTTCGCCACCCAGGAATTCTGGTGCGCGACCGGGGGACCGGAGGGGATATCCCCAAAATATTTTTGGACTTTTTCCCGCGCCGTTTTCAAATCGATGTCGCCGGCAATCACCAGCGTGGCGTTCGAAGGCCCATAATAAGTCTTGAACCACTCCTGCACATCGGCCAGCGACGCCGCGTTCAAATCCTCCATCGAGCCGATGGTGGTCCATGAGTAGCCATGCCCCACAGGATAGGTGTTTTCCGTGATCAGATACCGCGAGATGGAATAGGGCTGGTTATCACCCTGGCGCTTTTCGTTCTGTACCACGCCGCGCTGCAGGTCGAGGGTCTCCTTGTTGATGGTGTTATAAAAATGTCCCATGCGGTCGGACTCCAGGAACAGTGCATAATCCAGAGCGGAGGCGGGCACGTCCTCGAAATAGTTGGTGCGGTCGGAATTGGTCGTGCCGTTGAGGTCCGTGGCGCCCACGCGCTCCATCGCGTCGATGTAGCGTCCTTTGGCGTTTTCGCTCCCGCCGAACATCAAGTGTTCGAATAGGTGCGCAAACCCCGTCTTTCCCGGCTTCTCGTTCTTGGAGCCCACGTGATACCAGATATTCAGCGCTACGATGGGCGCTTTGTGATCTTCGTGAACGATCACCGTCAGCCCGTTCGAAAGCGCGAATTTTTCATAGGCGATCTTGATGTCCTGCGCGCATGCCGCTACCGCGGTCAATAACAACAGCGCCATCGTCACAAGCGAAACAACAGCCCGGGCAGCTCGATTAGTTTTCAAAACCATTTCTCCTCCGTATTCTCAACCTTTCGGAATCTGCAAAGTGGCGAGTCGGAACGGCAGACAAAGAACGACCCTTTTGTACCAGACGCACGCCAAAGCCGGAAGTTTCACCGCAAGATGGTGTTCAGCGTAGCGACGGTCAGTATACTCCAGGCGTTTCTTTCACTATTTCTTTTCAGCGGATTCGCGCAGCTTCGCCGCAAATTCGGGATACTGCTCTCGAATAGCGCCTGCGAACCCTATTTTCATTTTCCCGCGGTCGCCTTCAGGCCACAAATCAAGCTCTTTCATGGCTTCGTCAAATCTCTGGCAGAACACGTATTGCAACGCCCGCGATAGCAGCGCGCTCACAGCATCTTCGTTGTTCCAGTCTCCAGTCCCGGTTGTTTCCAATTTCTTCAGGTTTTCAGGTGTCAGCTGGCGCTGATCGGCCTGGTAGTCTTCAGACTCGTCGCTCAAAATCTTCCCGCAGAATTCCGGCGTTGCATCCACCAGCTTTCCTTCGCGGACGCGCAGAACTTTTTCTGCAAACGGGGTTCTCGCATTCGACGTAAATCCATAAGGCCCAGCCGTTCTCTTCCAGATCACCATCCTTCCGTCTTTGTCTTTCTCAAAATCAACACGGCCAGCCATATCAATCTCGAACAGCTTGTGCGGCTTTGGCGAAAGTGAATAAACAATGTAGCCCCAGCAGCAGTGCATTCCCCCGCCCGCATCAGTCCGAAACACCACTTCGGGCTTGCCGTCTCCATCAAAATCTTTTCCCGTCTGTTCTTCATCGAACACCACGTTGAATCCGTTGGTGCGAAACACTACACGGCCCGTACTGTTGTAGATGGCAGCCGTGCATTTTTCTTCTACGGCCTCAGGATCTCGCGAGGGCCCTAGTGAGATTTCGTAGCCATCCCAAAGTTTTTTCTTGTGGGGAGCATTGTCCTTGTGATCCGAGTAGCAGGAAATGTCGTCTTTCAGTTTTTGCGCCCGAAGCAAGGGTGAAAAACAAACCGCACAAATCAGCAGAAGTGAGACTCGCCGCATCAATGACTCCTTTGTCTGCCGTCTCAATAGACGGCGCGATTCTGCGTGGTCGACTTTGTCTCCAGCAAAAACCGCGCCTCCGCCGGCGCGCCATCGACCAACTGGCCCGTCACGTATTCTCCCACTGCGGGGCCGTGTTTGAACCCATGTCCCGAGCCGCCGCCCACGAACCACACGTTTTCCATTTCTGGATGCCGGTCGATTAAAAAATCTCCGTTCGAAGTGTTCTCATACTGGCAGACGCGCGTTTCCACAATCGGCGCATCTTTGAGCGCAGGAAACCGCCGCGCCACATACTTTCGCACCAACTCCGTCATCGCCGGCGAAACAATCCTCGATTGCGTGTCCGGATCAACTCGTTCTCCATGTTCGTCAAACGCAATCTTCAATCCCCGCCCCTCGATGTCCGGCATTCCGTAGACCAGGTCTTCCTGAAAAAGCCAGGTCGGCAGTGCCGGTGCCGCGAAGCTCGTATCGCCCGGCGGAATGCCGAAAAAAAACACTTCTTGTCGTGAAGGAAAAATCCGCGAGCCAAGAACATCCGGGAAAACTTTGCCAAGCCACGGCCCGCACGCAAAAACAAATTGCCTCGCGGCGATCCGTTCGCCCCGGCTCGTCGTAATGTGCTCCACTCGGCCAGCCTCCCGCTGATTCATTGCCTGCGCGCAGAGGTACTCCACGCCGAGCCGAATCGCATCTTCAACTATGGCGGTCACCGCGCGTCTTGCCATCAGGACGCCGCTCTTTGGCTCAAAGATGCCGCGTCCAATGCCGTCAAACCCAACTTTAACGTCTCGCCGGTTTGCCGCAATCGCTCGTCTTCGTTACCGCCCATCCAGAGCACGCCGGTTTCGAGAAAAAGCGGCTGTTGTGTCGCCGCAAAGAACTCCTTCCATTGTGCCAGCGATTTTTGCGACCACCGCGTGTACAGCTCATCTGCCCCGTACCCCATTCGAATGATCCGCGTTTCGCCTCCGGAGCTCGCCCGCGAATTCGCCGGACCATACGCATCAATCAGCGCTACGCGCTGTCCTCGTTTGGCGAGGTGCCACGCCGTCCACGCGCCAAAGACGCCCGCTCCAATCACCGCAACGTCAAATGTTTTCTGTCCGCTCACCGCGCCTGCATCGTATCGCAACCTGCACTCCAACTAAAAACGCTTCCGTCTAACACCGCGTAGCGATAACATTCCTCGTTTTCCGTTTCTATCTCTGGAGGTGTGTGTGAAAGCGTCTCGCCAGCCCGTCTATTTCGTTCTGCTTGTTTGCCTCCTGATGTTCGTAGTTCCAGTCTTTGTCGACGCCCAG
>MNDE01000173.1 GCA_001914785.1 Acidobacteria bacterium 13_2_20CM_57_17 | reverse complement strand
GCATAGGATGAGACGTCTTGCCGGCTTTTCAGGTTTCGTAACGACTAAATTGTGCGGCTCGTATGGCCAAAAAACCGGTCCCGGTCACTGGCCGGAGCAAGAACTCATTGCTCTGCGCCCGGTGATGATAAATCAGACCTGGGAGCCCCCTGCCAAAGGGGGATTGCCGGCATCCTTAATATATGTGCTGATTGTGAGCCCATCGCCCGCTGTCGCTTCGACTTTTATGCCGCTTCCCCTTCGTAACACTTCAGCAGGCCGCCCAGTCGTTTTCGACACCGCACTGCTCCGCTGTTCCTTCTCGCCTCCGTCTGCGAAGGAAACACGATCCGGTCGCTCTGAGGGTAAGTGTTTGCGCGCGTGCTTTGATGAAAACGAACCGGCAGTTTTCAATAGTCCGCAGGCCTTATCGCTAGGTCAAAGGGCGGCCAACTTCTGAAACCAATCGTCTCTGACGGACGATGAGCGCAATGGAGATTTAACGACAGTTGGGCGTTGTTGCTTTGGTAGCCGTCAAGGAAGTCCTTTGCGTAGATGACTAGTGAGCCAATTTTTCGTAGACGTCCCCAAAGTCGGACACAAGATCAATCTGCTCGAGCCGGCTCCCCAGGCAAACCCAGTCCGTCCACAACACATTGAAGAGCAGGCGGTCTGACGTAAAATCAACGACAACCAGAACGGCATGATTGCGGCCAAGTACCAGGGGTGTCTGTTTTTCGGAAACATTGACCTAAGCGTGTTGGTAAGCCGACGACGTATTCTGGTACAACGTCTTCAAGCAGCGGGACCTGAGAGCTGTTTCGCAGGAACCCTCCGATCGGTAAACGCCACCGCACAAAGCCAGGCGTGTTCACTCCCGTACTGGCGAAACACACGAAACACCTCAGCCTCGTCGATGTGCTCTCGATCGGAGTCGATCGGATCCAACGAAACTTCGAGCCGATGAAGAAGCAGGTCGTGGCTTGGAGAGCAACGCAGATTCCAGACGAAGCCGCGAAACTGGTCATCTACCGGGCCTTCGTCCAAGGCGAGTTGGACGTTCCCAAGCAGTTGGCCCGGCGAGTCCATAACCTGTACTTCAATCCGCAGGTCGAGGAATTCGCTCCGAGGACGACGTGGACTCCGTCCAATGCGTTCACGAGCGCGTTCAAAGACCTCGACCCGATTCCGCAGTTCAAATCAACCGCGAAGCTCGCATCGTTCCTCGAAGGGCAACCGCTGGCCTAAGCTAGTTCCGCTACTACCCGCCAGTTTGGAGCAACGGCCACATCGATTGCGGATAAGGTAGAAGGCACGTCGGCAACTCTTCCACAAAGCCTGTAATGGAAGAATGCCCCTGTCGTCCGCTCGCAATCGGAGGCACGAGTGACCTACGGTCGGAATGTGCCGGGCGCGAACGGCACTTCTACGTTGGCCGTTATACAGCCATTCGACATGAAGTCGATTTGATGGGCGTCGACTCATTCGACTGACCCCGCACAACGCCTGGAACTCTTTTGCGAAACCCCGTCCACTTGGCGTCTGATTTCTTCGTGTCTTCGCCGTGCCGCTCCTGCCGCGACCGGAGATTAAATTGTATTTACTTTGTATTCAAGCCTTGCGAGACAATGGTGATCAAAAATGCGTTGCGGTCTGCATAAGAGAACTGGTGTCCGGCAACATCTGCGCGGTGCTCAATCGATCTATACATTTGGAAACCGTCGTTCTGCACTGCATCAAAGTACTTCACGTTCTTTAGCACAACGCCTTTCCCGTCAACTCCGGGCTCGCGCTGGAGTTTCAAATAGGCCTGCTTTCCGTCAGCCAGCTTCGCCTCAACAATGTCGCCAGATTGGCGGATTTCGATTGGCGCTTCCTGCACTCTTAGCTCGGCCCACTCCAAACCATAGGTCTTCAGAATGATCGCGGCCAGGGCGTCGCGCCGCGCTTGTGTCGTCTTCGGATCGAAGGAGACCGTCACCCACGTCGCCTTCTTCTCCGTTCCCCACTTGTCGCCGAGGTCGCCTGTCAACCAATATTTGGCATTAGCGAGGTTCACGTTTCCGGAATACCCCTCGCGCACGGTCACCGCCATGTTGAATTCGCACATGGGATGTTCCGCGTGTTTGTTGAAGTAGCAGGGACAAAACAGATGGCAACTGCATGCTTCCATGTAGTCGGCTTTCATCCGCCACGAAGATTCACCCGGCGCCGCAGCCAGTGACACTGCCAGCACTAGGACCAACCCAACCAAGGGTGAAGCTTTCATGTCCTCTCCTTTTCTATTGGAAATGTGTTTAAGTCCCTTCATTTCCTGGAAACATTTTTCTGACCTGCGTTCCCCCTATTTTCTCTACAGGGTCCGCAAGAAGGCTGCCAGGTCGTTTTTGTCCCTGTCGGAAAGATGCAAGTTAAAACGTATGTCGTAGAAATTCACGGCCTCCATGAGCGTGCTTGCCGAGCCATTATGGAAATAGGGTGCGCGCCCAGCCAGGCCTCGAAGAATCGGGCCTTTGATCTTGCCGACATGATCGAACCTGCCATCGACCAGAGCCTGGCCGAGATCGGTCGTGGTTTTGCAGTTGTTGGTTGCCGGCCCCGTGGTCGCGTCCTTTCGGCACACGGTAATCTCTGGCAGATAGCTCACATCCAAACCACCTAGGTTGACGGAGCGGTTGGCGGGGCTAGGATCGCCGGTCCCAATGTTCAGCGGGGTGGGAAAAGAGTGGTTGCCAGCGTTTGGTGTGTCGTGGCAAGTGCCGCAGGTTCCTTGAAGCGTCGGAATCCCCCCTGCAACGAGGCCCCCAGCTGCCACGTCGTCGTTGATGCCGGCCACGCCACTGATGGGAATTTGCAGCGTATTGAAGAGCTGCTCGCCGCGAGCAATCGATCTCCGCGCGGCGCTCTGGTCGTCGTTACTGGCCTGCGCCCATTTGTTGTAGAGGTTGAAAATGTTGGAGGTAAATTGCCCGTCCCCCGGGGTCACGAGTCCACCAGGTTGCTCGAAAGCGGGAAGGAGAAAGTGAACGCTGGAATTAAGGCTGATGAAGAAGGGTTGCGCGGAGAGAGGAGCAGGCCCGCCCTTCGCGCCGTCGCGCAAATCGCCCGCAAACCGGTCATGGATCTGCGCGGTAAAGAGCTTCGTTTCAAAGTCTACGATCTGCTGTTGTTCCTCGGGGGTTGGCCGCGTCCCGTCTCCTTGCGCGTGCCCGACGGTCGCGTCTAAGGACTGGTGCGCCAGATCGCTGAGAAGCGAAGTTGGGTAATTGTTGTAAACGATTTTGGTTGTTCCGGTAGCTGGCGAAGATTCCCGGCCGTCAAACATGACCGCGCTCAAGAAAGGTAGGTTCGTAGTGGGCAGCGGCCTCCGGTACATCGAAATGACGTCGGTTGCGTTGCATCCGTAGCGATTGTAGATGCTGATCACCTGGTAGTCGGCGTTTGGTGGAACGGCGATTCCAATGCGAATCAATCCCTTGCTCAGCAATAGGCTGTAGGCTTGGCGACGTTCTTCGAACGTTGAAACACCCGCGCTCGGGCAGGTCGCGCCGTCCACGGGACGGAAAATAGGATCCATCCCATTCGAGGCCGCGAACCGTTCCTCAATATGCTGCGGTGTGACCGACCAAGCGTCGCTTGGTTGATGACACGTGACACAGCGGCGGCCGTTGCTGCCCAAATCCTGGAAGAAAGGATTGGTGGTCGTGTCTGTCAGCCCGTTTAGGTTCACTGTGGCCAAGGCTCCGTCCGGGTCCGCGAATATCTGAAACGGTGGCACAATCCGATTGGCATTCTCCGCGGTGGCAATCAATCCTCCGGCTCCAAGAAGGAAGACTGATACTAGGATCACTGGACTTTTCTTGCCAACGATCTTGCTCCTAACCTTATTGGTGAATGACCTCATAGCTTCCTCCTTAGACCGCTAAAATCAGTCGTCAAACAGATCCGGCAGGGCCGTCCTACTTGCTTAGGCTATTGGCTTGCCGGTGACTGTCGCTGAAATAGCCCTGGTTGAATGTTTCGCGTTTTCCCAGCGCTTCATCGCTTGCCTTCTGGTTGAAACATTTCCGCGGCTTGTTTGCACGACCCGTCGACCGCCTTCCAAACACGAAGGTACGCCGCAGTGAAATCGAAATGCCTCGCACTCTTGCGGTCGTCAAATCTTATGTTCGTTGTTCCATATTCATACGCCATGTCACCGGACGGGGCGGCAACAATGCGATCCGGTTTCAGCGGCGCATAGTTCTCGTTCTCACGCTCTGTAGCAATTCGCCCGGCGGCATTATCGATCGCAGCCTTGCCGACCATGGGCCGCTCGAGGGCACCAGAGAAGAAGTACATGTCATCGGCCAGGGAATTGACGGCTGAGCCTCCTTTCACAGACTGTGCCTCTACAAACTGTCGGGTACAGGGGCCGTTTTCTGCGACTGAGGTATCAGCAGCAGGTTCGACCCAGGCAGGCACATTGCCGCCCCGCCGCTATGGTTGGTCTTCAACACGGCACCAAGAGTGCAAGCCATTAGTGCTGCAACAACGCACGCTCGAAAACAAAGCCAGATCATCGGGTTCCTCCTTTTTGTTGCCTGTGACTTGTTGCATTTCAATTGCGAGCTGTCATTTTTGCTTAGGCTATTGGCCGGCGAAGGCCTGGCAGGAAACGTTGGGGTGCCAATTCACGAACGCCCCATTGGGATTCTCCTTCCATGCCCACACATGAAGCGTGTAGAACGCAGGGAGGCCGAAGCGATTGGGGCTCTCGAAATAATGAAAGAGCTGTCCCATGAGCTGTGGCGCCCCTTGTCCCGGATGAGCCTTATCCCAGTCGCTTGCAATCACCAAGAAGTCGGCGCCAATCAGCTGCAGATGGCCGTCTGGCATCGGTTCATAGATGATGATCTGAGGACGCGTGGCGTCTAGTACGCCGGCGGCCACGAGGGGCAAGTTCACGTAATGGAGTCCCATCGCTCCCATGTCGGGTCCGCTCACGCAGCCGAATAGAAGCGAGTACCCCTCCCGCTCGGCCACTGACACATCTTTGAAGCGCTCGGTGTTATCGCGAACCATTTTCAGAAGTGCGCTCTGTGCCGATGTCAATTGTTGAGGTTGCGCTACCGCCGGGTGCGAATGTCCGTTTTGCGCAAACGCGCCCCCGGGACAAACGCCCATCAGGACGAGAGCCATCATCGAATGCTGGATTTGTGTCGCGAGTCGTACGATTTTCATGGTAGAAGCTCCTTTGGTGAAAAATGTGACCAGCCCATCCACGGCGTGTCATTCCCAGTGCGGCCCCGGACGGGCTATAATCGCTGGCATTCTCAGGAACTGAAATGAGGCACCCAAACTGCCTGCGTTTCGCGAATGCTGCCACCTGAGGTTTTGAATGTCTTTGAGGAGTTCTGAAAGATTTCTTGCGAAGTTCTTCAGTTGGGTGTGCTGTTGAAAGCAAAGCGCTTATACGAATTCGGCTCTTACAGCCTCGACGCCGTGGAGCGCGTTTTGCTGCGGGATGGCCAGCCCGTCATACTCCCTCCAAAGGACCTGGAAACCCTCCTTGTTATGGTCGAGAGGGCAGGCCACATCGTCGAGAAGGAAGAACTGCTGGAAACAGTCTGGCCTGGCGTTTTCATCGAGGAAGGCAATCTGGCGCGGCACATCTTTAACCTGCGGCAAGTGCTCGGGGATAGCCCGGACGGACGCAAATACATCGAGACCATCCCCAAGCGAGGCTACCGCTTCGTCGCTGCGGTGCACGAAGACCAAGAACCAGCCGCGGCTCATCCAGCGGCTCCGCAAACCTCTGAACAGGCTCCAACCGTGGTGCCCTTAGGGCAAAAGAGAAGCCTCTGGTTGTGGCTACTAGCCTTGTCGGTCGCGCTCGGCGTAGCTCTCGGCGCAACTGGGTTGCGCGAGAAATTGTTTAGAAAATCCGACGCCACCACGATTCGTTCGCTCGCCGTGCTGCCACTCGAAAATCTATCGCACGATCCCGAGCAGGAATACTTCGCCGACGGCATGACCGAGGCACTGACCACCGAACTAGCGCAGATCGGCACGCTCAAGGTGATTTCGCGTACCTCCGTGATGCAATACAAGCGAACGAAGAAACTACTGCCGCAAATTGCCAAGGAGTTGGGTGTGGACGCCGTGGTCGAGGGCGCAGTGCAGCGCTCGGGTGACAAGGTAGGAATCACGGTGCAGTTGATCCATGCGCCGACGGACCGCCACCTCTTAGCTAAGTCCTATGAGCGCAGCCTGCGTGATGTCCTGGCGCTTCAGCGCGAGATTGCCCACGCCATCGCTGATGAGATCAAAGTGAAGCTGACGCCACAAGAACAGGCGCGCCTGACAACCGCCCGCTCGGTCAACTCCGAGGCCCATGAAGCGTATCTGAGGGGCCTCTATTATTATAGTGCCGGCCACGACGAGGCGGACCCCCACAAATATGACCAACTCCTGAAAAGCAGCATTGAGTACTTTTCGCAGGCTACCCAGATGGACCCGAATTACGCCCCGGCGTACGCTGGAATGGGCATTGCCTATGTTTGGCAATCTGGGTCTGACAGGAAAGGCAATTTGAAGGCGAGGGAAGCCGCTGACAAAGCTTTGCAAATCGATGACTCCGTCGGGGAGGCGCACTACGTGCTGGGGTGGGTGGCCTATTTCTACGATTGGAATTGGCCGGGCGCTGAGAAGGAATTCCGACGAGCAATTGAGCTAAACCCCAGCTTCGGAGAGGCGCACTACGGATATGCACTCTATTTGAATTCAGCCGGGCGACATGACGAGGCGATTGCGGAAATTCAAAGGGCCCAGGAGGTCGATCCGATCGTTTTTACACAGAAAGTAGACGCGGGAAGGATTTACGCTTGCGCTGGCCAGTACGACCGGGCGATTAAACAGTTGCGGGATGCTCCCGATCTCAAACCCAACGATTATCGCGTGCACGACCTCCTGGGCGATATCTACTTGTATAAAGGAATGCAAGCCGAGAGCGCGGCCGAATACCGGAAGGCCGCTCAGCTAAACGGCCGCCGGCTCGAACTGGCTGCGGCCGACGCCGTGAGCGGCAATCGAACCGAGGCCAGCGCTATTCTAAGCGATCTCGCGAATCTGCCTTATCAGTGGGTTGATTGGCCGGTGGACTTGGCAAGGCGATACGCTTCGCTTGGTGAAAAAAATCTGGCGATGGCCTGGCTGGAGAAAGCCTACAATGAACACTCCTATGCGCTTCTGGATATTCGCTGCATGCGCGAATTCGATGTGCTCCAGTCCGACCCGCGATTCCAGGATTTGCTCCGCCGGATGAATTTCACGCAATGAACTCGCTTCGGCAAACGGCCAATCAGAAGCGAGCCCCATAAACGCGCATCATGAAAATGCGTGAAGACCGTCGCGATGGCCTATGCACAGATGGGGAAGCGCCCTGAAACTCTCCATGCTGCAGAGAACGCTATTCGGCTTGCGAACAGCCCGAGTGTAATCACCACCACGGCGGCAGCACTTGCCCACGTGGGCCAAAATCGGGAGGCCAAGCAACTTCTCAGCAAAGCCCTGGAACAAGCCAAGGAACGCTATGTCTGCCGATTCCTCGTCGCGGATGCCTATGTGGAGCTTGGCGATACGGAGAATGCCCTTGAATCCCTGGAGCAGGGGTTCCTTCAGCGATCGACTTGAATGCCATGGATCGGGGTGGATCCCTTATTGAACCCGCTGCGAAGCGATCCAAGGTTTCAGGATCTTGTCCGCCGCATCGGACTTCCGCGCTGACTGTTCCAATAGCGCAGGCGTTTGATCATCGACGCCAGGAGAACCACAGTACTAGCGAAAGTCTCGATATTTTTGCTCCACTGTAGCGCAGAGAATCCCTCGGTGAGCGGGTTTCTTTATCGAAATCGCGAATCTATGCCGCGTAGTGCGGATTCTTGTTCAGTGACTGGCAATCCTGAAGCAATTCGTCAGTTTCCCCAATTTCCAGTTTCGCGACAGTTGTGCCGATTTCAAATCTCACCCTTCAGCTCCGTCACCTAACGTCCTAGACTCAAGCTTAGAAACATTGTCCCTGTAGCGTTGGTTCCGGTGAATGCCAAGCTGTTGAAAATTGAGAGGGAGGCCACGACACTAGCCTTTTCATTTCTGGAGCGGCGAATTCGTCTACAACTCTGCGTGGATGGACCGAGAGCCGGTGTGGTGACGAACATGTCTGAATCCCGTCGCATCCAGAACTGGTGCGGAGGGAGGAGTTGGCTTAAGGAACGAACTACATCCCGACTGGACGATGCCAGGGAATGAGCATCGAAACACGCCCGCGGTAAAGCCCGGCAAAATGGAAGAACACACAAACATGCCGAACGTCAGCGAAACAGGTGAACAGCCAAAGCGCCGCGCCGTAACGGCCGAGTCGATGGCGGCAAAACAGCGCGACATATCCGTCAGCGAATTTTTCGCGAAGAACAGGCACCTGCTTGGCTTCGATAATCCGAGAAAAGCTCTCCTGACGGCGGATTCCCGGTGTAGTGAATGCCGCCGTTGGATTGAGCTTGCCTTACGAAAGCACGCTAAACGGCGGTGTCACACTTAGCGACGGCAAGGAAGCCGGGACAGAGGGTGAAACAGACGAGGTCTACGTTACACCCGGCTATTTCGACACGTTGCAGATGCGGGTGCTTGCGGGCCGCGCCTTTACGAACGCTGACGGCCCCAACTCGCAGCAGGTAGCTGTGGTCAATCAAGCGTTCGCGCGAAAGTTTTATGGCGGAAGCAATCCGTGGGCCACTACATCGACAAGGATACGCTCATCGTGGGCGAGGTCTCAGACGTCCCCATTTCCTCGAACCTATTCCCAGTTGCCCCACTTCAGAGCGATCACACGATGTACATTCCGGCCGCGCAAGTGAATGCCGGTTACCTCGAACTGGTGCATGTCTGGTCTCAGCCGGACTGGGTTGTCCGCGCGGCAGGCACAGTGACGGGATTAACGGCGGAGATGCAGCGCGCGCTGGCCAGCGCGGACCCGAATCTGCCCACGTCCGGCTTCTACAGCATGAAGGATCTCCTGACGCGGACGCTGGCAACGCAGCGAATCGAAGTAGCGCTGCTGGGAGCAATGGCGGCGTTGGCCTTGGTGCTGAGCGCGGTGGGCATTTTCGCGCTGGTAGCGAACATAGTTACGCAGAGGACCCGCGAGATCGGCATCCGCATGGCCCTGGGTTCGACCATCGGCTAGGCAATGGTGCAGATTGGCCGCTCCGCCGCTGGCGCCTCACTATTGGGAGTAGTTGCCGGGTTGGTCGTAATGTTGGCGCCTGGATTCTCGGAAGAAACATGTTCGGACCGATTCGCGGTTCCTGGCG
>MNDE01000089.1 GCA_001914785.1 Acidobacteria bacterium 13_2_20CM_57_17 | reverse complement strand
CGACGACGCCTCAGTGCAAAAGGCCGTCGCTTCCGTTTATCAAAAGGCAGGCGCGCTCGACGTGCTGATCAACAATGCGGGATTTGTCCAAGTCGGTGCCGTCGAGGATCTCCGCCTGGAAGACTGGCGCCGGCAATTCGAAACGAATTTCTTTGGCGTGATCCGCGTGACCCAGGCCGTTCTTCCCCGTATGCGTGAGCGCCGCAAAGGCCGCATCCTGATGATGAGCTCGGTCTCCGGGTTTGTAACGCCGCCGACGCAAGGTGCCTATAGCGCTTCAAAACATGCCATCGAAGCGCTAAGCAACGCCTTGCGTCACGAACTCTATCCTTTCGGCATCCATTCCATTCTCATCCAGCCCGGCTACATCATGACCAGTATCCAAAGTACTGCCATGGACTTGGCGCAGCCGTACGAGGAAAAATTCAAGACCGGACCCTACGCTGGGATCTACGCCTCTTATTTGGGAAACGCCACGAGCACTCGTGCACAATCCAAAACCACGCCAGAGGACTGCGCGCGCGTCATGCTGAAAGCGATTGAGGCTCCGCGGCCGAAAGCCCGTTACGGCGTAACCCCGCTCGCGACATTCGCGAAATGGTCCAAGCGGCTGCTGACCGACAGCGCGGCCGACCGCATCATTCGCCGGCGATACGAAATCACTCGCGAAAATTAGCCGCCCCAAGTGCTCAAGGATTCGAAATCTGGAAGGAAAGGCTGTTCTCCCTCTGCTCTTGCCACATCTTCGACCAAGCCTCATGCACCGGGCTTTCAGAGTAATCAGCGGCAGCTTCGCCGCTCGTGAATTCGATGGCATAGACGCCGCTGAAGTCCTTGATCTGGTTGCGCGAAGTTTTCAGCCACACGTTCTTGATGCCCGGGATTTTTCCGGCCATATCCTTGATGCCGCTAATCGCCTTTTCCCTGTCGTAATTCGATACATTGTCTTTAAATTTGTACACCACCACGTGCAGCACCGTTTTCGGCTGCCCGAAGCGGTTCTGTACCGCCGCGCTGCGCGCATGCAGCGTCCCCGCCGCGATTCCTGCAACGAATATCACCGTGCCAAGCACAATGTGTGACGCGCGTCTCATAACGGATGTCATCTCTTCCTCCACAATGGGATCCCTGCCAGTTTATGGAAGGTAACCAAGACGAAGCAAATCGCGCGCCAGAGGAGCGCAATCGCTCGCCCAAATGGTTTGACGGAAGAGAGCCAAGGCCGTTACCCTCCCAAGGCAGATTCATCCTCAGGAGAATGAATGCAAAGAGGAACACGCTGGATCTTGTCTTTTTGTCTGCTCGCAATTTGCGCGGCCCGCGGCCGAACTCAGGTTCCGGATCAAACAAAGCAATTGTCGCGCGATATTTTCAAGCAGCTCATTGAAATCAACACCACCGATTCCGTTGGCAACGTGACAACGGCCGCCGAAGCGATGGCCAAACGCCTGCGCGACGGAGGTTTCGCCGACGGCGACATTAAAATAGCCGGTCCCAACGAACGCAAGAAAAATCTCGTCGCTCGTTTTCGCGGCACCGGAAAACGCAAGCCCGTTCTTTTCATCGGGCACCTCGACGTCGTGGAAGCGCTCCGCTCGGACTGGACCACCGATCCTTTCGACTTCATTGAGAAGGACGGCTACTTCTACGGACGCGGTACCGAAGACATGAAGGAAGGCGACGCCATCCTGGTCACCAATTTCATCCGCTTGAAAAAGGAAGGGTATCTGCCGGACCGCGACTTGATCCTCGCGCTGACCGCAGACGAAGAGGGCGGCTCTTCCAACGGTGTGGATTGGTTGCTCCGCGAACATCGCGACTGGATCGACTCCGAATACTGCATCAATCTCGACGGCGGCGAATTCGAAAAGGACAAAGATAAACGGCTGCTCGCGGGAATCCAGGCCAGCGAAAAGGTCTATGTCGATTTCCAATTCGAATCGCTGAATCCTGGCGGCCATAGCTCGGTCCCCAGCCCGGACAACGCCATCTATCACTTAGCCGGTGCGTTGGCCCGCCTGCAATCCTTTTCGTTCCCCTTGGAAGTCAATGAAATCACCCGCAGCTATTTCGAACGAAGCGCCGCGATGGAGAACGGCCAGCTCGCCTCAGACATGAAGGCCATCGCCAAGCAGCCGCCTGACCCAGCCGCCGTGCGACGGCTCTCGGAGGTCCCTTATTACAATTCGCTCTTGCACACCACGTGCGTTGCTACCATGCTTTCCGGCGGACATGCCCCAAACGCTCTCCCGCAAACCGCTCGCGCCAACGTCAATTGCCGGATTTTTCCCGGTGAGGACCCCGAAGAAGTTCACAAAGCGCTCGAGCGCGTTTCGAACGACCCAAAAGTGAAAATCAGCGTCGTCGCGCAGCTCACTCCCGACGGAAAAGTCGTGCCTGTGGTGCCGGTGCCTCCGTCGCCCCTGCTCCCGGAAGTGACGCAGGCCATGGAAAGAGTTCTGGGCGCTGTCTGGCCGGGTGTCCCGCTCGTCGCGACCATGTCCACGGGAGCCACCGACGGAAAATACACGCGCATCGCCGGCATCCCTACCTATGGAATCTCCTGCATGTTCTTTGATAAAAACGACAATCGCGAGCATGGAAAAGACGAGCGCGTCGGCGTGCAGGACTTTTACGACGGCGTGAATTTCAATTACAGGCTGATGAAAGAGCTCTCTTCATCGAAATAAAAATTCGCCCAAAAATTAAACAGTGCCAAGCAAAACAAAGCGGCCCGGAGAAGCGCTTTTCTCCGGGCCGTGAATTTCCAATACTTGAAATATTCAACTACGGTTTGCCGGGCGCCGATTCCCCGGTTTTCGGATCGGTTGGCGTAACCGCGCTGGCCGCGATGGGTTTCGCGGCTTCGGTCGTGTAACGCGTCAAGTAAGGCATGAACGGTGTGACTTCGAACGGCATCTTCTCACGCTCTGCCACCGTGCCGATTGGCTTGCTCTTGATCAGATCCAGCTTGTCATTCCACGGATCCAGCTTCACGCGTCCGCCAATGGGAAGCGCCGTGATCATCTTCGGGTCTTGCTTCTGATCGCTGCTCGGCATGGAGGCCCTGAGATCGCCAATCACCGGCACGCGATCGCCAAGGTGCGCGCTGATCAGGTTCGGGATTTCCTTCTGCCGCGTCTGCAGCGCCTGGAAGAACAGCGAGGCATTCGCCAGTTGCCAGCTTTTCGCCAATTCCGGGTTCTTAAGCGCATTTGCAATCAGCTCCGCCGCCTTCTTGTTGGCCGAGGCTTCTTCCTCGGGCGTGCGCTGAAAGCCAAAATGGCGGAAGGTTTCCTTGTCTTCGATCAGCAACTGATCGAAGAAAGCAAGGCTGGAGTCCAGGCGATGACCGAGAATGGCGTGGCTAAGTTCGTGCGCAATGATGGTGGCCAAACTGGCTTCATCGGGAAGGACGTCGATCAACCCGCGGCTCAGCACGACGGTGTGCCCGACAGTATAGGATTCCAATGTCGTCGTCGTCATCACTCGGCAGCGCACATCGGGTTCTATGTCGATGTTGTTGGTGACCTCGAGATTGTTGACTACCGTCTCGAGCGCCTTGTCGACTTCGCCCTTTGGCGCGATCAGGCCAATGCGCTCCAGCCGGTCGATCACGTTATCTTCCGCTTGGCGGTCCCAGGAGCGTTGCGCCTGAATCGGAGAAAGGTCATTCGCCGTCTTGGTGTCGTCCTGTACCGGCGTTTCCACCAGGATCTTGCTTAATTCCTGTTCCTGGCTCGCATGGCCCAGGTTGTAGCCCCACAGCCTCGTCTGCGCTTTGAAGTCTAATTTCTTCGCCAGCGAATAGTGCAAATCCTTCTCTTCGCTATACACGAACGACGGCATCCAAATTCCCGGCTGCACGTTGGTGCGCCAGCTGTCGAAGTGGAAATACCAACTGGAGTGCCCGCCACCACCGTAGGCGCCGTTAAACCGCACAATGTTGAAGTCCTGATCTTCCACCCAGATGCGCCCAAGGAACCGGCCCTTACCAGTCTTATCCACGGGCGTGACGTCAAACACCAGGCAGCGCACTTCGCCCAGAAATTCCCGGCGCACGTAATCGAAATGGTAGTGCTGCTTGTCGAAGCCGTTCGTGTCGATGAAGATCATCTGCAGGAAGCCGTCCGGCAGGAACTGCATCGCGAAGGAAAAGAAGTTGCCGACGGAGCCGAAAATCTTCTTTCCCTTGCTGTTGTTGTCCGTCAAGGAAACCAGCGCGACGCCCTTGGAGAAGTCGGCGCGCCCCAGGAAATATTTGTCGCCGGCGGGCGTGTAGCCAAGTTCCTTGTCCGGCTTCAGGTTCTGAATGTATGTCTCCACCAACGGTGAATACTGCTTGATCTGTTGGTTGGCCCGATTTTCGTTGGTGATCACGCGGTCAATAACTTCGTCCATGGTCCGCGGCTGATCGGCTGGCCTGGGGCACGCCTTTGCGGAAACGGCCCCTAGCTCGCACAAAACCACAATGGACAAAAATGTCGCTACCTTACGCATTTTCTCTCTCCCCTCAGTATGCCAGGCGGAATTCTATTCGCACGCGCGCCGGAAAATCCACTGGCTGGCCTTCACGTTTTGCCGGCTTGAATTTAATCTGCTGCGCTGCGCGAGTCGCCGCTTCATCGAGACCATGGCCCAGACCGCTTACCACTCGGTTCACCTGAATACTGCCGTTTGCCAAAAATATCATCTCAAGGACGACGTCACCTTCAATCCTTAGCCTACGCCCTTCCGCGGTGTACTCCGGACGTGGTTTGTCCAGGATGTCAACAGGTGTTGTGGGGCTTTCACTGTTTGCCGCCTTCTTCTTCGGCGCTTCGGTTGCGACCGTCTGATCCGCGAACCCGGTGGTTTGCAGCGCGCCGCGCTTGGGGCTGCTTGGAGGAGGATTCGCGACGCCATTTCCGAATCCCGTGCTTGCGACCGTGCCGCGGATTCCTTTGTCGCCGCCTGTTCCGTTTCCATATCCCGGTCCGCCTGGCAATGCCGGCGAGCCAAGACGATTCACGTTCGTTGCTTTGTTCGGATCACCCTTGCCGGGGATTCCGTTGGGATCGCCAAAACCACCGGTCTGTACTTTGTTCAACGGGGCCACGACCGTTGGCGTCGCTGCGCTGCCTGAACTAAGATTGCCGACTTTCACTTCATCTTTCGGACGCTTCGGCTGATTCTTCGGCCCTTCAATTTTCACCTGCTCGAAAACTGGGTTGAGTTCCACGGGCTTCGCTTCGAGAGTCCTTATCTTGGGTGGCTCCGCTTTTGGCGTCAGAAAAACGTGTGTCTGCTTTGGGTTCAGCTTCACCGGCTCGGGAGCCGGTTTTGGTTCCGGAACCTTGGCCTTCACCTTCGGTGGTGGCGGTGGCTCCGGAGCGACCGGGATTAGCGTAACCGGCTGCATCAATTCCGTTGGCCGAAGATTCAATACCGTTCTCATCTGGTCCGGGAAGAGCAGAGGAAGCATGAGCAGGAATCCCACGATCGCGAGCTGCCCCGCCGCGCTTAGTCCGATGCGGTCCCACCGCGGTTTCGAATCAGGCAACAGCGCAAGCCGCGCTGCAACTGGTTTTGTTCCGATGGCCTTTTTCCACGCCTGGGGATCGCCGGAACGGCCGCGGTTTGCTTCAAAACCGACGCCCATCGTCGTCTTACGTGGTGGATCTGCAAGCATGGTTGTCATCCGCGTGCCGCCTCGTGAATTTCGGGTCTGCAAAGTGGAATGTCTTGGGCTTTCAGGCGATCCCAAGTCCATTTGCAGCGTAGAGAATGCGCTTTAGCAGTACCACAGTACCGACGAGGCTGAGGCTGTCCGAATAGGACTTTCGTACTAGCGTCGCGAAGTCGCTAATGCTCCTGCGAGCGCATCATCGCGCACCTTATTTCAACCCGGCGAGGCACTTTCAGTTGCGAGTCTGGGGACGCAACACTTGATAGGATACCGCAATTCCCACCTGGGTTGTTTCAGTTTTGAACACTACTTTCCAGCCGCTGGGCTTATGCTCTAGGATGAAAGGTAGCCCCCGTGCCAGTGCGCGTCCATCAGGGCTTTACCCGTCTAGCCCGGCAGGTCAATGATTGAGGATCTCCCAAAGCGCGGCAATGAGAATCAGTGCGTGGATCTCTCGCGCCCGTTCGATGGCCAAACCTCTCTACTGCAGTGGTTGTACGCTCAATCACAGGCTGGCCGCTGGGAAATTTCTCGCGAACGATTCGCTGCCGTGCTCGAGCGCAGCACAAAGAAAGCGTTGTCCGCAGGAACGGTAACGCCGCAAAAGCTCCAGGAATATCTGAGCGCTTTGCATCTTGAAGATCTCGCCCTGACCACTGCGTGCGCCGATGGCAACGAGTCCGCCTGGGAACATTTTTTCGCCGCCTATCGCGCTTACCTGCGCTCTGCCGCTGCCGCGATTCTTCGTTGCAGCGCAGGTTCCGCCGAAGCCTGCGATCTCGCGGATTCGCTTTTTTCGGAGTTGTACGGTTTAGCGGATGCCAAAGGCTCGGAGCGTTCGCTCTTCCGCTACTTCCATGGCCGCAGCACGCTGAAAACCTGGCTCCGCGCCGTCCTTGCCCAGCGGCATATTGACTCCATCCGCGCTGGGCGGCGCTTCGAGGATCTTGGCGAAGACGAATCCGGCGACGTGCATCCGAAAACTCCACTCGGAACGCAGCTGCGGCCGGTCGACCCGCATCACGATCGTTACGTAGCCTCTTTCACCCGCGCCTTGCAATCGGCGCTCGAACGCCTCGAACCAAAGGAGAAGCAAAGGCTTCGCCTCTATTACGCCGAAGAAAAAACGCTCGTGGAAATTGGAAGGCTGCTCGGAGAGCACGAATCTAGCGTTTCGCGGCATCTGGATCGCGTGCGCCGTGATTTGCGCCAGGCCGTCGAAGACATTCTTCGCCAAGGTATTGGCGCGGCGAATGGTTCCGCGGTTCAACCTGGTCTTAGCGATGCCGAAATCGCTCTCTGTTTCGAATACAGCGCTAGAGAAATCCCCATCGATTTGGACAAATTGCTGCCCCGCGCAAAATCCCCGGGCCCCGCGGCCGGAAAGGGGACGCCGTGACCGCCAAACGCGAAACCAAGTGCAAGAAAGCGGCAATGGGCCGTTCTAAGCATGGAGAAGCCTATGGCGCCTGACGAACGCGACCGGAGTTTTGACAAAGCGCTCGTGCGCCATCTGCGTGCTGATAGTTCTTTGCAGGACTCTGCAAGTCCGTCTCCCCGCGATTTTGCAGGCGTTGGTGAATGTCCCGGTCCGGAAACCCTCGCGGCCTATCACGAGCGTTCTTTACTTCCGGAGGAAATGAATTCCTGGAAGGAGCACATCGTCGGGTGTGCCAATTGCCAGACGATTCTCTCCCACCTGGAAGCGACGGACGCAATTCCCTTGCAAACCACGGATGAAGCGAGAGTCTTGGCTCAGCAGGAATCCGCGCATCAGGTGACTGCTTCCATCCAACACCAGCCTGCCGCTCCTGCATTTCTTCCCAAGCAATCACGCCGCGCACGCCTCTTGCGAGGCGCACGGTGGCAATGGCTCGCTCCCGCGGGAGCCCTCGCCGCCGGTCTGCTGGTCTGGATCGCGCTGCACGAGAAGCAGCCGCCTGCTCCCCCAAATCTGAAGGAAATCCAGATCGCCACGAAGCAGGCGCCCCCTCCGCCTCCGCCGTCAGTTTCAGGGCTGGCTCAAGAAACATCGCCGCCGTCAAACGCTGGCAGAGCAAAGCCGCAATCCGCAGCCAATGAATTTCCCAGTGCACGGCCAAGAAGCGCTACCGGCGCTGCGAAAACGGACACCAAGCAGGAATATCTGGCACAGGCTTCGCCTTCTAGACCACTCGCCGACAAAGAGCGCGAATTGCGAAAAGATGGCGGTCGCACCTCCTCTGTTGATTTGCTTCGCGCCCAGGAACAATTGGATCGCGACGCCAAAACAGCGGACAACGCGAGACAGGAAAGCGCCGAAGTCCAATTGCAAACGCAGGCCTCCAACGCTCAATTGCAAAACCAATCCAATGCCAATGCTGCAAAGGCGCCTGGACCTGCTGCACTCGGCCAGATAGAAGCGAAGAAAATGAAGGCTCCAGCGGCCCCTACTGTTCCTTCTCCACAACCGGGAGTGGCTGGCGGAATTGCTTCCAGCTATAACGATTCCCTGCAAGTCGCGCGGGCATTTACCAATCCCCGTGTGATCTCGCCGCCCAGCTCGAACGTCGTTTGGCGGGCGGGCCGCTCTGGCATGATCGAGTTCTCCAAGGATGGCGGCTCCACCTGGTCGCGCCAGGTCAGCGGCGTCCTCGTCGACCTGCTGACCGGCTCCGCTCCATCCGATCAAGTGTGCTGGATCGTTGGCCGCGCCGGCGCCATTCTTCTGACCACCGATGGCGGCGCGCATTGGAAAGTCGTGCAGTCCCCTCTTGCGGAGGATCTCGGCGGAATCCGCGCCTCCGATGCGCTCCACGCCACGATTTGGAACGCTCGATCGACGAAGAGCTTTCAAACCAGCGATGGCGGGCTAACGTGGTTCCCCATTCCGAGTCCTTGAGCGCCTCCACCCATCCACTCCACGTCGTGCAAGAAATTCCGCTCCCATCGTTCTAAGAGAGAACGCAGATTTTGGTCCAGGAGAAAGTGATGAAAATCCCAGGGAATTCTGCAAAGTGTCGATGGTTCGGACTGATTTCGATCGTGGCCCTTCTCGCCGCCGTCGCCATTCTGCATACCGTGGCCCGCGGCAACAAAGTTTACGCTTCGCAGGAAAAGGAAGCCGCGCGCCCAACCGCGGCCGATCAGACCACCAGCCTCAACGATCAGACGGACCTGAACGTGACCGTCTATAACTCCAACATTGCGTTGATTCGTGACGTCCGCAATCTCGCGCTTCCCAGCGGCACGTTCCGCCTGAAATTCATGGATATCGCCGCCACGGTGAATCCCGCGACGGTTCATTTCCGTTCGCTGAATGAGCCGGATAAGCTCGGCGTCATCGAACAAAACTATGAATACGATCTGCTCGAGCCGGCGAAGCTCCTCCACAAATACGTCGGCAAGGAAGTGACGCTGGTACGTTCGTACCAGGAGAACGGCACCACCAAACGCGAAGAAATCAAAGCCACGCTTCTTTCCGATAACAATGGCCCCGTCTGGAAAATCGGCAACGACATTGTCACCGGCATGTACGCCGAGAGCTATCGCTTCCCCGAAGTCCCCGCGAATCTCTACGAACGCCCCACACTGCTGATGTCGCTTGAAAATTCCGGAGCAAGAAAACAGCAGGTCGAAGCTTCCTACCTCGCGAACAATTTATCCTGGAATGCCGATTATGTTCTTACCGTCGCGCGCGACGACAAGAACGCCGACCTCGACGGTTGGGTTACTGTCGTCAACAACAGCGGCACGGCGTTTCATAATGCGCGTCTCCAGCTCGTTGCCGGTGAACTGAATCGCGTGCCTAGTGAGAGCCGCATTCGTGCAATGGACGAAGCGCGCGCCTTGTCGGCTAAAGCGGCGGCCCCGCAGTTCCAGCAGGAAGCCTTCAGCGAATACCATCTCTACTCTCTCGGCCGCAAAACTTCCGTCGAGGACAAGGAAAACAAGCAAATCAGTCTTCTCCAGGGCTCCGGCGTTCCCGTCGAAAAAATATTCATGGTCAATGGCCAGAGCTACTACTATCGCAACCAGCAGAATCCTGGCGCCCCGCTGAAAGATCCCGTCATGGTCTATTACAAATTCAAAAATGAAGAAAAAGCCGGGCTGGGAATTCCTCTCCCCGCCGGCAACGTCCGCGTCTACCAGAAGGACTCCAAGGGCGGCATTCTCTTTGCCGGCGAAGACCGCATCGATCACACTCCCAAAGATGAAAACGTGAACATTCACATCGGCAACGCTTTCGACGTTGTCGCCGAGCACAAGCAAACCGACTACAAGCGCATTGACACCCACACTTGGGAAATGGAATTTGAAGTCACCCTGCGCAACCACAAGGACGCTCCCGTCACCGTCCAGGTGAATGAACCCATCGGCGGCGATTGGGACATGCTCTATTCCTCATACAAGTACACGAAGACCGCGGCGTTCGCAGCGCAATTCATCGTGCCGGTCGCCAAGGACGGCACTTCGGTTTTGAAGTACCGCATCCGCGCAAAGTGGTAGCTCGATAGTTCACCGAAGTAGCAGGACCAGCTCAGTTCACGTGGTGTGGTATAATGTCTTCAGGTCAAAGTATGACCTGTTGCAAAGAGCGGCAGCCTCGGCTGCCGTTTTTTCTTTGTAGGGGCACTGCATGCCACGCCCCATCTAGCCCGGCCGGTTGCCGCTATTTGGTTGGCGTTAGTTGGAGTGCGGCAGCTCGCTGCCGCTTTTCCGTCGCTTTTCGTGATCGCCCCGGCGTCATTAGCCTCGGCATTGCACAAAAGAACGCAACTCCGTTTCGGCAGTTTTGTTAGTCGCTAAATCCTTTAGATGCAACACTTCTGAGCCCCCTCGTATGTGTTGCAAACACAGAATTTACGCAATATTTAAGTCCTTTAGATGCAACACTTACAAAAAACAGGGGGTGGGGGTTTCCTTGTCGTCCCCTACCGGGTCTCCGCCACAAAAATCATCTCCGGCGAGTCGTCCCGGATCGGCGACCGGTCGAAATCTCCGTACCGCGCTGCAACCTTGAATCCGCAGCGAGCGAGCAGGTGCTCGACTTCATATCGGAAGAAGTACCGCAGCGGCCAGGCGAACACCAGCCTCTCTTGGCGGCCGTCCCGGTGCGTGATGGAGAAAATCATCTCCACGTCATTCCGCTGCTCCGCGCGATGGAACGCGGCCACGCGCTCGCTGATGCGCACGTGACGTCCGTCCGCGGTTTCATATTCAGTCAGCGGCACTTCCCGCATGTGCACGGGATCGTGCATGCGCTCGGCGTCCGTCTGGAACACGTCTAGGATCAGCCGCCCGCCGGACGCAAGATGTTTGCGAACGCACTCCAGGCAATCCATCTGCTGCCGCACTTCCAACAGGTGCTGGAATGGCCGAAAAGGAATGATAACCAGCCGGAATTTTTCGCCGAGGTCGAACCGCGCCATGTCCCCTTGCACAAGGTGAACGCGTTCCCGCGCTTCTACACGCAGCGCCGCGCGTTTTTTCACCGCGCGCTCCAGCATGCGCCCGGAAAGATCAAGCCCGGTTATCCGCTTTCCCGCCTCTGCCAGCGCCATGGTGATACGCCCCGTCCCGCAACCCAGCTCCAGTATGGGATCGCCAAAGTCGCGCGCGGCGTTGCGGTAGAAGGCCACATCCTGCACTCGCCCCTTAACAATCGGCGATTCGTCGTAATAATCCGCGATGAAAGAATCGTAGAGAGAGTCACTCATGGACCGTTCTACCCTGAATTTGTTTCCTCACAAGACGTTGCACGGTGCGGACGAAGCTAACATGGCCGGTGAGCGAAGCGACCGAAGGTTCCGGCCTTGCGGGAAAGGAACTCAACGGGGCTGCGAGACGAGGCCGCTGCTTTCTCTGTCTCCTTTACTTCTTTTACTTCATTAATCTCCTTTACCTCATTCGACCACGGCGTCTGCCTCGATCTCCACCAGCATTTCCGGCGCAATCAGTTTGCTCACTTCCACCATGCTCGTGGCGGGCCGGATGTCGCCGAAAAATTCTCCATGCGCTCGCCCTGCCTTCTCCCATTCCGCGATGTTCGTGACGAAGATGCGCGTCCGCACGACGTCTTTCAGCGTCGCGCCGGCCTTCGCGAGCGCCGCCTCGATGTTCCGGATGGTCTGCACCGTTTGCGCGCGCAAATCACCCACGCCCACAATCTTTCCGTCCGGTCCGGTTGCCGTGGTTCCCGAGACCGTAACCACGTTGCCGATCCTCACCGCCCGCGAGTACCCCACGATCGGCTCCCACTGCGTACCGCTCGAAACATTCTGTCGCGTCATCCTGGTCTCCCATGCAACGAAATCATAGAAAGAATAATCTACTCTCTTCCTGTCCGGCCGTAAGAAAATCGTCAGCCGGCTCAATAGGGGAACTTGTTGAGATAATGCTAAACTGAATGCAATCCGGCGGAGAAACCGAGATTACTGATGAAGTGCAATAACATTCTGGAAGCGGTTGGCCGCACGCCTCTGGTGCGCCTCAACCGCATTAATCAGGGCCTGAAACCGCAGATTTACGTCAAAGCGGAATTCACCAACCCGGGCGGCTCGGTTAAGGATCGCATCGGCATCGCCATGATCGACGATGCCGAGAAAAAAGGCCTGCTGAAGCCCGGCGGCACCATCATTGAAGGCACTTCGGGCAACACCGGCATGGGTCTCGCGCTGGTCGCTGCGGTGCGCGGTTACAAATGCGTCTTTACAACCACCGACAAACAATCCAAGGAGAAAGTCGATCTCCTCAAGGCGCTAGGCGCCGAAGTGATCGTTTGTCCTACCGCCGTCGAGCCGGAAGATCCGCGCAGCTATTATTCGGTGGCGAAAAAGCTCGCGCGCGAAATTCCCAATTCTTATTATCCGAACCAGTACGACAATCCGATGAATCCAGAGGCGCATTACCGGACCACGGGTCCGGAAATTTGGGAGGACAGTGAAGGCAAAATCACGTACTTCGTTTGCGGCGTGGGCACCGGCGGCACCATCAGCGGCGTGGGAAAATTCCTGAAGGAAAAAAATCCCAACGTAAAAATTGTCGGCGTCGATCCCTACGGCTCGCTCTACTACGATTTCGTCAAGACCGGGCAGACCATCAAAGCCAAGACGTACGTCGTGGAAGGCATCGGCGAGGATTTTTTTCCAACGACCATGGATTTGAAGATTCTCGACGACATTATTCAGGTAAACGATGAAGAATGCTTCGTCGTCGCGCGGCGGTTGGCGAAGTTGGAGGGTCTCTTCACCGGCGGCTCGGGCGGCGGCTGCATTTCCGGGACGCTGCGGCTTGCGAAAGATTTGGGACGGAATGATTTCGTCGTGGCGTTGTTGCCGGACACCGGCACGCGCTATCTCAGCAAGGTTTATAACGACCTGTGGATGCACGAGCGCGGCTACGTGGACGCGGCTACGGCGCTCACCGCGGCAGAAGTCGTCAACGCCAAGCACGCCACTGGCAAAGTGCGCGAGCTTATCATCGCGCGGCCCTACCAGACGGTTTTTCACGCGCTGAAGACCATGCAGGAGCAGGACATTTCGCAGATTCCGGTTTTTGAGGAAAACCTTCCCATCGGCACGATCTACGAAGACCAGATTCTCAACCTGGCCTTGCAGGGCAAGGATCTTCGCAAGCTCGTTGTTCGCGAAGTGATGGGCAATCCGTTGCCGCAGGTGCCGCGGACCGCGCCTGTCGAGCGCGTCACACAAATCCTCAGCCACGAGAATCCCGCGGTCTTTGTCGAAATGGGTGACTCCCGTTTCGAGATCCTTACTAAGTACGACCTGATGAGCACCGTCGCCAGCCTCATGGAACAGAAACGCTAAGAGGCAGGAGGACTTTATGCCAATGGGCCCAGGCCCAATCGCATTTGTTGCGTTTGTCGGCGTGAAATTTGCCGGCTACACGGCTGCAGCAAAGCTGCTGCAGCGAACCTATGCCGCCCCGCAGGTAAATGTTTTGAAAGTAGGTTCTGTGCGCACAGCGCTAGGCATCGCCGCAGGATTGGCTTACGGCGCTGTGTGGATGTTCGCAGCGCGAAATGTAGCTGGCGCTGGCCCTTCAATGGTTTGGTATTTCCTCGGTTTGGTTCCCATCCGCATGGGCGAATGGTCCTTGATTCTGTGGCTATTTTTTGACAAGAAAGATCCGGACTGGACGCGCGTTTCAATTTTTGCTGGCCTTGGAAGTCTGTGGTCTTATGCATTAGACGCCATAGGCGTGGGGACCGCTCTCGTGATTCCCGGCGGGATGTGGGTTTGCTGACGTCTCGTACATCTAAACCATCGGGCGCTGCCAAATGAAGATTCATGATTTTAATGAGCGTCTGAAAGACTCGATCCTCATCGCCGATGGCGCGATGGGTTCGATGCTGCACGAAGCTGTGGGCACGCAGCGTTGCTTCGATGAGTTGAACTCCACCGAGCCGGAAGCGGTCTTCCGCGTTCACCAGGCATATATCGAGGCGGGCGCGCAGATCATCGAAACCAACACGTTTGGCGCAAATCGCTTCAAACTCGCGCCTCTCGGCCTCGGCGAAGAAGTCCAGCGGCTCAACAGCCGCGGGGTGAAAATCGCCCGCGAAGCGCGCGAATCGGCCGCTCGGGAAGTCTTGATTGCCGGTTCGATCGGCCCTCTAGGGCTTGGCGTGCAGTCGCGCCATCCCGCAGACGACGAAATTCTGGATATTTTTCACGAGCAGGCGCTGGCTCTAGAAGAGCGCGGCGTAGATCTTTATGTTCTCGAAACGTTTTCTTATATCGAAGAATTGCTCCTCGCGATTGACGCGATTCGCTCCTTCTCCGGCTTGCCCATCGTCGCGCAGCTCACGTATGCGGAAGAAGGCACGATCTACGGCGACCTCCGTCCCTCCGATGCTGCCTCGCAATTGAAGAACAAAAACGTGCAGGTAATCGGCGCGAATTGCACGCTTGGCCCGCAGGCGCTCCTGCCGATTTTGCAGGAGCTTGCCGCTGTTGACGGCCTGCGCGTCAGCGGCATGCCCAACGCGGGATTTCCCAAGCGCGAAGGCGACCGCATCGTTTATCCAAAGTCTTCTCCGGAATATTTTGCGCTCTTCGCGCGCGAAGCAGCCGGGCTCGGCGTGCGCATTCTCGGCGGCTGCTGCGGGACGACGCCCGCCCATATCCGCGCCATGGCCGAAGCCGTGAAATCGTTTCGCCCCGCAAAAACCCACGCCGTTGCGCATTCTGTTGCGACAGTGGCAAAGCCTGCTCCTATCTCTGAGCGAGAACCGGAAAGCAAATTCTGGAGAAAGCTTCAAGCGAAGAAGTTCGCTCTGTGTGTTGAGATCGATCCGCCGAAAGGCCTTTCGCTTGATCGCATCTTCGAGCAGGTGGACAAAGTCATGGCGTCAAAGAAAGTCGACGCCATCGACATCAACAGCGGCGCAATGGCGCGCGTCGGCATGGACGCCCTGATTGTAGCCGGCGCTCTGGAAGCGCGCGGCGTCGGAACCGTTCCGCATCTCACGACGCGCGACCAGAACATCATCGGCTTGCAGGCAGCTCTTCTTGGAGCGTGGACCGTCGGCGGCGTCCGCAACGTTCTTGCGATCACGGGCGACCCGCCGTCGGTCGGCGATTATCCGGAAACCAGCGGTGTATACGAAGTCGACTCCGTCGGGCTTGTGAAGGTTTTGCACCGGCTGAATCAGGGCACGGACTGGGCAGGGAAAACTCTTGGCGGAGCGACGAATTTCACGATCGGAGTTGCGCTCAATCCCGTCGCCGATGATCTGGACAACGAAATCGAGCGCTTCCACGCCAAGGTCGAAGCCGGCGCGCATTTCGCCATGACTCAGCCGCTCTTCGATCCCGAACACTGGCACGCCTTCCTGAAAAAACTCGGAAGCAAGCCAGCTATCCCGGTTTTGATTGGAATCTGGCCGCTAAACAGTTACAAGCAGGCGCTGCGCTTGAACAACGAAGTGCCGGGGATTGTCATCCCCGAGCGATTGCTGAAGTCCATGGAAGCCGCGGGAGCGTCGGCGCGCGACTGCGGATTCAAAGTTGCCCGCGACATGCTGGCGTGGTCACACACCGAGCTTGCCGGCGCGTACCTGATCCCGCCGTTCAAGCGCTACGAAGAAATCCTGGAAATTTTGTAGCCTTCACTTCCTGTGGGAAATCGCGCTACATGTTTCAAACTCAGTGAGCTTTCTCCACCACAGCGCTGGTGTGATCGTGGATGATTCTCCATCCGTCGGGAAAACGCTGCCATACGAGCGTGAACACTCCGCCGACTTCATCTTTTTCGCGCTTCAAATGCCATTTTCCCAGGACGAGAGCAGCATCCGGCCCCAAGAAACGAAATTCCAAGTTTGAAAAATCGAGCTGGCCCATCGCGGCGCGATCTGGATAGTTTTTCTTGTACCGCGCCAGCACACCATCCCAGCCGCGGGCGACTCCGCTGCTTCCGGAGAACGTCAGTTCCGGCGAATGCCAGTAGCCTTGCAGGAAGGCGTCAACGTCGGCCCGATTCCACGCGGATTGCTGAGCCTGGAGGACTGCGCCAATGGCTTCGCGGTCCGTTGCATGCTTACCGGACGCCTGCAGCGATGGCTGCCGCTGCGCCGGAAGCACACTGGGGCATAGAAAAGAGCCTGCGATCAACAGGAATTGAAAGAATTTTCCCATGGCTGGATACCTCTGTAAGTTATTGATTCCTGGTAGGTTACTGGAAAGTGCGTGGCAATGCAAACTTCCATTCCCAAATCCATTTCACAAGGGCGAGTCAGAAATGTTCCCAATTGGTTACAGTTGTTAGTTCCACTCCACTGGTACTTCAGGACTATTGGCATCTATTTTGCTGGCTGCCACAATCCCTTTAGAGGCTGAGGAATGTTTAGCGCCATGCTACTTGCGATCTCCATCGTAGCCCTGTCACAGTTCGCGCTTTATTACTGGCGGGCTGTGCTGGCGGGCGTCGCGGCTCAGCCTGTTTCTGACCGCGTATTGGTTGCGGCTCAGGTAGAGAATGGGCGTCTTACGCCGCAGCATTTCCAAACATTGGCGGGCCTGCATGATTTGACTCCCGATCTGCACCCAAATCGCAGCGGGTTAGGCCCGGTTCGCGTTTATTATCGGTTTATCGAAGCCCTGGACGCCTTCCTCGGCAAGAGGATTCCTTCTTTGGCCGTGTGGAGCGAACGCGAACGCGTAATCTGTGCCCGCTACGCCGCTGTTCAGGTTGACCGCCGGCTTCAGGCGAATCTCGATCTCGCAGCTTCACTGCGATCCTGTTAATTCAGCCCCTAATCGGCTCCCGATAATTTCTTAGTATGCCCAGCGCAGCAATACGCCGCCAGTGGTGTAGCCGGCGCCAACAGTGACGATCAGCACCAAGTCGCCCTTGTGGAGGCGGCCTTCGTCCACGGCATCGCGGAGACCAAGCGGGATGGTACCGCCGGTGGTATTGCCATAGCGGTCGATGTTCACCATCACCTTGGAATCGTCGACGCCCAGCCGCTCCTGCGTGGCCCGAATAATGCGGAGATTGGCCTGGTGGGGCACCAGGAGTTTCAGGTCTTCGTTCTTGAAGCCGTTTTTCTCCAGGAGATGCGCAGCCATTTCCGACATGCGCCGCACCGCGTACTTAAAAACCTGCGACCCTTCCTGGTGGACATAGTGCATCCGTTTCGCGACAGTCTCCTGGCTGGCGGGATGGAGCGACCCGCCGCCCGGCATGTAGAGAAACGCTCCTCCAGCGCCATCCACATCGTGAACGAAATCGATGATGCCTTCGTTCGGGCCGGCTGATTCCAGCAGCACGGCACCCGCGCCATCGCCGAACAATACACAGGTGGAGCGATCCTTATAGTCGAGCACGGAAGTCATCGTATCGCTTCCGATGACCAACACTTTTTTGTGCGTGCCCGCGCTGACGAACTGCGCGCCGACGGTCAGGGCATAGGCGAAACCAGAACACGCCGCGGACAAGTCAAAGCCCCACGCTTTTCTTGCACGAATGCGCTCCTGCACCAGGCAGGCGGTGGCAGGGAAAAACATGTCCGGGGTAACGCTGGCAAGCACAATCAAGTCGATTTCCGCGGGATCCGTCTTGGTCTGTGCCAGCAGGCACTTTGCGGCCTCCGTGGCCATATGCGAAGTGACCATGCCATTCTCGGCGACGTGGCGTTCCCGGATGCCGGTACGCGTACGGATCCATTCGTCGTTGGTTTCGACGATCCTCTCCAGATCCGCATTGGTCATCACCTTGGGCGGAACGTAACCGGCTACACCGGTAATTTTTGCCGCGAGGCGGTGGGACATGATGCTCCTTGCGAATTGCAACTTGGACAAAGACGATGAATTTTATGCGATAGCCTTCTAGGGTACAAGGCGCAGTCCGGATTTCGTCAGAACAGCCGGAGGTAACTCAGCTTGACGACGAAAGGCCAATTGGCACACGTATTGTCTCGTGCAGTACGGTAGTGGCAAACCTCGCGGCAACTTTGATGCCGCATTACGAGGCGGGCGGAAGAATTTCATAGCGCCACGAAAGCGCCGCGGTCTTCTTGAGCATGGCCGCCACCGAGCAGTACTTGTCCTCGCTGAGCTGGATGGCGTGCTTTACGGCTGTGTCGTCGAGCTGGCCGCGGAGACGATAGAGTATTTCCAGCTTGGTCCAGATGGTGGGCGGCTCGGCCGCGCGTTCGCCGGAGCAAATGACTTCGAGCGATTCGAGTTTCTGCCGTTTCTTCTTCAGGATACTGACCACGTCGGTCGCGGTACAAGCACCCAGCGCCAACAACACGAGTTCCATCGGACCGGGTGCTTTATTTGAGGCGCGGTCGGAATCGATGGTCATCGCGTGTCCAGAGGGGCTCGTAGCGACGAATTTTTCGTCGCCAATCCACTTCACGGATCCGGTCTGCATGTGGCCTCCCGAGAAAGCATAGCAGGAGGGGAACTTGGAACGAGCCGGGGATTCCAATTTGTTTCGATTTGTTTTTTACTTTGATTTGAGTGACCAGCCCGTTAGTCTCAATGGCCATCGGGAGGAGAACTTATGCACATGCTATTCTCAAAGGTAAGGCGCGGGCTTGCGATAGTGTTGCTGGGGCTGGCCGCGTTTTTTTGTTTGTCGAGCATCGGAGCAGGGACGCAGCAGAGCACAATGGCGGCCGAAGGAAAAGAGCAACCGTACCTGATTGAGTACTACTACAAGACGAAGTGGGGACATGCGGAGGAATTCCTAGCGCTCTTCAAGAAGAACCATTACCCGGTTTTGAAAAAGGAGATCGAACTAGGGCGGATACTAAAGGTCAGCATGACCGTTCCGCGCTATCACACCACGGAAGACGGCCGCTGGGACTATCGGGTCACTATCGTCTTCAAGAACGCAGCGATCGCCAACGACAATTTTGATAGCTCCGACTTGATCAAACAGCTTTTTCCGGACCAGGAGAGCTACAAGAAAGAAGAACAGCGCCGGTTTGAAATTCTGGAAGCGCACTGGGATTTGCCGATTAAGGACGTGGATCTCGACGCGCGCTGATTATCCTGTAGGACAGACTCAGTTGCCGCGCATCGGGCTGCTGGCAGCCGCTACCTCAAGGATCGGGTTCGGGAGCGCCCGCATGGTACGGACGAAGACTTTCACGATATCTCCGTCAAACTGCGCATTCGCGCAACGCTCCAGTTCAGCGAGCGCGTCTGTGGCATTCCTGGCCTTCTTATAGGTGCGGTCGCTGGTAATCGTATCGTAGGCATCGGCGACCGCAATGATGCGGGCCCCTAGAGGAATTTTCTCGCCAGTCAATGCTTCCGGATAGCCGGAGCCGTCGAAAAATTCGTGGTGGTGAAGGACCATATCGCGGATGTGAGCGAGGGGCGTCAGCGGATCGAGAATTTTCGCCCCAAAGCTGACGTGAGATTTCATCGTCTCCCACTCTTCGGGATTGAGCGGCCCGTTTTTGTTCAAAATGCTTTCTGGGATGCCAACCTTGCCGATGTCATGGAGCAAGGCGCCGAGGCGAATTTCGTCCACTTCGGAGTCTTTCATCCCCATCGCTTCCGCGATCAACGCGGCGTATGCGGAGACTTTCTGCGAGTGGCCCTGCGTGTAGTGATCCTTGGCGTCGATCGCAAACGCCAGCGACGTGACCGTGTCCAGGACGGCTTGCGGCAATGCTTGCGGACCTTGCGACGAAGCAGCAGCCGTTTTGCCGCTGTTCGGTTCCGTGGCTGCAAGAGATTCGGTGAATTGGCGCAAACGCTGGTAGATTTCTTCAAACGCCTCAGGCCCGGTCGAGAAAAGTCGCTTCAGCGTCACGCCAAGATACGCTTCGAGAACGTCGCGCTTCCATTTTTTCGCTTCGTTGGGATCGAAATGATCGGCGGTGGAGACGGCGTTGCCGCCCTGATGCTTCGAAAGATACATCGAAGCGTCGGCCACCTGGATCAGTTCTTGCGGCGATGAGCCGTGGAGCGGATAGCACGCGATGCCAAAGCTGGCGCTGATGTTTTTTTCGCGCAGCAAAGGATCGGCGGACACCCAGCCGCGGAGTTTGCTGGCCAGTTGCCGCGCGTGCTCCATATTCGTTTCCGGCATCAGAATGACAAACTCATCTCCTCCATAGCGAGCCACCACATCGGAGCGCCGGCAATTGGTTTCCAGAATTTGCCCGACGCGCTGCAGAACAAGGTCGCCTTCGAGGTGCCCGTAAAAATCGTTAACGAATTTGAAGCGGTCGAGGTCCATGAGCACCAGCGCAAACGCGCGGCCAGCGCGAGTGGACCGTTTCCATTCCGCGGATAACGCTTCCATGAAGAAGCGATGCGTCTTGACGCCCGTGAGTCCGTCGGTGATCGCCTGCTCCTGGGCTTTTTGGAAGGAAAGCGCATTGTGAAGCGCGCCGGCAATCAGGTCGGCCAGCGTGCGCAGTAGGAGAACTTCTTCCTCGGAGAAATCCACTGGCATGGACGACTCGATAAACAGAATGCCGTGGAGCTGTTCGGCGTAAAAAACCGGCAATGCGATGGCCGCCACGGAATCCGGCAACAGCGGTTTTGATGCCCCATCCGCTGGCGCCGCAGGGCGGTACGCCGCCATTTGGCCATTGCGGGCCACGTTGCCAATTAAGCCTGAGCCGAGGGGTATGCGCTGGCCGAGGGTTCCGCGGCGTTTGCCCGCTTCAGCCTGAATCACTACTTCGCGCGTCGCATAATCCAGCACGCCG
>MNDE01000123.1 GCA_001914785.1 Acidobacteria bacterium 13_2_20CM_57_17 | reverse complement strand
GCATGGCCAACCTCTCCATCTCGCGGGCGTCGGCCGCGTTCGTCGCCATGGGCTTCTCGATGGAATAATGAATGTGCCGCTTGGCGCACTCGCGCAGAATCTCCAGGTGCCGGTCGTTTGACGTGGTGACGATGACGGCGTCGGGCTTGGCTTCGTCCAACATGGGGACATAGGCGGAATAAAACTTCACGCTGCTTGGCACCCTCGATTTCGCCTCATTCAGGAGGACCGGCTGAGGTTCCGCGATCGCCACTAGTTCCGCGTCGGGTTCAGCTTCCAGGTACTTCAGCAATCCCCAGACGTGATCGTGGTCAAGTCCCACGATGGCAATGCGTGTCTTGCTCTCAGGCGGACTCGGGGCCGCACCAGCGCCTTGAGTGTGCAGAACATTCAACGCCATTAGAAGGGCCGCAGGAAACACGAATTGTCGCACAAGCATCCTCACTCGCATGCCAAGGCTCCTCTCTCAAACCAAAAGACAGAAACTAGACGCCGGATGCAGTTTGGGAAACGCAGCTTGGCATTGTCAAGCCAGTGCATTTCCTCTGCACACCCCTTCCGCCCCATACTGATGGATGCAACTTTCCCAGGAAACATTCCCTCACCCGCCGCATGCAGATCGGTCAAGCGATCGGTACGGATAGAAAACGATAACACTTGGCAGCACATCTGAAAGTGGTTGAGATGATCCGGCCAGCGTGTTGGACAGCTTCTGTTCCTTTGTGTTCCCGCGCTGAGAAAGGAGAGTCTGTAAGTGCTTGATTTTATGGAGCGGCCTATCGGAATCGAACCGACACCTGAACCTTGGCAAGGTTCCGTACTACCACTATACTAAGGCCGCTCAACTACCTTCTTTTTATAACATGCCCACGCGGGAGCAACAAGCCTTCCCTCCATACTGGCTTCGCCAACACTCCAAGGCCAGATCGATCAGGAAACCTGAGTTATTCGGGCAGACTTCACTACAGGCGAGCGGCGCTGGCGCTCTGCGAAGCGGGTAGCCTTATCTTTGTCGGTGTAAACGCGACCGAACTTTTCCCCGTCGGCGTAGAACACGCTGACGAGGAAATGGTGATGCTTGCGGCGGCGATCCTTGTCAAAAGAAGTCTTGCCTCGTATCCCAGTTTTTTTCGTATCCGCTTTTGTCACGTTTGGCCACCCTATTGGAAGAAGTTCAGCAGTGGACTATCTCACAGGGAGCGAGTTCCGCACAAGTACCAGAGAAGATAGTAACCTGCGCTTTATTACAGCAGGAAAACAAGCAAACGCACAGCAGGAAGTCTCCTGGAAAAGGGCAAACTAGGCGGCTGTTTCCCGACTTCTCGGGGTATTTCTTGCCATTGCCTTTGTTAACAGACTGTTTCAAGCCAGCAGAATGATGGAACCGGCAGGCCAATTTGTCAGGAAAATTGTTTGCGAGCTACGAAACATTTTTCGATTTTCAACGTCTTTACCAATGAGGAGAACATAAGCTGAATGTGGCGGAGAAACATAATCATGATAAACGTCCCAAAACAACCGCCCCTTGTGGAAGATCTGCGGAACCATTCGCAGGAACAGATCGCTGAATTGCGTCAACTTCTCGCTGTGGGTGCGCCATCGCGGCCAGATCCGCGCAGGCCTGGTTTTTATGAAGTACAAGGCCTCTCAAGCACGTACTACGTGTTCAAGTATCCGACAGGCACGAAAGTGCTGCTGCTGGGCGTTTGGGACCGCGAAAACGATCCGGTAGCCGCTATGGTGTCGTGTTCCTGCCCGGCGGCATAAGCTCCTTTTTTCCTAACCCCTGAAAACCAGCGAGTGAAAAGAGCGTTCTGAAGGGTCAGAAGCGCTCTTTTAGTCTTCCTCCAATTCCAGCGCGACCGAGTTGATGCAATACCGCGTCCCGGTGGGTTGCGGTCCATCGTCGAAGACGTGCCCGAGGTGGGCGTCGCACCGTCTGCACTTCACTTCTGTCCGCCGCATGCCGTGGCTTGTATCGGTTTCGGCGTCCACCGCCTCTTCGCTGGCCGGAGCGTAGAAACTAGGCCACCCGGAGCCCGAATGGAACTTGGTTTCGGAACGAAAGAGGGGTTGGCCGCAACAGACGCACCTATAGGTGCCGGGCGTTTCGGTGTCCTCATATTCGCCGGTGAAAGGAGGCTCAGTGCCTTTTTGCCTCGTCACAAAGTATTGATCCTGCGTGAGTTGTTTCTTCCAGGCCGTGTCATCCTTACGCACCTTTCCTTCCATAGCGCCTTCCTCTCTTGTGTTTTGAGCTTTCCCACACTATCAGATTCAAGTCCCTTGCTTCACGTTTCAAACGCCAGTTAAATCTTGATAGCCGATCCACCTGTTGCGGGAATGGGCCAACTCCGCCTCTCTAATCCTTTCATTGACAGGCTCGCCGAGTTCTTTTAGCTTAGATAATGGAAATGAACCGCACACATACAACTCGGGCGCATCGCCACGATCATCATCACGGCCACACGCCGCGCCTGCTGAGGTGTGCATAGCGATTCGCTAAACAAAGCACTCTTTGGCCCGCTGGCGCAGCAAGCTCCAGCGGGATTTTTATTTTCAGGAGACAACGTCGTGGAGATCGATTTTCGGAAAAGTGGCGGGCTGGTACCAGCCATCATTCAGGACGGGAGCAATGGCGACGTCCTGATGCTTGGCTTCATGAATGCGGATTCTCTTGCGGAAACGCGGCGCACAGGCGAAGTTGTGTTTTTCAGCCGCTCACGGAACAAACTTTGGAAAAAGGGCGAATCCAGCGGGCACGTCTTGCGCGTTCGCGAGATGCGCGTGGACTGTGACGCCGATGCGCTCCTCGTGCGGGTCGAAGCCGTCGGCCCCGGCGTTTGTCATGAGGGATATCGAAGCTGCTTCTTCCGCTCGATCGAAGCGGATGGAAACGCAAAAATTATCTCTGAGCGTACTTTCGCGCCGGAGAAGGTTTACCGTAAGGAAAAATCCCGATGAGCCGGCTGAAGCTGGGGATTCCTAAGGGCAGCCTGCAGGACGCGACACTTGACCTTTTTTCGCGCGCCGGCTGGAAAATCACGCTGAGTTCGCGCAGCTATGTCCCGGCCATTGACGATCCAGAAATCGAATGCTTGATGGTGCGAGCCCAAGAGATGGCCCGCTACGTCGAATCCGGCGCCCTGGATGCGGGTATCACGGGGCACGACTGGGTGGTGGAGACGAGCGCAGATGTAGAAGAACTTTCGGAACTGGTTTATGCCAAGCAGCGTCTTGCGCGCGTGCGCTGGGTCCTGGCCGTGCCGGAGGACTGCGCAATCCGCCAGCCACGCGACCTGGAAGGCAAAGTGATCGCCACGGAAGTCGTACAGATTACGCAGAACTACCTCGCCAAGCACCGCGTGAAGGCCCACGTGGAGTTTTCCTGGGGAGCCACGGAAGTGAAAGTTCCTCAGCTCGCGGACGCCATCGTCGAAGTCACTGAGACCGGCTCATCACTGCGCGCCAATCGTTTGCGCATCGTGGACACGGTACTCGAATCCGCAACCGTCTTCATCATGAATCGCGCCAGCGCGGCCGATTCGTGGAAGCGCGAAAAGGCGGAAAACTTGATCCTGATGCTTCAGGGCGCTATCGCGGCGGCCAGCAAAGTCGGTCTGCTTCTCAACGTGCATCGCGACTACTTAGCAGGTGTCCTTAGCGTTCTTCCTGCGCTCAAGAATCCAACCATTTCGGCCCTCAGCGACCCGGAGTGGGTGGCCATCAACACCATTGTGGAAGAGGCCGTTGTACGGCAGATCCTGCCCAAGCTCAAAGCCGCCAAGGCCCAAGGCATCGTCGAATATCCCTTGAACAAAATTGTGCTCTGATGCGCATTCTCAAACTTACTCCGCGAACCGAAAAGTGGCTGCTCGCGCGCCGCGCTCAGCGCGACGACGAAGCCCAGTCCGTTGCCGCTGAAATCGTCGCGGATGTGCGCAAGCGCGGCGATGCTGCGCTCCTTGCCTGGACCAAGAAACTGGATGGTTTGGACCTCTCGCGAGATGGAGTGTGGATTTCGAAAGAAGAAATCCGCTCTGCCAAAGCGCAGGTGAGTCCTGATTTCCTGAAGGCCATCCGGAGAGCTGCCGAGAATGTCTGCCGCGTCGCCGAACAGCAGCTTCCCCGACCGTGGGCCATCGAGACTGAACCGGGCGTTAGAATCAGCCAGCGCGTTTCCCCCATCGAATCCATCGGCTGCTACATCCCCGGCGGCCGTTTTTCACTCGTATCCACGCTGGTCATGACAGTGATCCCCGCGCAAGTCGCCGGAGTTCCACATATCGCTGCCGTTTGCCCGCGGCCGAATTCCGAGCTGCTGGCAACCGCAAGTTTACTCGGCATCGAAAAGATCGCTCGCGTTGGCGGAGCGCAAGCGATTGCCGCTCTGGCATGTGGCACAAATTCGATTCCGCAGGTGGAAAAAATCTTTGGACCCGGCAACAAATATGTCACAGCCGCCAAACAACTGGTCAGCAGCGATTGCGCTATCGATATGCCGGCTGGCCCCACTGAGGCGGTTGTGCTGGCTGCCGATGGCAATGCTCGGTGGATTGCTGCCGATCTGCTTGCCCAGGCGGAGCACGCAAGAGACGCCGCAAGCTATTTTGTCACCACTTCACACTCGCTCGCCCAAGAAGTGCAGCGCGAGATTAAATGGCAACTCGCCGAACTTCCTCCCGGAATGGCTAGCGTCTCCACGGAGACGGCCGGAACAATTCTCGTAGCGCATTCGCTCGAGCAGGCTTGCGCATTCATCAATCGCTTCGCACCGGAACATCTCAGCCTTCCGGAGAATGCCGAGCGGCTCCTGCAAAAAATCCACTCGGCGGGCACCGTTTTCCTTGGCCCGTGGGGCGCGCAGCCGCTTGGCGACTACGCTACCGGCAGCAATCACGTCCTCCCGACAGGCGGTTGGGCGCGCAAGCGCGGCGGACTTTCGGCGGCGGACTTTGTGAAGTGCATCAGCGTGCAAACAATTCGCCGCAACGGATTCCTTCGTCTCGCTGGCACGGTCGAAACTCTGGCAGAATCCGAGGACTTGATGGCTCACCGCAACGCCGTGAGGGTTCGCCGATGAAGGTTCACTTGCCAGTGCGAAAAGCGATTCTGAATCGCCGCACGTATGAAGCGCCGGCGGAAGGCCGCGCGGATAAGGTGCGGCTGGACTTCAATGAGAACACGACCGGCTGCTCTCCCGCAGTGCTGCGAGCGCTGGCAAAGCTCACCTCCAGGCAACTGGCAATGTACCCGGAATATCAGGCGCCAACAGCGCGCCTGGCCCGCTACTTCGGTGTTCGTCCGGAAGAACTTCTTCTCACGAACGGCGGAGACGATGCGCTGCGAGTTTTCTTCGACACGTTCGTCGAGGCTGGAAGCAGTGTTCTGATTTGCGAGCCAACGTTTCCCATGTACCGTTATTACGCTGAAATTTACGGAGCCTGGATTTCCATCCTGCATTACGGCGGCGAAATGGAGTTCCCGCTGGACCCCGTTATCGGCGCGCTTCGCAAGAAACCACGTGTCCTTTTTCTCGCGAACCCCAACAATCCTACTGGCACGCTCTTTGGTTTCGAGGAACTGGAGAAAATTCTGCGCGCCGCCACGCACACGGCCGTTGTGATGGACGAAGCCTACGCGGAGTTTTCAGGCTTCACCGCAGTGCCCTGGATTCGCAAGTTTCGCCACCTGTTCGTTGCCAGAACGTTTTCAAAGGTTGCTGGACTCGCGTCGCTGCGGCTTGGCGCGGTCATCGGCTGCAAAGAATCGCTTGCGCTCGTGCGCCGCGCTATGCCGCCCTTTCCTGTGAATCTTGCCGCGCTGGTGGCCGCCGAAGCTGCCGTGAAGGACCGTGCAACAATGCAAGCGTATGTCAACGAAGTGAAACGCTTGCGTCCTTGGCTTGCCCTCGAATTGCAGAATCTCGGCGTGCGCTGCTTCCTCAGCGCAGGGAATTTTCTGCTGGCCAATTTTGGGCCGGAGGGACCTGCGCTCTTTCGAAAGCTTGAGAAGCAAGGGATTCTTCTGCGCGAGCGCACCAAGGACATGGGTCCGGGATTCGTCCGGATTTCCATAGGAACGCCAGCTGAAATGAAGGAGCTGTTGAAGGCCATTCGAAAGGAATGGAAAGCGCCGACTTGAATTTGGCGTCAAAACAAAATGCCGCGAAATGCCAACATTCATCGCAAGACCAACGAAACGGATATCCATCTAAAGTTGAATCTGGATGGACATGGGAACGCCCGCATCGCCACGGGGATCCGCTTCTTCGACCACATGCTCCAATTGGTCGCGCGGCACGGCGCGTTTGACCTCACCGTGGACGCCCGCGGTGATCTCGACGTCGACCAGCATCACACGGTCGAAGACGTCGGCATCACGCTCGGCGAAGCCGTTCAGAAGGCGCTCGGCTCCAAGCGCGGAATCTTGCGCGCGGGTTATTTCTTGATGCCTATGGACGAAACGCTCGCGGCCGCCGCCGTTGATCTTGGTGGCCGGCCCTACTGCGTGGTGAAGGCGGCCATTGCCGCGCAACGCGTCGGCGATTTTCAAGTCGAGCTGATGGAGGATTTTTTTCAAGGCTTCGCGCAGTCGGCAAAGGCCAACGTCCATCTTCGCGCCCTGTACGGCCGATCCTCGCACCATCAAGTCGAAGCGATCTTCAAGGCGTTTGCGCGGGCGCTGCGTTTCGCCGTGTCTCGCGACAAGCGCCTTCGCCAAGTTTTACCCAGCACTAAGGGGCTTCTATGAAAATAACCATCCTCGACTACGGCGCCGGCAATGTGCCATCCGTCGAGCGCGCTCTTCAGCGCCTCGGCGTGGAATCGCACCGCACGGCGTCACCCGAATGCATCTCTAAGGCGGAAGTCTTGCTGCTTCCGGGAGTCGGTCATTACGCGGCGCTGGTTCGCGCCCTCGACGAAAAACATCTCCGCGCGCCTCTGATTGGCGCCATCCACCGCGGCGTGCCTTTTCTGGGAATCTGCCTCGGGCTGCAAGTTCTTTTTAGGTCGAGCGAGGAAGCTTCTGAACTTCGAGGCCTGAATCTCCTGCCAGGAATCGTTTCAGCCTTGCCTCCCAACGTGAAGCTGCCGCACATGGGTTGGAACCAAATTGAAAACAAACGGGAGTCTTCCCTGCTCTCGGGCATTGACGCTGGAGCGTATTTTTATTTTGCGCATTCCTACGCCGCGCTCGACTCGAATGCCACTACTGCCACTTGCTCCCACGGCGCGGAATTCGCGGCCGTGATCGAGCAAAGAAATATCTTCGCGGTGCAATTTCACCCCGAAAAAAGCGGTGATTCTGGTGTTCGCGTTCTTCAGAGCTTCTTGAGGCTTGCGGCATGAGTCTCGCGCACCGCATCATTCCGTGCCTCGATACCGACGGCGAACGCGTCGTAAAAGGCGTAAACTTCGTGGGCTTGCGCGATGCCGGCGACCCCGTTGCGCTCGCCGCCCGCTACAATGCCGAAGGCGCCGACGAACTGGTCGTGCTGGACATTGCCGCCTCCCGCGACCGCCGTCCCACTTTTCTCGAAACAATTCGCCGCGTCGCCGCAGAATTGGCGATTCCTCTCACCGCCGGCGGCGGCATTCGAACGCTCGAAGACGGCCGCGCCGTGGTGCGCGCCGGTGCGGACAAGGTCACCGTGAACACCGCCGCAGTCGAGCGGCCTGCGCTGATTTCCGAATTGTCGCGGGAGTTTGGCGCGCAAGCGGTCGTCCTGGCAATCGATGCAAAGCGCGTCGGCGATCACTGGGACGTCATGGTCCGCGGCGGACGCGAATCCGCATCACGCAATGCCCTCGAATGGGCGCGGATTGGCGTCGCGGCCGGCGCCGGTGAAATTCTGCTGACGTCTGTGGATCGCGACGGCACGCAAAGCGGCTTCGACGTGACACTGACCGCGGCAATTTCCGGCGCCGTAACGGTTCCGGTGATTGCGTCCGGCGGCGCCAAATCGCCCGCTCATTTTGTCGAGATTTTCCGGGAAGGGGCGGCGGACGCGGCTTTGGCGGCCTCGATCTTTCACGATGGAGTGCAATCCATTCACGCGCTGAAGCAATTTCTGGCCTCACACGGGGTCGAGGTTCGCCTTTCGTGCTGATTCCCTGCATCGATTTACAAGATGGGCAAGCCGTCCAGCTGGTGCACGGGCGGAAGCGCGAGCTGGCGGTTGCGGATGTCTTTGGACAACTGGAAAAGTTCAAGAAACATCTCTGGCTACATGTGATTGATTTGGATGCTGCCATGGGCAAGGGCGCGAATGATGATCTCGTTCGCAACCTTTGCGCGAAAGCAAGAACTGATTTCGGGATGAAGGTACGCGTCGGCGGCGGCATTCGAAGCATCTTCCACGCGCAAGAAGTTGCCAGCTGGGGGGCGAACCAGATTATTGTGGGAAGCGCAGCGTTCAAGGATGGAAAAGTGAATATGCGTTTTCTTCAGGAGCTTACGGAGAATGTCTCTTGCGAAAAAGTCGTCATCGCACTCGACACGGCCCGCGGAAAAATAACGATTCACGGCTGGCGAAGAAAACTGACGTTAAAGGCCGATAAAGTGATGCCAGAACTTGAGCCTTATTGCGCGGGATTTCTCTGCACCGACGTGGACCGCGAAGGAACGATGACCGGCGCAAACCTCGGCTGGTTTCGAAAGCTTCGTAATGCGACAGCCCATCCGATTATTGCTGCTGGCGGAATCAAAACGCGGAGCGAGATTGCCGCGCTGGAAAAAATCGGCATGGACGCCGCCGTGGGCATGGCTATGTATAAGGATCGGCTGCGTTAAGGAAAAGGATCCCTACCTCGACGCACCCGCGCACAGTCTACGATTCTCAGCGCATTAGCGCAGATACGCGTCCGTGATGTACTGCTGCACCATGCGCTGCGTGTTGAAGAACGATCCGTTAATGGCGATGGCGTGCTGCATGACTTCCAGAAATTTTGCGCGATCGTTGTAGTACAGCGGAAGAATCACGCTTTCCAGCTTGTTATAGAGCGATTCCGCTTCGGCAGTATTGTCGGTCGGAGTATTGCCTGCAGCGGTCCGCCGCGACTCGCCGATGGACCAGCCAGTGACGCCTTCGATGTGGCCTTCCACCCACCAGCCGTCGAGAATGCTCAGGCTCGGCACGCCATTCAGCGCCGCCTTCATACCACTGGTGCCGGAAGCCTCCAGAGGAAACTGTGGTGTGTTAAGCCAAACGTCCACTCCGGAAGTGATCTTTCCGCCAAGCTCGAGATTGTAATCGTCAAGGAACACGACCGGCACAGCTTTGCGCAGGGCTTTTTTCGCGTGAAAAATCCGGCGAATGATGTCCTTCCCGCCGGCATCATTCGGGTGGGCCTTGCCGGCGTAGATAATCTGGAAGTGTCCAGAGTTCTTGGCAATCTCCCGGAGCCGATCGAGATCGGCCAGGATCAAGTCGGCGCGCTTGTATCCGGTCGCACGGCGCGCGAAACCGATCGTGAAGACTTCGGGATCGAACTTGAGCCCGGTCTTCTCACGAACCGTCTCGAGCAGCTTGTGCTTGGCGATCAGATGCGTCGCCCACACTTCCTCCGCGGGCAAGCCCAGGGCGCTCCGCAAACTGTAATTGTCTTCGCGCCACGAGGGAATGTAGCGGTCGAAGAGTTGCTGAAATGGAGCAGACGTCCACGTGCCGGCGTGCACGCCGTTGGTGATGGCCTCGATCGGCACTTCCGGAAACATCTGACGGGAAGTTTCGCCGTGCTGCTTGGCGACGCCATTCACGTATGTGCTCAGGCTCAGGGCCAGTTGCGTCATATTGAGGGATGCCCCGCGACGCGCCGCCTCCTGCAAGTCCAAAAAATTTTGTTCCGCCTGCAAAACGCGCTTCATCAAATCCGCCGAGGAAGCGTCCTTCAAATCGAGAAACCCAGTCTGGCCCGGAAACACGCGCGTGAAGTATTCCATCGGAAAACGGTCGTGCCCCGCGGGCACAGGAGTATGGGTGGTGAAAACGCACTTGCTGCGGACCTTTTCAATGTCCTCGCTGCGAATGGATTTGCGTCCCTCTTTTGCGGCTTCTTCGTCGAGCAATTGCAACGTGAGCAGCGCCGCGTGGCCTTCGTTCATGTGGTAGCGGGTGAGGTCGTTGTAGCCAAGGGCGCGGAGAATGCGGACGCCTCCGATTCCCAAGATGACTTCCTGGCACAGACGGTAGTAAGAATCGCCGCCGTACAAACTGCCAGTGAGATTACGATCGGCTTCGGTGTTGGCAGGGAGATCGGCGTCGAGAAAATAGATGGGCACTTCAAACCCGCGCACACCTTTTGCGGAATAACGCCAGCAGCGCATCTCAACACGGCGGTTTTCAATGGACACACTGGCTCGAGCAGACTCCTCCGTCAGGAAGTCCTCCACGCGCCACTCGACCGGTTCTTCGGTCTGCGAGCCGTCTTCGGCTAGGCGCTGGGTGAAGTATCCTTTGCGGTAAAGCAAGGAGACGGCCACCATCGGCAGGCGCAAGTCCGCAGCGGCGCGAATCGTGTCGCCCGCAAGAACGCCCAGCCCGCCGCTGTAGGTTGGCATGGCGTTCTCCAGGGCAATTTCCATGGAGAAGTAAGCGATCAATCGCTTCGTGGAATTTAGCTGACCTGCCATTTCACTCGCTTTTCATTTCGGTGCGGACAACCGCTCCCGTGTGGAAAATCACGCATGTATAAACC
>MNDE01000052.1 GCA_001914785.1 Acidobacteria bacterium 13_2_20CM_57_17 | reverse complement strand
GACTACCATGTCTTGGCAAGACACTGTGAATGGCGCCACCGACCTCATTCCAGAGATTGGCATCACCTCGACTCCTGTCATTGACGCAGCTACCAAGACCATCTACGTGGTTGCCAAGACGAAGGAAACCATTGGCACCGGATGCCCCATGGCCTCCCCCTGCTATGTCAATCGGCTGCATGCTCTCGATGTCACCACTGGTGCAGAAAAGTTTGGCGGCCCGGTTGTCATCTCGGCGACGAATTTCGACTCTCGCCGACATTTCAACCGGCCTGCGCTGCTCCTTAATAACGGCACGGTTTATGTCGCCTTTGGTTCGCACGCTGACGGCTGCAACTGGCAGGGCTGGCTGTTTGGTTACGATGCTGCAAGTCTGACTCAGAAGTTCGTGCAGGCAACTGCGGATCCAACCAGCGGATGCAACGGTGCCGCGATTTGGGATGGTGGCGCAGGCCCCGCTTCCGATGCTAGCGGCAATGTCTATGTCATAACAGGCAACGGCACATATAACGGGACGACCAATTTCTCCGAGTCCACTCTAAAGTACAGTCCCTCGGGCACGCTGCTCGACTGGTTCACTCCCTTCAACCGGAGCGTTCTCGATGCTAACGACGTCGACATGGGCTCTGCTGGCGTCCTCATTCTTCCGGATTCGGTCGCTTCCGCAGCCCATCCGCATCTGGCGCTCGCGACGGGCAAGATTGACATTCTTTATCTTCTCGATATTTCTCAACCGGGCCCGGGTCAAACAACGATGGGCAAATTCAATTCAACGACTAACAACGACGTACAGGAAGTGATCCCTGTCCCGCCACCGAATACAACTTTGTCCGACGGCGGCAACTATGGCGTTCCCGCCTTTTGGAATGGAAACATCTACACCACGGGCCAAAACTATCCTCTGAGCCAGTTCACGATTGCCAGCGGCAGCATATTGACTCCGGCGTTCGCGGTTTCCACCAACACGTTCCCGCCTCGCGGCGCGACGCCATCTGTCTCCGCCAGCGGCACCATCAACGGTGTCGTATGGGTTCTGGATATCTCTGGCTGGACCGGCACGGGGAGCGCCGTCCTCTACGCTTATGACGCCACCGACGTCGCGAACATGCTCTACAGCAGCCCGGCAAGCGGCACGGCTGCCGCCGGGGCTGCCGTCAAATTCACCGTCCCGACTGTGGCGAACGGCAAGGTCTATGTCCCCGGACAGAGCACGGTTTCGGTATTCGGCCTGCTCCCGAACTAGGAGCCGGGATCACTCCCGAGCGCACAACTTCAGTTACTGAGATAGAATCAATATGCGTGAAACGTGCGTTCGATCCCTCATCCGGGATCTACAGTGACATAGTTGGCGGATCGTTCCCGAACTCCGGCAGCCGCACATCTGTGATTCCACTAATCGGGATCACCCCGATGCGAAAGGACTTAAGTATCGGACCGCGAGGCCATTCTTTGGTATCGGGAACACCAGTCTGACTATCCCTTTTCGTGGCAGCTGCATGATCGGCCCTATGGGTTCGCTGCGCCGTCGACGCCCGCAGGAATGACTTCGTAGATTCGTGCTTGGCCAAGTTGTGCTACGAGGCGAAACGCATTCGGGTACGCCCTTTGCACCATATCAAAACAGACTTCATCAGGAAGGTAATAACTAAAGTCTCTGTCAACTACGATGACGTAGCGAATACCAAGTCTGCGAAAACCTTCCATCATTACCTGGGGCCGCACTATCGGAGCAAACCAGATCACCTTGCGTTGGGAATAATGAAAAACGAGCGGGACATGGCGAGCTACTATTACATCTTGGGGATCGGTGTTCAGACGAATCCACTTCGCGGCCACAGCGTCTGGGAGCCGCCCGAACCTCTCTTCCTCAAATGCAAGGTTCGCGCGGGTGATGGGTATGTCTTGCGAGATCGCTCTGGCCACCAGCAGAACAGTTAACCCGAGCGCGCCCATCTGAAGAAAGGTGAGCGACAACGACCCTATGGAAATCTGCCTCAAGAAGACAGGTCGCTCTGACAGCCGACTCAACAGGATCGGCGGCCGATTCATGCATATTACCCAGACCGAAAAGAGCGATGCCGCGAACCAGAATGCGGCAGAGAATTTCGATTGAACTCCTACGGACCAGGATGGCCCAGCTGCCCAGCTGTTGCGAAACGCTACCGCACAGAGGACCATGCAGACTGGCAAGAGGCACGCGGCCACGCGGCGCGGGTGGAGGCGAAACCATGCGGCCATCTTTCTGGCACCGCGATAGATGAAGAGACAGGCGAGTACCGTGTTCGGAAAAAGAAATCGAAACTCGGACTGCCAGGACCACAAAATATAGATAAATTCGAACCCAACGAAATACCAAGCAAGGATGTCTTCGCCTGCTCCCCCAAGAAGTGAATCAGCCACGCCGACGACCGCCAGGACTAAGGGAATGGCTACGGCCAGCGAGGCATACGAGCGATGGATCCAGTGCGCCGTGAGAATCTCCGCCAATACAGCGGTTCGTTCGCCAACATTCGTCTTCACACGCGAAAACACATCGGTGGCATTAGCGAAGCCTAACTCTGGATAATTGCCAAGTTTAAGTTTTAGCTGCGACCCATAGCTTTCAGGATAGCCAGGCAATGGCCAATCCGGTGGATTGCTTCCGCGGTGCATCCACACGAACTGCGTCACAATCCCCAAGAGAATGGCGGGAAGGAACACTCTGAACCGATGAACAGCAGTGCCGCGATCCTTCAACCAGGTGAACCCGATCGAAGCCAACATCGCGCCGACCAAAGCAATACCAGCTGATTGAATGAGGATCGAGAATGCGACGATAAGAGCTAGGGCCGCGGAAAACAGATTTCTTCGCGACCGAGTTTGGGCCCTATCGAGCTTGAGAATTATCCACAAGGCCAATCCGCTCACGAAAAAATACGGAATACTCGGCCAAATTCCACGGGTGACGAAGAAAAAGATCCAAGGTGATGAGCCCAACAGCAGACACGTGGCCGCGGCTATGCCCCGCCCTTCACACTGACGAATAATCTGATACCACACCAGGAATCCCAGTGTGATAAACACGGCCATCGAACTCAGGAGGACCCCGTACCTACAGCCTGCAACCTTGCAGATTAGTGCCAAAAGAAGAGGCAAGCCGGGAGGCTGAACCCTCTCCGGAACAGACTCGAAACCATAGTAGCCGTCGTGCAGCAGGGATTTCGCCTGCTCGAAGTAAGCAACATCTTCAAACGGAAAATCGGGCGAACGCAGGTGAGAGTGAAGCTCGAACGCGCCTAGCACCAGGATGGCCGCCCATACGAGAAAATCGACCGCTGCTAGGTCGTGCTGTTGTGAGCGGCCACCCTTTACGGGATTAAGTTGGACAGCTGGGAACACAAATACTCTCAAACGCGGCTTCGGTGAGAAACCTAGTTATTCTACCACCCTAGTACGAACCCTTCGCGGGCGGTGAGTTGTTCCTTGCAAGCCTTTCTGCGTCTGGCTTATGGTTCGGGCACGCTAGATAGCCAAAGCCGCATCCTTAGCCCCGAGTCACATCTTTCAGTGCTTGCATGAATCGGTCCATGGTTACAGCGTGATTATCGCCGTGAGAACTTTTGTGTTAGTTTGTTGGATATTTCAAGAAAGTCTTGGGACAGATTTGACAAGTACGCCGAGATTAGAATGGATACCGTCCATAACGTGTTGTAAAATAAGGACTAACCTATGCATGTAACTCGGGAAAACTCCTCGATTTGGCAGTTCGATTGCTCTTTTTACGTTTGGAGACTTGCCCATGAAAAAACTCGCTTTGGCGATTTGGCTGTTGTCCGTAGCGGTTCCTTTTGCTGCGGCTCGTAACGGCGGTAACGGCAACGGAAATCAAAATGGCCTGTCCCCCCAGAAACACAGGGGACATGCTCCCGAAATGTCCACTACCGCTATGGCAGTCGCCGGGGTGATCGGCCTGGGCGGGTACTTCCTCATTCGGCGCCGCATCTCTCGGCAAAACTAGTTCTTGTCGCTACTCGGATGACTGATCCTTTGGGAGTCGAACTCGAGGTGTCTGCAACAGAGTATATGGAGGCCAGTCTCCTGGCAGGCAACGTCTCTCGATCGAGGATTTCTCCGGTTCTCAGATCTGTTTTGCCCGTTCTGGTTTTGTCCCTGATTGCCATCGTAGCTGATCAGTTCGCTGCACCAATTCTCTTCACCACTTCACCTCTTTGGGCCACATGCGCTTTCCTCTTGCTTGTATGGCGCCGTGGTGAGCTGCCACTGTCTGGGGGTAATGCCACTTTTGAGCGCTCCTTTTCCATGTGGCGGGTGGGAGCCTTCCTTTCCATGCACGTGGCGCTTGTGCTCCTTTCTCGTTCGTTTACTAGTGCTGCCGAGCCCTTTGCCGGCACCTCAACTTTGAGGGGAACCCTCGTTGGGTTCTGTAAATTGGCAGTTTTGCTTCCCACTGTCGTGCTGTCTTCCTATGCCTATTGGAAGCAGCTTCTGCGTGCCTATAGCGCAGAGGTCAAAGCCGCAGTAGTGGTCCTGACTATGAATGTGCCCGGTCGTGTTCTCGATGCCCTTTGGCCATGGTACGGTCGGATGCTCGGCTGGTCTATCTATCTATTGGCCCGAAGCTTCGTACCTGGACTGACATACGAAATAGGCCCGGAGCCGACTCTCGTTGGACCTTTTCAGGACACATCTCTCGTGCCCCTTTGTTCCGGGATCAGCGGTTTTGAGCTTCTCAGCTATATCTTTGGTCTTGTCGTTGTCCTGGAGTGGAACTGCCTTCGAAGGGGTCGCGCTCTTTTGATTTACTTCGGGTGCCTTTTTTCCATACTTGGCAGCAATGCTTTTCGGATTGCCTCACTCGTGGTTCTCGGCAATCGTGGATACGCGGATTTTGTCCCACTCATTCATGTGTTGGAAGGTCCGATATTCTTCTGCACCGTCTTTCTTGTATATCTCTCCCTGACATATGAGTGGATGACCGAGAGCCGACGGCTTCCATTAAGCACGTGAGGTTCTGCAGCCCCTTAGGTTTCGCCGCTATCACCCGCCGAAAAGTACGTGCAATCCGGATGATGAAACACCAGCGCGCTAACGCTCGCTTCCGGATCCATCATGAAGCCCTCCGTAAGCTGTACGCCGATCTCTTCCGGCTTCAATAACTTCCAGATCCCGGTCTGGTCCTCGAGACTCGGGCACGCGGGGTACCCGAAGCTGTACCGCTTGCCGCGGTAGCGCGACGTAAAGCGCTGCGCCATGGTCATGTTGGGTGGGTCGGGGAAGCCCCAATCCTCGCGGATGCGCCGGTGCAGCCATTCAGCGCAACCCTCCGCCGTCTCGATTGCCAGCGCCTGCAGCCCATGCGATTTGAAGTAATACCCCTCGTTCTTGGCTTTCTCCGCCCGATCGCGTACCCCCTCGCCTGCCGTCACCACAAACAACGCCAAGTGGTCGCGTTGTCCGTTCTGTGTGGACAAAACGTAATCGCTCAGGCACAGGAAATCGCCTTGCCGCTGCCGTGGGAATCGAAATGTGTGCAGCGGCTCTTTTTCTCCCGGTGCAAAGAGGTGCAGGGAATCGCCCGCCGCCTCCGCCTCGAAGAATTGCCAGACCGCCCGGATCTTCATGAACTCGGCGGCTTCTTTTTTCACTTCTTCCATGCTCTCAAAAAGCTCGACGGCTTTCGGATCGCGCTCCGCAAAGCGCTTTTCGAAGTCGCCGCGGAAACCCATGTGCCGCCCGTAGAGCATGAACGGGTTGATGTAGCCCCAGACTTCGCGCAGATCGGGCACCAGGCGGACCTTGCGGTCCAGGTATTGCACTCGCGGAATGGGGAGGTCGGTTCGAATACGCGGCGATCTGGTCACACTTGGAATTTCTTTGACGCTGACCGTCGTCGTCACGCCAAAACCGTTTCCGGAAGCGGTATGTTCGCGCACCACTGTTGCGCGCGTCGCCGGATCCATCAGTTCGTTCATCAAGCGCAAGCCGGTCATGGCGTCTTTGGCGTAGCACACGGCCTTGCCATAGCTCGGGGCAATCTTCGTCTGTGTGAATTTCGCGGAAAGCGCGGCGCCGCCGACGAGTAACGGGACTTCAATGCCCGCGTCTTTCAAATCGCTTGCCGTGGTCACCATTTGTTGAGCGCTTTTTACCAGCAGCCCGGATAAACCGATGGCGTCCGGCTTGTGCTCCTGATACGCCTTGATCAACTCTTCCGGCGGAACTTTGATTCCCAGATTCACGACGTCATAGCCGTTGTTTTTCAGGATGATCTCGACGAGGTTTTTCCCGATGTCGTGAACGTCGCCTTTTACCGTTGCCAGTACAACTTTTCCGCGCTTGGCCGTATCCGCCTTTTCCATGAACTGCTCGAGGTGGCTCACCGCGGCCTTCATCGCTTCGGCCGACTGCAAAACTTCTGCGACGATCAACTCATTGGCGTTGAAGAGCCGTCCCACTTCCGCCATGCCCGCCATCAGCGGCCCATTCACGATGTCCAGCGGAGCCGTGCCCTCCCCGCGCTTGCGCTCTAGATCGTCGATCAAGCCGTCTCGCGTGCCCTCGATAATGTAGTTGCTCAGGCGTTCATCGAGAGGCAGGTCGGCCGCGCGCGCTTTTTCTTTTTTCTTTGCCGTTCGAAAGTGTTCCGTGATTGCCGCGATGTAATATTGATTGACGGCCGCGCGCTGCTCCTTGCTTTGTTGCCGCCAATCAGCGTGCACGTCCCGCAAGAGCTTTGCATTCGAGTGATCCGCCGGAACGTCCTTCGGCGGGTGCGAAAACAGCAGGTTTTCTGCCAGCTCGCGCTCGTGCGCCGGAATGGATGCGAACCGCTCGATTTTTTCCGTGTTCACGATCGCCAGGTCTAGCCCCGCCTTCGTGCAGTAATACAGAAAAACGGAGTTCACCACTTCGCGTGCGCCCGCTGGCAATCCGAACGAAACGTTGGAAATACCGAGGATCGTCCGCACATCCGGCAGCGCCTGCTTGATCAGCCGGATACCTTCCACCGTCTCGACCGCCCCCCCGATGTAATTCTCATCACCCGTCGCGCAGGGGAAGACCAGCGGATCGAAAATGATGTCCTCCGGTCCCAGCTCGTATTTTTCCGTCAGCAGCTTGTACGAACGCTGGGCGATCGCCAGCTTTCGTTCGCGCGTAAACGCCTGCGCCTGCAGCTTGTCCTCATCGATGCAGCCCACCACTACCGCCGCGCCAAATTCATGCGCAACTGGCACCACGCGCTCGAATTTTTCCTCACCGTCTTCCAGGTTGATCGAATTGATGATGGATTTGCCCTGACAATACGTCAGTGCCAGCTCGATCGCCGTCGCATCGGTCGTATCGATCATCACCGGCGCTTTCACCTTGCGAATCAGCTTTTCATAGAACGGCGGAATGTCCTTCTTCTCGTCCCGCTCCGTGCTTTGCAAGCACACGTCCACCACTTGCGCGCCGCCGCGTACCTGCCGCCGCGCAATTTCGCTGGCCTCTTCCCACTTTTCTTCCGCGACCAGGTTTTTGAACAAGCGCGACCCGATCACGTTGGTGCGTTCGCCTACCAGCAGCGGCCGCGTGCTGTCCTCCGCCTCAATCGCCTCAATACCGGAATAAACTGCCCGGTGTGATTCGGCCGGCCTTACACGCGGCTTCTTGCCCTCGGCCATTTGCGCAATCGCGCGAATGTGCTGCTCCGTCGTACCGCAACAGCCACCGACAAGGTTCAGCCAGCCGTGATCAGCGAATTTCTCGAGCTGTGCTGCCAGCGTAGTGGGAGTCTCTAAGTACTTTCCTTCTTCATCCGGCAAGCCCGCATTTGGATAGCAGGACACAAATTCGCCCGTAAGCTGGCCCAGCGTCCGGATGTGGTCGGTCATGAACTCCGGCCCTGTTGCGCAGTTCATCCCAAACGCCAGCGGCTTCGCATGCCGCAGTGACGCCCACATGGCTTCCACCGTCTGGCCAGCCAGCATCGTTCCCATCGGCTCGATCGTCACGGAAATGATGAACGGGACATCGCTGCCGATTTCCTTCGACAGTCGACGAACGGCGAGGATGGCCGCCTTGATGTTCCGCGTATCCTGGCAGGTTTCCACCAGCAGCAAATCCACTCCGCCTTCGACGAGTCCTTTAGCCTGAACATAGTAGGCTTCCCGCAGGTCGTTGAACGTCACGCCGCCCGTGACCGTAATCGCCTTTGTCGTAGGCCCGATTGATCCCGCCACGAACCGCGGTTTCCCCGGCGTACTGAATTCATCCGCCGCTTGCCGCGCCAGTTCCGCCGCGCGCTTGTTCAATAAATGCGCGTCTCCAGCGAGGCCATATTCCGCAAGCACAATCGGCGCTCCGCCGAAGCTGTTCGTCTCGACGATGTCCGATCCCGCCTCAAAATATTTCCTGTGAATATCCAGAACGACATCCGGCCTCGTCCGAACGAGATTTTCATTGCAACCTTCGAGCGCGGCCCCACCAAAATCCTCCGCGTTCAGGTTGCGTTGTTGCAGCATCGTCCCCATCGCCCCATCAAGCACGAGGATTCGCTGCGCCAGCAACTCGCGCAGGGTTTTAGCGGACTCGTTCAGGTTGCGCATCTTCTTCTGGAAGGCGTTACTCCTTGCCGGTATGCCTCGTCAAAACGGAGTAAATACCCTAAAAGTCTGGCGTTTCCCGCCACCTCTATTTTACCCAGGTTCCCCGCTGTTACCTACTTCCGCGCATTAAACGGGTGTTTTCTTCAATCGAAAGGTCAATCTGGGCCATCGAATGCCCAATTCCTCGATGCTATACTGCATTCTGTCTTTGGAGACGAACGCTCGATGCCCCAGCCCTTGAAAATCCTGAATATCGTCGGAGCCCGCCCCAATCTCCCGAAAATCGCGCCGCTCATGCACGAGATGCAGCGTCACCCGGAAATCGAAGCCATCCTCGTCCACACCGGCCAGCACTACGACGAAAAACTCTCCGACATTTTCTTCCGCCAGATGGGCATTCCCTCGCCGCACGTGAATCTGGAAGTTGGTTCCGGCTCCCACGCCTCGCAAACCGCGGAAATCCTAAAGCGCATCGAACCAGTTCTTATCGAGCGTCAGCCGGACCTCGTTCTCGTCGTCGGCGATGTCAATTCAACCATTGCGGTTTCTCTCGCCGCCGCCAAACTCGGCATCCGCGTGGCCCACGTCGAAGCCGGCCTTCGCAGTTTTGACCGCACCATGCCGGAGGAAATCAATCGCATCCTGACCGACGCACTCGCCGACTATCTCTTCGTCACCGAAGAAGACGCCATCCAGCACCTCCTCAAGGAAGGTCGGCCCCGCAGCAGCATTTTCCTGGTCGGCAACGTAATGATCGATTCTTTGCGCCACTTTTTGCCCATCGCCCAGCAATCCGCAATCGGTGAAGAACTGGCACTGAAGAATGGTGCCGGATGGCAGCGCTTCGGTGTCCTGACCCTCCATCGTCCTTCCAATGTCGATTCGACAGAGAAGCTCGGCCAGCTTCTCGGTGCGATCGATGCCGTTGCCGCCGAAATGCCCGTCATTTTTCCCGTCCATCCCCGTACGCAGCAGCGTCTGACACAAGGCGGCATCCAGCATCATCCTCAACTTCGCCTCATTCCGCCCGTTGGGTACCTCGATTTTCTCTGTCTTTTAAGCAAAGCCAGCCTTGTGTTCACTGATTCGGGCGGCATCCAGGAAGAAACCACAGCTCTCAGCGTCCCCTGCCTTACCCTGCGGGAAAATACCGAGCGCCCCGTCACTATCTCCCAAGGTACCAACCTCCTGGTTGGTACGGATCCGGGCAAGATCGTCGCTGCTGCGCTTGATACGCTGGCGGGCAAAGGTAAAGCTGGCCGTATCCCTCCTCTGTGGGACGGTCATGCCGCCAAGCGCATAGTTGACATATTATTGAAGGAAGTACCTCGGGGCCATGCTTCGTAGCTGTCAGTAACAACTCGTGAACATGGGCTCCAAAGGACTTGCCCCTTAGGCCAGTTTTCAATACCCTGTCGAACAGTGACTACGAAACGGTCGTCCTCGAAATTGGCTGTCTGCATCCTCTCGCCACACCCTTTGGTGCTGAGCGAATTTGAACGCATTTTAGCGAAAGCCCAATTCAAGGTTGTTCTCAAGCAGTTGGAGTCCACGCTTGCGCCCGATTTGCGCACCCTGGAGCCGCCGAAAGCGCAGGTTTACGTCATTGACGCCCACGCTGCCAAGCCCGCCACCGGCGCGCTGTTGGCCAATCTTCTCGAACGCTATCCGGAATCCCGGCTCATCGTCGTTGGCGAGCAGCACAACGAGGCCAACAGTTTTTCTCTCCTGCGTCTTGGCGTAAAGGGCCTTCTCACCTATGTCGAAGCCCGTGAACAATTGATCCGCGCTCTCCCGCTCGTTGCTAGCGGAGGATTCTGGGTTCCGCGCCAGCTCCTCTCCGGTTTTGTTGATTCCATCCTCACTGGCCAGGGCCGTCGCCTGAAGACCGATTCCGTCACGAATCTGAGCCGCCGCGAGCAGGAGGTTCTCGATTCACTTCTGGAAAACCTTTCAAACAAAGAAATCGCCAACAAGCTCAATATTGCGGAGCGCACCGTGAAGTTTCACGTTTCGAACCTGCTCAACAAATTTGGTGTTCGCCGCCGCGCCGACCTCATTCTTCTTACCTTTCAGCGCCGCTTGTCGCAGGCTTAATCTTTGCCGGATTCCCGGGCCCCTGCATCCCGCTTTTTCCGCGGTTCTGGCTGTTGGTTGAGGTAATCTTGAACTCGTCTATTTTGGGTTTCTACCTGGCTCAAGGAGAACGTACTAGTGAGTATTCTCGTTACTGGGGCAGCGGGTTACATCGGCAGCGTTTGTTCAGAAGTCTTGATATCGCGCGGCATGTCCGTCATCGCGCTCGACAGCTTGCTTGAAGGCCATCGGGGCGCCGTGCCGCCGGGCGCTACCTTTTGCCAGGTTGATCTTGCCGATCGCGCTCAGCTTGAAGCCGTCTTCACCAAGCACAAAGTTGACGCCGTCATGCACTTTGCCGCCGAGGCCCTCGTCGCCAAGTCCATGCGCGAGCCCAGCATCTTCTACGCCACGAATGTTGCCTCCGGCGTCAATCTTCTCGACGCCGTCACCCGCCACGGCGTGAAAAAATTCATTTTCTCATCTACGGCCGCCACTTACGGCGAACCCCGAATCGTTCCCATCCCTGAAGACCATCCCAAGGCGCCCATTAACCCTTACGGAAAATCCAAACTCACCTTCGAGCAGATTCTTGCTGATTACAAGCTCTACACCGGACTCAAATACGTGACCCTCCGTTATTTTAACGCTGCCGGAGCTTCCAACACCTGCGGCGAGAATCATCGCGTGGAAACTCATCTCATTCCCCGGGTTCTAGAAGCCGCCGCTGGCAGCTTGCCCCATGTCGATGTTTTCGGCACGGATTACCCCACGCCCGATGGAACCTGTGTCCGCGATTACATCCATGTGCTCGACATTGCCGATTCCCACGTCCGCGCCCTCGAGGAGATCGACCGCGTTACCGGCGAAGCCTTCAACGTCGGCAACAGCTGCGGCTTCTCTATCCTGGAGGTCATCGATGCGGCGGAGCGCATCACCGGACGCAAGATTCCGCGCAAACTGGGTCCGCGCCGTCCCGGTGATCCCGCCGTGCTCGTCGCCAGCAAGGAAAAACTCAAACGCGTCCTCGGCTGGGAAGCCTCTCATTCCTCGCTCGAAGAAATCATTCAATCAGCATGGACGTGGAAGCAGAAACACCCTAACGGGTATGCGCAAAACGCTTCGGCCTAGCTGTTAGTCGTTGAATTTATAGCGGATAATGCACCACAAAGCTTGGATGCCGTCTTTCCACGTAATCTTTTTTCCTTCTTCGTACGTGCGTCCTGCATACGTGATCGGCACTTCGTAGATGCGCCACTTGTGCTTGGCAATCTTTGCCGTGATCTCCGGTTCGAATCCAAACCGGTCCGATTTGATCTGGACTCCCGTGAGTACCTCTCTCCGGAACACCTTGTAACAAGTCTCCATGTCCGTCAGCTTCAGGTTCGTGAAGATGTCCGAAAGCAGAGTCAGCATCCGGTTCGCAACGTAATGCCAAAAATAGTGCACGCGCTGTGGCCCGCTCAGGAATCTCGAACCATATACTACGTCCGCGCGCCCATCGATGATCGGCTCCAGCAATACCGGGTAATCGCGCGGGTCATATTCCAGGTCCGCGTCCTGTACCAGCACGATCTCTCCCGTCACTTGCTCAAAACCGCGTCGCAAGGCCGCTCCTTTGCCCTGGTTCGGTGTCTGGAAGAAAAACTTCAAGTCCCGCAATGCAATTGGGTCGCTTCCATCCTGTGCGGGCGCGAACTCCTCGCCATTCGCTTGCCGCGCCGCCATGTTTTCCAGAATCTGTCGCGTCCCGTCGGTCGAACAATCATCGACGACGACCACTTCTTTGCGAATCTCGATGTCCACCACCCGCCGCAGGATCTCATCAATCGTCGTTTTTTCGTTGTAAACGGGGATAACAATCGACACCTTCGGATCGTGCAGCGCGGAGGGGTTATGTCGTTGACGGGCCATGATGTCGGAAGATTGTAGCGGCGTACCCTCCGGCGAGTAAAGTCAAGTCCCGTTCTAATCCCGGTCCTGGTTGCGATCGGTCTTTTCGCTCTTCCCCAAACCCGCTATTCTCATATAAGTTCGCGTCGGCTAGAGCTTGGGTCTTCTCTGCTCCGCGTTCTCTGTGTACGGCTCTTATGCCGACCAGGTCGGAGCGAACTCTGGGTAAATTCCTTTTTTCAGATGCCTACTTTCTTCATCGAACAATTCGGCTGCCGCGCCACGCAAGCCGATGGTGCCGCCATCGAGCGCCAGTTGCTTGACCGCGGTTGCACCTCCGCCGCCACGCCCACTACTGCCGACATCGTTGTCCTCAACACCTGTACAGTCACCGCTTCCGCCGACGCACAGGCCCGCGACGCCATTCGCAGGCTTCACGCTGCCAACCCCGCTGTCCGCCTCATTGTCACTGGGTGCTACGCCCAGCGCGCCCCCGAAGAACTAGCTGCTCTCCCAGGCGTTTCCTGGGTCGTTGGCAATTCCCACAAACCACAAATCCCCCTGCTCATCGATTCGCTCTCATCCGTCACGCCCCCTAATTCCGCAAACGATTTTTTCCCCGTTGCGGCCCTTCATTCTGACTCAACGGTGCCGTTCCATTCCTTTGTAGGGGCGGAGCTTGCCCCGCCCAATTCGCCCCATCTCGCAAAGATCCTTACTGGCAACATCTTCGACCGCGCGGAATTCCTCTCCGCCCCCGTCCTCGGCGGGGAAGGGAATCACACCCGCCCCACTCTCAAAATCCAGGACGGCTGCGACTCCCGCTGTTCTTACTGCGTCATCCCCTTCGTCCGCGGCAAGAGCCGCAGTTTGCCATCAGACAGAGTAATCGAAGAAATCCGCCGCCTAACAGTGGGACAAGCATTATTGCCTGTCCGCTCCGAGTCTTTGCGCGCCCCTCTCCAAGCCCGCGAGATCGTTCTCAGCGGCATCAATCTCGGCACCTACGGCCGCGATCTTTCTCCCCGCGTCGAATTCGAGGATCTCCTCCGCCGCATCCTCGGCGAAACGTCCGTAGAACGCCTCCGCATCAGCTCCATCGAGCCCCTCGACGTTACCCAGGACCTCGTCGATCTTTTTGCTTCCACCGATCGCATCGCCCAGCACTTCCATATGCCTTTGCAGTCCGCTTCCAACCGCATCCTCGCCGCCATGCACCGCTGGTATCGCGCCGAGCACTATGCCCGCCGCATCGAACTCGTCCACGAACGCCTCCCACACGCGGCCATCGGCGCCGACGTCATCACCGGTTTCCCCGGTGAAACTGAAGACGACCACGCCGTCACGCTCGCCTTCATCGAATCGCTCCCCTTCACCTATCTTCACGTTTTCTCTTTCTCCAAGCGCCCGGGCACCAAAGCCGCCGCGCTTTCGAACGAAGTCCCTGGCGCCATCATCAAGCGCCGTGCCCGCGAACTACGCGCCCTCGGAGAAAAGAAATCCGCCGCCTTCCGCCAATCCCAAATCAGCCGCACCCTCCGCGTCCTCACCCTTCATCCCTCAAACGAATTGCCGGATCGCCAGACCTCCTCGCTTTCCAGCAATTATCTCCGTGTCTTCGTGGGCGGAGTATTCCCTGCAAATCAATGGTTGGATGTCAGACTCAATTCCTGTCAAGGAACTTGCCTCGTCGGACGGGTATCTGAATCCGTTTTCCTTCCGATGTAGTAGAATCGCGGCACTTTAACACGATGCTCACTCTTGGCATCTGGAGTTTTGGCCGCGACTCTTCTGCCGTCCTTGTGGACGAAACCTCCATCGTTTCCGCCATTGAAGAAGAAAAACTTAGCCGCTCGACCGGCATGGGCGGGATTCCCCGTCTCGCGATTGCTCGCTGTCTCGACCAATGCAAGGCGAAAATCTCCGATATTCAGTTCGCCGCTTTTCCTCGCCGTCTCGCTATTTCCACCCTGCGCGAGACTCGGTTTCGTCTCCAGCGCACTCTCTCCGGTTCCGGCGCGGCTTGGACCCATTCTCTAGGCCGGAATTTTCGAGAGGCTGCTCAACTCCGTCAGACTCGCCGTCTCTATGGCGCATCCACTCCTTTCCTGTTCTTCGAGCATCATCTTTGCCACGCCGCCAGCGCCTACTATACTTCGCCGTTCGAACGCGCTTTGGTGCTGACCCTCGATGAATTCGGTGATATGCGCTCTGGCTCGCTTTACCTCGGCGAAGGCGACGAGCTTCGTCTTCTTCAGCCGCTCCGCTTTCCCAACTCTCTTGGCTGGTTTTATTCCCGCGTCACCCAGCTCCTTGGTCTTCGTGCTCGCCGCGATGAACACAAAGTGCAATGGCTGAGCAAGGACGGCAAACCCGATTTCGCTCCCGCCTTTCGAAAGATCTTTCAATGGAACGGTGCCGGCTTGCCGGTGCTGAACACCCGCTATTTCGGGCGGGAGCCGGAGGAAGCCACTTCTTTCACCGAAGAATTTTTCCGCGATTCGAAACTCGATCCTCAGGCCGTTGCTTCCGATCCGCAGTTGCGCGCCTCCCTCGCGCGCAGCGCCCGCGACGTCCTCGAAGAAATTGTTCTCGCTATCGCCGAGCGCTATCGGAAAGAACACTCTGTGGACTCTTTGTGCGTTGCCGGCGGCCTATTCTTGAACGTTTTCCTCGTCCGTGCCCTCGAGACTCGCAGCGCGCTCAAGAAGGTTTATGTGCAACCCGTGGCCGGCAATTCCGGCTCGGCCTTGGGCGCGGCGCTCCTCGCCAGGAAAAGCCTCGGCTGTCCCGCTCGGCAATCGCTGCCGCATCTCTACCTCGGCCCCGGCTTCTCCTCTTCGGAAATCAAATCGGTCCTCGATAACTGTAAAGTCATCTACAAGTACCCCTCCGGAGAAGAACCGCTTCTCGCGGAAGTCGCGCAACTCCTCCTGCGGGACAAAATTGTGGCTTGGTTCCAGGGACGCACTGAATTCGGACACCGGGCTCTTGGCAATCGCAGTATTCTTGCCTCTCCTTTTTCCGAATACGTCATCGAAAACGTGAATCAATACATCAAGCACCGCGAGGACTTCCACCCCTTCGCGTTCTCCGCCCCTGCGGAAACCGTCTCGCAATTCTTCGATTGCTCTCCCAATTGCCGCTTCATGGCTTCTCTCGGCACGCTCAAACCCGGCGTGCCGGCTGCTCTCGAACGCTTTGCCTTCGAAGGCCGCACCGTCCGGGTTCACGCTGTCGAACACGAAACCAATCCTCGCTTTTGGCGCCTCCTCCACAAATTCGGCGAGCGCGCGCCCGCTCCCGTCCTCTTCAACACCTCCTTCAATCTCTTCGGCGAGCCTCTCGTTTCCGATCCCCGCGAGGCCATCCGTAGCTTCTATTGCGCTGGCATCGATGCACTGGCCATCGGTGATTTTCTTGTCGTCAAATAATGTCCGAATTGCTTTGGACTCTGCGGTCGCAGGTTCGTGGAGTTTTTTGGTGCGAGAGTTCTCGCGGGGATAATCCCTCGCACGGCCTTGGAAAGATTCTGTCAACCTTCGAAAATGACCTGGGCCAGCGCCTGACTTTCCGTATGCGTGATGCTGAGCGCCACGCTCTTCACACCGATCTGCTTCGCGATTTTTGCCGCCTCACCCGAAATTGCCAGTGTCGGCCGCCCGCTCGTCTCCCGCACCACTTCCAAATCTACCCATCTCACGCCGCGCCGCCAGCCCGTCCCCAGCGCTTTCATCGCCGCTTCTTTCGCAGCAAACCGTCCCGCATACCGCTCATATTTATTCTTGAACCGCTCGCAGTACTCGCGTTCCCTCGTTGTATACACTCGCCTCAGAAACACTTCCCCATGCCGCTCGATCGCTCCCTGAATGCGCTCCACTTCCGCAATGTCCACCCCCATCCCAATTATCAATGTCCCGCCCTGTAGCTCACCCCTTCAGGGGTGAGGTTCTCTTGGTTTCGGCCACGCGGCCGACTCCGATTATACTGGTAGACTTGTGGCTTCCACGAAAACAGTAACGGCCAAGCGCAGCGCTCGCAAGTCACGCCCCGACGTCGGCGTCAGGATCGCCTGGACTGAACTCAGCGTGCGCGGCGTGCGAATCCTCCAGGTGCCTGCCCTTTCAAAACTCTCCTGGCTCATCCACGGCTTCAGCACCAAGCCCGGCGGCGTGAGTGATCAGAACGGCGAAAGAGTTCTCAGTCTCGGCTTCACCGAATGGGACACCAAGGACAACGTCCTCGAAAACCGCCGCCGCTTCCAATCCGCCCTCGGCGCGTCCGACTTGCAACTCGTTTCTCTTAAACAAATCCATTCCGACGTCATCCGCCTTTTCGATGCCGCACCGTCCCAATCCTGTCAGGGCGATGCCTCCGTCACCAACCGCCCGGGCCTCCTCCTGGGCGTCCAAACCGCTGACTGCGTTCCGATTCTCCTCGTCGATCCCAAAAAGCGCGCCGTCGCCTCCATTCATGCCGGCTGGCGCGGCACGCTGCAGCGCATCGTCGTCAAAGCCATCGGCCAGCTGCAAATGCATTTCAAATCCAAGCCTGGCGATCTGTTTGCCGCCATCGGCCCCTCCATCGGTGGCTGCTGCTACGAAGTCGGCACCGAAGTCGCCACTCAGTTTCTTTCCCAGTTCGCCGAAGCCCCCGAATGGTTCGACGAATTCCGCACCGGTGACGAGCCCAATCCCATTCAGTGGCTGAACATGATGCCCCCTGGCCATCAGCCCCCGCCCAAAAACGTTCTCCTCGACCTCCGCAAAGCCAATCGCGCCCAACTCCTTGGCGCTGGCGTCCGTGCCTCCAACATCTTCGTCAGCGGCCTCTGCACCGCCTGCCGTCGCGACCTTCTCTTCAGCTACCGCAAGGAAGGCCCTCAGAGCGGCCGCCTCCTCTCCGTCATCGGCCTCCGCTAATCCCCGCCTTGAATTTCTGGATGCCAACACCATGAGTTTTTTTGCAAGTTCGTCCTTGACTTTAGTTATCTTTGTGGTATACTACTTTTGTACAGAACTGCGTATGGACTGCGGGAGCTTGCTCCCGCTTTTCTTTTGGATCAGCGACCCATTTTCATTGCGTGACGTCGGTCTTATTCTCTTTGTCGGTCCTCGTCGGTGTCATCCTGAGCGCAGCGAAGGATCTCAACCGTTCGCAAGCAAGGACTCATTCGAGAATGCTCGCCTCTTGCACAATTTTGGCGCAATGCAAATTCCTTTAGAATAAACACTTGTGAAAGTGTATCAAAATAGATGACTTTAACGGCCTTTGGAATCAACACTTGATGAAAAACAGGGGGATGGGGGAGGTATGGATAACTACCTCTTGGTACGCTTCCTTCTGTTTACCGCAGGCTGACAACTGGCGACTGCGAACCATCAATCTGCAGTAACGCCAGTTGCCCGCATGCCGCCATCACATCGCGCCCGCGTGAATAGCGCACAAATGCCGGCACGCCTCGATCCACCAGGATCCGCCGGAACTCTTCAATCCGCTCCGGCGAAGATTCCCGGTAGGGAAGTTCTCCCGGATTCCACGGGATCAAGTTCACTTTCACGCTCTTGAGTGGCGCGAGCAGCCGCACCACACGCCGCGCATCTTCCGCCGCATCGTTCAATCCGCCGAGCATCACGTATTCAAACGTCAGGTGTTCCCACGTTCGCAGCGGATATTCCTTGCAGGCGTCGATCAGCATAGCAAGCGGGTATTTCTTGTTGATCGGCATCAACGCGTCGCGCTGTTCGTCATTTGACGCATTCAGTGAAATCGCCAGCTTCGGCCGCACTTTCTCCTGCGCTAGCCGCTCGATTCCTGGCACGATTCCGCTCGTCGAAAGTGTCACATGCTTCGGCGAAATCCCCATGCCCTCCGGGTCCAGCAGGATGCGCACCGCCGCCATCACCGGCTCGAAATTCAGCAGCGGCTCGCCCTGCCCCATCAGCACAACGTTGGTCTGCGGCGCGAGTCGTGTTTTGTGCTCTTCCAGCGGCAGCAAAACTTGCGCCAGAATCTCTCCGGCGGTTAGGTTCCGAATCAGTCCCAGTTGCGCTGTAAGGCAAAAATGGCAATCCACTGCGCAACCTGCCTGCGTGGAAATGCAGATCGTCTGCCGCCCCTCGCTCGGCATGAATACCGCTTCCACCGAAGCCGGCTTCTGCAAGCGGCTCGCTCTTTCTTTTCCGCCCTTCTCTGTGCTCGCTATGTTCTCTGCGAACTCTGTGTTGAAATCTTTGTTTTCTTCCGCGCTTCCCAAACCAAACAAGTACCGCACCGAGCCATCCGCCGACGCAAACTGCTGCTTCACCTCCGGCAAAGTGATGCGTGCTTCCTTGCGCAGCCGCTCCCGCAGCGCCGCCGGAAGATTTGTAATCTGCGCCACGTCAAATTTTCTTTCGGAATACAGCGCATGATAAATCTGCGCCCCGCGAAACGCCGGCTCGCCAAGCGCCACACAGAATGCGCGCAATTCTTCTTTCGATTTGCCCAGAAGCTCCATTTGTTGTGCTCGCCGCTAAATTCCCTTGCCGCATCGCTGCACAGCTCAAACTACAGATTACCTCTTTTTCTAACTTCTTTACTTCCTCGCCTCCTTACTTCGCCTTTGAATCGCGCTATAATCCATTGGCAATCCCCGCTGTAGCAGGATTGTCCGGTCACCTGCCTTGCAGGACGCACGCAATTCGGAGGCTTTCCATGGCTCAGAAGGTAGCAACGGAACAGCTCACCATCTCGGAGTGGGTCAAGGGCCTCGCCGCCATCCCGGTGCGCGAATTCACACTGCAAAATGTTCAGGACTATGTGGTCCGCCACGGCGTCCTTCCGGAGACGCTTGACAAATACTGCTATTTTTCAAAAGGAAGTTACACGCGCAATTTAATTTTCAGGAATGATCTCTTTGAATGCATGACTGTTTGCTGGGAAGTCGGCCAGCACAGCCGCATCCACAATCATCGCGATCAGAATTGCTGGATGTCCGCGCCGATCGGCCGGCTGCGCGTTCAAAACTACCGCGTGGACTGCCGCGACGCCGCCCACGGCACTTGTAAAATCATCCCGACCGATACTTACGATCTCGACGCCGCGCATCCCGCTTACGTGAATCCCATCGAGCCGGTCCACGAAGTCTTGAACCTGGCTGAATTTGACCAGCGCGCCGTCAGCATCCACATTTATTCGAAGCCCTTCGACACTTGCGAGGTCTATCTCCGGGACCAGGGCACCTACTCCGACGTCCCGCTCTTCTACACCAGCGAATACGGCAAGCTGAACTCTGCGGAGAAACTTCTGTAGCGCGAGCTTCGCCTCCGGCGAATTCTACTCTTCCGTCGTCATAGCCAAGGTTGAGTTCTCAAGAGAACGCAATCATAAGTAGCTGTAAGTACAATCTTTAGCTGATCCCATGCTTCTCTTTTTCCTTTCTGCCGCGCCTGTGCCACAATGTCATTATGGCCACCGAAACGCGCGACATTCAGAAGCACGTTTTGCCCAACGGCCTCGTGGTCATCACCGAGACCATGCCTCACGTGCGCTCCGTTTCCGTGGGCGTCTGGGTGCGCAACGGCTCCCGCCGCGAAGTCCCCGCAGAGAACGGCCTGGCACATTTCATGGAGCACATGGTTTTCAAAGGCACGGAGCGCCGCTCCGCTGAAGCCATCGCTCGCGAAATGGATTCCATCGGCGGCATGCTCGACGCCTTCACTTCCAAGGAACAGATTTGTTTCAATGCCAAAGTTCTTGACGAGCACTTGCGCATCGCTTTTGACATCATCGCGGACCTTGTCCTTCGCCCGAAATTCGATTCGGAAGATGTGAAGAAGGAACGCCAGGTCGTCCTCGAAGAAATAAAAATGGACCTGGACAATCCCGAGTATCTCCTTCACGAAATTTTTACGCGCGGCTTCTGGCCGCAGCATTCGCTCGGGCGTCCGATTCTCGGCACTCCGGAGACCGTCAAAGCCTTCAATCGCGATTCGCTGTTTGCGCGTTTCCGGGAATGGTTCGCGCCGGATCATCTGGTGGTGACTGCCGCGGGCAACGTCACTCACGAACAGGTGCTGGAATTGGTGCAGCGGGAATTCGGCGGCATGAAACCAACAGGTCCCGCGGAAAGCGACGGCGCGCCGCGCACGGAAGCGCCCATCCATCTCGAACCCAAGCGCGACCTCGAGCAAGTACATGTCTGCATCGGCGTCCCGTCGGTTCCGCTGGGCCACCAAGACCGCTTCACCGTCGCCGTGCTAAACAATCTTCTTGGCGGAGGCATGTCCTCGCGGCTATTTCAGAATATTCGCGAAAAGCAGGGTCTTGCTTATGCCGTTTTCAGCGAGCTGACGCCCTATTCCGACGCCGGAATGATGACCGTCTACGCCGGCACCGCCAAGGAGACCGTTGGCCAAGTCATCGACTTGACCATTAAGGAATTTCGCGCTTTGAAGGAATCGCCGGTCACTGAGGAAGAGCTTCGCCGCTCAAAGAATCATCTCAAAGGCTCGCTCATGCTTTCCCTCGAGTCCACCAGCTCGCGGATGTCAAATTTAGCGCGCCAGGAATTGTATTTTGGCCGCTTCTATACGCTCGACGAAATCCTGGACTCCATCGAAGGCGTCACTGACGATGAACTTCAGATCCTCGCCCGGCAATATTTCCAAGCTGGCCAAATCGCCGTCACCGTCCTCGGCCCCTTAAACGGCTTTACCCTCGACCGCTCCCGGTTAGCCTGTTGAGAAGGTGTCGGATCCTCAAGCGATAGTTAAATCAAGCCCATCGGCGATGCCCGCCGAAGCGGCGTACTCAATGTGCAGGACGCGCCTGGGGGCATGCGATTGTAATTTCGATGATGCATGCACAATGAGAGGGTGCATCGCCAGAACGCCACCGCGCGCCACGAGGCAATCGATCGCGGCAACTCGTGTCGAGAGATCGTGGAGTTCCTCGTCGCTTAGAACGCCAAGCATATGAGTTTTGGGCAAGACGCGCAGTGGGCCATTTTCAGCAGTTGAGTCATTCAGGTGGAGTCGCAGGGCGAGCACTTGCGACAATGCATTCGCCGGAGCGTGCGCATAAATCACACCGTCCTTGACTGACCATGGTCCCCAGCCGGGCATTTCCCGCCGTTCGCGAAGTGGCAAGGCCGTGTCCTGATGCCACACCACAAGCCAGTTGGCCGTCGGCGATTTATCGAAAAGGGTCGCGCGAAAGGGAAACGCGCCGCTGCCAAGAATTTGCTGCGCGATTCCCAAAAGCCGCGAACCTCGCGCCATCGACGCAACAGTTGCAAGTTTCATGGCATGGCGGACACCGGCTCGGTTTCGTGGCAAATTTGCCCGGCTCAACTCTTCGAGCAGGTCATCAACATCCTGTTGCGCCAGCACGTTGGGAATGATTCCGAATCCCTGTTCCTGAATCCTTTTTGTCCAAATCAACTATTTTTCTTCCCTTGTCGGCGTCGTCACGGGGAGTGAACGTTCAAGCCGGGTTAATTTTGCGTGGCGCGGTCGGCGTTGACGGCGGCCCCGATGATGCCCATTTCGTCGCTGGTGGGGACAACTTCAAAACGGCTGCCTTGCAGAGGGCTCATTTTCACCATCTCGTGCAAGAGCCTGTCCAGCAATCCGATGTCGATGAATCGTACGTCCGGACCGGTAACAAAAAACATTCCCGGGCCTTCCATGTGGATGCTGGTGGCCGTGGCGGCCGCCAAAGCGCGGTGACACAACATTACAAATTCCGCGCAGCGCGCGTCAGCGGCGCGGGCGTTTTCGAAAACTTCTTCCGGCTCAAGGTCCAAAAATCTCAAGCGCATGGAGCGGAGACCGAGAATTCCTTCGAGGTGCCCACGGCCGCCGCAACCGCAGAAGTTTTCCTTGGCGTCCAGCGTGACCACGGAGTGTCCGCCTTCCCAAATTCCTTCGCTGGAAGGATAGCGGCCGAACCCCACTCCGTTGCCGAGCGTCCACACGCGCATGAGCTTATTCAATTTTCCTTGCGTCGCGGCGATTCCCGCGGCCATAACGTCCGCGTCATTAAAAACGCGAACCTGCGCGCCTGCGAGTTTGCCGCTCAAGGCCGCGGACAAGGCGCCTTGTAACGCAAATCCCTTGGCCTGATGGAAGTTTGGGGAATCCTCGACTACGCCGCCGCGAATGATGCCCGGAAAGCCGATACCGACGGCGGCGATCTTTTCTCCGCCCGCGACTTTGTCGACCTGTTGCCGGATGCAATCGACGATGCCTTCCGCTGGCATGGACTGCAGCGGGTCGAGCGATTGCGGTTTTTCCGGAAAGATGCTGAGCGGACCGACGACCTTGTGGCCTTCCACCGAGCCGACGGCGATATGTTCCATCACGAGTACGCCAACTGTCCTGCGCATGTTGCTCCTGCTCATTCTATTGAATCGAAGGTTCCAGCAATTGATTCCTCATTCGGACGTAACTAGCCTCTGACCAGTTTATTTAAACCATTGAACGCCGCTGCTTTATAGCATTCCGCGAGCGTCGGATAGTTGAAGACGGTGTCCACGAAATATTCCACCGTGCCGTTCAGAGCGAAAACCGCCTGCCCAATGTGCAGCAACTCGGAGGCGCCTTCTCCAATGATGTGGACCCCGAGCAATTTCTTGGACGTAGGATCGAAAATGAGTTTCAGGCGTCCGGTGGTGTCGCCGCGAATCTGGCCGCGCGCAATCTCGCGGAAATAGGCCATGCCGACTTCGTAAGGAACACCTTCGTCGGTAAGCTGCTCCTCCGTCTTGCCGATGAATGAAATTTCGGGAATGGTGTAAATCCCGTAAGGATAATTCGCGCGGTTGGAATTCGTCGGCATGCCGAACGCTCTGGCAGCCGCGATGCGTCCCTGCTCCATGGAGACGGAGCCGAGGCTGGGAAATCCGATTACATCTCCAACGGCAAAGATATGCGGCTGTTTGGTGCGATAATTTTCATCGACGGTGATGCGGCCTCGCGCGTCCGCCTCCAAGCCGCCCGCGGCAAGATTCAATTCATCCACGTTGCCCTGGCGGCCCACCGCGTAGAGCAGCGCCTCCCCGGAGACTTTCTTCTTGCTCTTCAAATTGGCGACGACCAGGCGATCGGGAGTTTCTTCGACGCTTTCCACTTCCTCGTTCAGGCGCAGCGTGACGCGGCGGTCGCGCAAATGGTAGCAAAGCGCTTCGACCATTTCGGCGTCGGCAAACTCCAGCAAGCGCGGGCGCTTCTCGATCAACGTCACGCGCACCCCGAGCGTTGCGAACATGCACACATACTCGACGCCAATCACGCCGCCGCCAACGACAATCATGGACTTGGGAATTTCCGGCATGCGGAGAATTTGGTCGCTATTGATAATGGTCTTGTCGTTGAAAGGAACGAGGGGAGAAACCGCGGGCTTCGTGCCCGTGGCGATAACGATGTTGTCCGCTTCAAACTCGGTTTGTCCCCGCGAACTTGTCACTTGCATGTGGTGAGGATCGAGAAAGCTGGCGGTTCCCGTGACAACATCGATGCCGTTGCGCGAGAGTTGCGCGCGAATCACATCGATTTCGGTCTTGATGACGTTGAGCGCGCGGAAGGAAAGATCCGACATGGTGATTGGCTCTTTCACGCGATAATTGACGCCGTAAATGCTTTGATACTGATACCCGGAAAGGTGCAGGACAGCTTCGCGGATGGTTTTGCTGGGAATCGTGCCGGTATTGATGGCGGTCCCGCCAATCACTTCCAGCTTTTCGATGAGCGCGGCGCGCTTGCCAAACTTCGCCGCTTGAATCGCGGCACGCTGGCCCCCTGGGCCGGAACCAACCACGATGAGATCGTACTTTTCCATGGTTTGCCGCGGGAGTATATCATTGTTGCAATCGCATAGTCCCTGTTGACGCGCGTGCGGCGCTCTGCCATCATTCTGAGAATTTGATTGGGCGCGCTTAGAAATTTTTTTGTGCTGAAGGAATTTTCCGAGGGGTGAACGATCGCGTTGCGGGTTTCCATCCTGGCGTCTGGCAGCTCGGGCAACATCACGTTGCTCGAGACCGGGCGAACCCGACTCCTCGTGGACGCCGGACTGGGCAAACGCGAAACGCTTGCCCGCCTTGCAACTGTTGAAAGAACCGTCGAGCACATTGACGGCATCCTGATCACTCACGAACACACCGACCACTGCAACGGCCTGCCGCAAATGCTTGGCATTTGGAAAGCGCCGCTCTACGTTACCGAGCCGACCATGGATGCGATGAAGCGCGTCCTGCCGGAAACGTTGGGGAAGCGGCTGAGGCGAGTCGAAACCATTCAGCCGGGCCAGCATTTCACCATCGGCGACATTGACGTTCACGCGTTTGCGATTCCACATGACGCCGCCGATCCCATCGGCTTTACGTTCCGTTCCAACGGCGCAAAGATGGCCATCGTTACTGACCTGGGCTATATGCCGGAGCTGGTGAAAGTACATCTGCGCGGAGCGGATTGCCTGGTGCTCGAATCCAATCACGATCTGGATATGCTGAAGGTTGGCCCGTACCCGTGGCAGGTGAAGCAGCGCGTCCTGAGCCGCACCGGGCATCTTTCAAATCACGCCGTCAGCGAGTATCTTTGCGACCCGGATGGCTTCGACGCGATCGCGCGGTACCTGGTCCTAGCGCACGTCTCGCAGGAAAACAACAATCCCGATCTTGTGCGCCTCTCTGCTGAGGAGGCCCTGAAGCGCCGCCCCGCCGAAACGGCCTTCACCGGCGAACTTCTCGTGGCCTCGCAGCACGTGCCACTCAAACCGCTTGAATTATGAGGTGGAAATCTCGGCAATGTTCGCAGCCTACGGCATCGGCAGTGCCGGCCCAGCTGGTCACTCCAGACCAGTTTTCTTCTTTACTTCGTTGAGTCCTCGCAATTCGGGCAGCACGTAGAGATCTCGAGGGCGGCCCGCCGCAATTTTGGACTTAATCAATCCTTCGAGAGAAAGAACTCTGCACTCTACCCCGCCTACACTTTTCATGTCCGACGCGGCGAGGACGTCCTGAAATGGGCCGAGGCCGGATACTTCGCCAAGAAAATCAAGGTCGCCCAAATCCGTAGTCATCGTAAAATTCAGACCATTCCCAATGGTCTTGGCATCAAAGCGAAAAGGCAGGTCCGGCGGTGCTCCGCGGAGGACAGGGTGGAATGGCTCAAGGGCTTTCGCAAGGCGATCCATGTTCTTTGCCGTGCGAGCGTAACAGAAGTCGATGTCTCGGGTAAGGTGCGCGGAACCCTGCAGTCCCATCGCGGCGCCGCCAATGACCACGAACTCAACGCCCGCGTCGTAAAGAATGCGGATCGTTTCTTCGAGCTTCATCGCTCATTGAGCAGCGTTTGTTTGGCGATTTTGAAGATGCGCGAGCCTTCAGAAAGGCTGCGCGCCCGTTCCGTAGGCGTACGACGCAGAGTTGAAATGAACAGAGTCAAATCAACGCCGAATTCCTTTGCTCTGGCCAACTCGCTCCCTGGAGGCGGATTGGTGACCAAGTCCAACACGGCTTTTTCCTGATCTCTGGTCATCGGATTATCAGTACATGTTCTCATACCGCCAGCGATCGTTCAATTTTATCTAAGTGGTTCGCCATTCAGGACTTAGGCGGTTCCAGAGGAAGATTCCTCATTTCCTGACGAAAGTCTCAAGCGTTTCTTGGATTCAGTTCGGCTGAAATTTTATTGCCATACCGGACCGCATTCCACTAGACTTGTAGTGTCTTGGTAGAGGTGCGGAAGCCATGAGTAGCGGGGCGCGCAATTCCGATCAGCTTCGGACGCCCGCGCGAAAGGGGCATTTCATTTTGTAGTTGTCTTCCGCCGAAATCGCAGCGGTAGCTGAAACCGCGGCGGTTGGGGAACAGGTCGAAGGCCTGTTCACTGTCATCCGATCATTCGGATGAAGCGCTATCGAGAGGCAGCAGCCTCGATTTGTATCCTCGCGGTTCCTTCCTTTCGTTTCGCTCATCCAGAAAAGCCCGGCAGAAATGGATCTGTTCGCATTGACGCGCGCGCTTGTGGACATCGAGTCGACTACGAACCACGAAAAGAACGTGGGTGACTATCTCTTTGCACATTTGTCCGCGCTCACTTCGCGGCACAACGGTCGTATCGAGCGCATTCCTGCGGAACCGAATCGCGACAATATTTTTGCCTCGTGGGGCGAACCCGCCATCACTCTTTCCACGCACATGGATACCGTCCCGCCGTTCTTTGCTTCTAGCGAGGACGGAGAATTTATTTGGGGCCGCGGTTCCTGCGACGCGAAGGGAATTATCGCCGCGATGATTGCGGCGGCGGAAAAACTGTTCGCAGCAGGCACTCGAAATTTTGGCTTGTTGTTTGTTGTCGGCGAAGAACGCAACAGCGCCGGGGCACGAGCGGCTGCGGCAAGTCCGCGCGGCTCACGATTCTTGATCAATGGCGAGCCCACTGAAAATTGCCTAGCGCTCGGTTCCAAAGGCGCACTGCGCTTCGAAATCACGGCGCATGGAAAACTCGCCCATTCGGCTTACCCTGAGCTCGGCCATTCGGCCATCCACACTCTGCTCGATGTTCTAAGCGACATTCGACAGATTCCATTGCCGGAAGACGCGCTGCTTGGCCGCAGCACGCTGAATGTTGGGACGATTGAGGGCGGCCGCGCACCGAACGTGGTGGCCGATCATGCGCAAGCGGAAATTATGTTCCGCACCGTTGGCGATCCCGCAAAGTTGCGCGAAGCCGTCTCCGCAGCGACTGCAGGCCGTGCCGAGGCTCGCGAAGTGCTGCACACACCGGCCGTGCAACTGTCGAAATTCGATGGGCTGCCCACCACGATTGTCGCCTTCACAACGGACATTCCGACGTTCGATGGAGCGTGGGGCCGGCCCTTCCTCATCGGACCTGGGAGCATTCATGTCGCGCACACCGCCGAAGAACGCATCTCCAAAAAGGAATTGTCTGAAGCGGTGGACATTTACGCGCGCATGGCGACGCAGCTTCTCGCCACCGGACGGAGCAGCGCATGAGCATGGGCCTCGCCATTGTTGGCTACGGAAAGATGGGGCGGCTGATCGAGCAGCTCGCGCCAGAATACGGATTCGAGGTGCGCGCGAAATTCGATGCGCGGAGCAATGCCCGCGGGCAGGCGCTTTCTGACCAGACGCTTCAGGGAGTGGATGTAGCCGTTGAATTCACTTCACCGGACGCCGCTCCAGAAAATATTCGGCGGCTTGCCGCGATGGGCATTAATTCGGTTAGCGGCACGACAGGGTGGTTCGGCGATCTTCCCTCGGTCCGCGAAGCCGTTGCGAAGAGTGGAACAGGGCTTGTTTGGGCGCCAAATTTTTCCGTAGGCGTAAATCTTTTCATGCAGGCCGTGGGGCACACTGCGGCGCTTTTTGCGAAGCACGCGGACTACGAAGCGTGGGGCTGGGAAATTCACCACTCCGCGAAAAAAGACGCGCCTTCGGGCACACTGAAAAAACTTGCGGAGGAGATGCGCGCGAGCGGCTTCAACCGCGCGGTGTGCTTGAACTCGAATCGTGCGGGCGCACATCCCGGCACGCATGAAATTGGTTTTGATTCGCCTGCCGACACCATCACCCTGCGGCATACGGCGCGCAGCCGGGATGGCTTTGCGCGCGGGGCATTGCGCGCGGCGCGATGGATCAACGGGAAGCAAGGCGTATTCGAATTTCGCGAGATTCTCGGCGAATTGAGCTGAGGAAATCTTCGGCGGCGAATCGCTGCCGGCAACTTTGTATTTCGGAAGTTGGATAAAAAAGCTAGGAGTAAAAGACCATGTTTATTGGGACCGGAACTGCACTTGTCACGCCATTTCGAACGGACGGCTCGCTCGACGAAGCCGCGCTGCGCCGATTGGTGCGACGGCAAATTGATGCGGGCGTAGATTTTCTCGTTCCTTGCGGAACGACTGGTGAGAGTCCGACGCTGACGCACGAAGAACATCTGCGCGTCGTGGAGATTACGATTGAGCTGGCTAAAGGGAAGGCGCCAGTTCTTGCGGGCGCGGGAGGCTATAACACCGCGGAAGTTATTTCGCTGGCGCACGAACTGGCGCGTCTTGGCGCAGACGGAATTCTCTCGGTCACTCCGTATTACAACAAGCCGACGCAGGAAGGCCTTTTCCAGCACTATCGCGCGATCGCGCAGGCCATATCGCTGCCGATCGTTCTCTACAGCGTGCAAGGACGCACGGGCGTGAACATCGAGCCGGCCACGGTGAAGCGGCTGGCGCAAATCGAAAATATCGTGGGCATCAAAGAAGCCTCGGGCAATGTCTCGCAAATGGCAGCGATTCTCAATGCCGTGCCCGAGGACTTCATCGTGGTTTCCGGCGACGATGCGATCACGGTCCCGCTCATCGCGCTTGGCGGACGTGGAGTCATTTCGGTCGTGTCCAACGAAATTCCGGCGGAAATGTCGCAGTTGACGCGGCTCGCGCTGCAGGGCGACTTTGGCGGGGCGCGCGCGATTCACCGGCGCTATCATCCGCTCATGGAAATAAATTTCGTCGAGTCCAATCCCATCCCGGTAAAGGCCTCGATGGCGGAAATGGGCCTGCTCGAACCGGTTTGGCGCTTGCCACTTGTGCCGCCCAAGGCGGAGAATCAGGCGCGCATCCGATCGGTGCTTGAATCGCTCGGACTTGCCAAGAGGGCGCATGCAGCCTTCGCAAATTGAAAAATTGTTTGACGAAGCGCCTGCGCATTACGAAGAAGAACATCAATGGCTTTTCCGCGATTTCAAAGCGGCGCTGAATTGCGGCGAAATTCGCGCCGCTGAACCCGATGCCTCCAAAAAATCCGGCTGGCGCGCGAACGCCTGGGTGAAGAAGGGAATTTTGCTGGGCTTTCGAATGGGCGCGATCGCGGACATGTCCATCGACGCCGCGAAGCAACCGTTCTTCGACAAGTCCACGTATCCAGTGCGGGCCTTCGCGGCTTCCGACGGCGTGCGCATCGTTCCTGGCGGCTCCAGCATTCGCGATGGCAGTTACATCGGCCGCGGCGTAATTTGCATGCCGCCGATGTTCGTGAACGTGGGGGCTTACGTTGGCGAAGGGACAATGATCGATTCGCATGCTTTGATTGGAAGCTGCGCGCAGGTCGGACACAACTGCCACATTTCCGCGGGATCGCAAATCGGCGGCGTCCTCGAGCCTGTCGGCGCGCTTCCGGTGATCATCGAAGACGACGTTTTGGTTGGCGGGAATGCAGGCGTCTATGAAGGAACAGTCGTGAAGCGCCGCGTTGTTCTTGGCACTGGAACGATTCTGAACCGCTCGATTCCGGTTTACGACCTGGTTCGCGACAAGGTCTACACGGCCAGCGAAACCGAACCGCTAATCATTCCCGAAGAAGCTATCGTGGTCCCCGGATCGCGCGCCGTTTCCCATCCCTGCGGCGCGAAATGGGGACTCGCGCTGCAGGCCGCGGTGATCGTGAAATATCGCGATTCGAAGACGGATGCGCGCGTGCAGCTCGAAGACCTCTTGCGCTAGCGGTTCACTGCGTCAGCACTCTTTCAAAAAACTGCAGCGCCCGTGGATCGTTCGATTGCCCGAGCCAGAACATGGCCTGTTTTCGCACTGCCGGGTTCCGATTGGTCTGCGCGACCTCAATCAATTTGGGCACGCCTTCGTCTTTTGGCAATTGGCTCAGCGCAAAGACCGCTTTCTTCTTTACTTCCGTGTCCGGATCGTTCTCGATAGCGCCGGTGATTGTGCCCACGGCTTTCTTTCCCGCTTTTTGCGCCAGCCAGAATAGTGCTTGTCCGCGCACGTGAGAGCTGGTGTCGTCGTGCGCCATACGGATCATTTCATCCAGCGCTCCAGCTTCATGGCTGATGGAAAGCGCAAACGCCACATGTGCGCGAACGTCCGAACTGGGATCCTTTTTCGCCATGCGCTGCAAGGCAGCCAATCCAGACTTGCCTCGTGCGGCTCCCATCCAAAATGCTGCTTGCCTCCGTAATCCTTCACGCTGCTCCGGTGCCGTAAAGGATTCGAGTGCCCGGTCGGCCGATGCATCCGCATGAAGCGCGATTGCTGTCAACGCGCCGTTGCCAATTTTGCGCTCCCCGTGCTCTTCAATGTCCGAGCTGCGGACGTAAGTTGCCAAGAGCGCCACGCTCTCTGGCGCCCTGACTCCCGTCAGCCAGACGAACGGCAAGCCGCCAGCGTCCAGCGCGCAATCTTCTGACGCCACGCGAATTTTTACGACCTGCTTTGCTTCCAGGCGGTAGAGCATGACAAGTTGCCGCGTCCCTTCCAGCTTGACGCTTCCGTTCGCGTGCGACGTGCCGATTGTTCCGCCGTTCTCTTTTTCTAGGCGGCAAGTTCCGCAATTCCCATCATTCCAGTTGTTGTCGCAGCAGACGCCACGCTCCCCCGCGACCCTCTCGACGCTATAGCCGATCCACTCGGGCCTTTCGGCTTTTCCTGAGAGCTCGCGAAAGGTGGCATCGAGACTTGTGCCGACGGCACGCGTCTCCAGCATCGCATTTTCAATGCGCGGAACTTCCACTGCCTGCACCGGCGCCGCGCCTGCCTGCCCTGCGTGCGTTGGGGCTCCGCCCTTTGCAAGTTGGACCGCGGCAATGCTAATGCCGGCCACGATCATCGCGAACCCAAGCACTCTTCGCAGCTTCGAAACAATTCGTTCCTCTCGCATGGTTCCCCTCCTACTTCTGCAGCAATTCCATCAGGTAATCGTTGCCTTCCTTCGAATGCATCAGCGACAATTTGGACACTGCGGTCTTTTTGAGTTCAGGGTCCTTTTCGCTTCGAGCGATGGCCACGAGCGCTTTCGCGTTGCCTTGCAGAAAATACGCGTTCAGGACTTCTGCTTTGAGCGCGTGATCTGTTTCCTTGGCGTAAATTTCCTGCAGGGCCTTGCCTGAATCTTCCGAGTGGATCAGGCCAAGGTTTCGAATCGCCGCCCGGCGCAAATCCGCGTCCTTTTCTCCTTGCGCGGCCTTCACGAGCCTCCCCGAATCGCCCGCCAGGAAGAATGCCTGCAGGATTTCCCGGCGCAGATCCGTCGAAGTTTCCGCCTGGTACAACTGTTCCAGTTCGCTCGTCCCGTGGACCAGCCCGAGCTGCCGGATGGCCTCGCGGCGGAGTGATTCATCCTTTTCGCTTTTCGCCGCGGCGAACAGGCGCTCGTGATCGCCGCCGATCATGTAGCTACGCAGAATGGCGTGCTTCACAGAGGCGTCGCTGCTCGAAGCGTAAACTTCGGCCAGAGTTTTCCGCGCTTCACTGCCGCCGAAGAGTCCCAGGTATTCAACAGCCTTGCGCTGCAGGTCCGGATTGGTCTGGCCCCGCGCGATTCTGCCCAGGATTTCGCGAGCTTGCGCCGACCCGCTTTGCGCCAGCACGAAAAGCGCCTTCGATTTTTCCTTTGGAGAGCCGGAACCGTTGATCACTTTCTCCAGTAGGGGAAAAGTGCGTTCGGGGTCGCTGCTCATTAGCCCTTGGATGGCCAGCATTTTCAGTTCTTCGTCGCTCTGGTCCGCCGGCTTTACAGCCTGGCCGGTCGATTGCTTCACTTCGATCTCCAGCGCGGTCGCGTCCTTTTGCCAGCGGCTCTGCGGAAAGCGCCGCTTCATGTCCGCAATCGTAGCCAGCGCCGTGTCCCTCTTGCCCAAGCGGTTCTCCGCGTACGCCTTCCAGTAAAGCGCGGCATCCGTTTGCGGACCATTCATGTCCGCCAGTTGCTGGAATTTCTCCGCGGCCCGGTCGTAGCGGTCGTCGTCCAAGTCCTCGCGGCCGTCGTCGTACAATTCTTGCAGCCGTTCGATTTTTTCCTGCGCCCGCTCGCGCGCTTCTTGTTCCCGTTCGCGCTTTTCCTCTGCTCGTTCACGCGCTTCCTGCTCGCGTTCGCGGCTCTCCTGGTCCTGATCGATCTTTTGCTCGACGCGCTCTTCATTCTTGGAGGCGACACGATCCGCAACGCGGCTTGTCACGCTCGCCTCAAGCGAAGCGATGAACTGCGTAGTAGCCCGATCGATGGCATGGGTCACGGCAGACGCGGTAGCGCGTTTGGCGACCCGAGCCGTTTCGAGGGCTTCACGCTGCGCAATTTGTCCGGAGTTCTGAGCAGCGGCGAGGCGATCGGCATCTTCTTGAGACTGGGACGCCCGTGCGTTTGCCGGTGTCATTAACAGCGCAGCCACCGCCATCCAGAGGATGCCTCTCTGTTTCCCTGGTCTTCCGATGGTCATACTTTGTTCCTCTCTCTTTTCGCAGAATTGTTTTGCGGCGGCGCAGGCTTCGTGGCCTCCTGCCGTTGTTGCAGTTCCTTGTTGACCACACGAACTTTGAACAGAATCCCGCGCGCTTCGATTTTTTTCTGAATCGCTTCGAGCTGTGCCGGCGTTACTTCTCCAGGGCTGTGCGCCACGTCCAGGAGCACACGCTCCAGTTCGTCCAGTACGTTGGCGAGCCCCGCATCCCCTTCTCGTAGAGCGGTCTGCCGGTACAAACGGTTTTCCTGGAGCAAGTCTTCCGCGCGGCGTTGCTCGGCTGAGATGTCCACTTCTTTCTGCTTGGGATCGTCTGGCGCCTCGTTTGAAAGTTCGATCAACATCCGCTCGGAGTGGCCCAGGTGCTCGCCGACGGCGACCACGAGCACGCGCTCCCGCACCTGTTCTCGATTTGCGACGTTGTCAGCTGGCCCGACTCTCTTTGTAACGCGCCCGACAACAAATGCCGCGATAATCAGCGCAACAATCCCGCCCGCTGCCGCAAGCCGCCGCGGCTCGAACCACACCTGCCACCAACGATCCGGCTTCTCCGCCAGACGCGGCGCAATTTCCTTCCATACCTGCCGCCCATAATCTGCTCCCGGATCTGGCACAGGCAGCGTATCCAGCGCGGCGAGCACCGCTTCGATTCGTTCCATCTCCGCGCGGCACTTTTCGCAGGCCGCCAGATGCTCTGCTACTACGGCGCGCTGCTCGGCAACTCCTTCACGATATGCAATCAACTCTTCTTCCTTCAGGTGTTTCATGACTCGGTTCCCATCGCGCGTGCCTGCGCTTTTGTCTCCACGAACGGTTGCAACGCATGACGCAATTTCTGGACCGCTCGAAAGACAGTGTTTTTCGCCGCGCTCGAACTGGATTTCAAGACTCCCGCGATTTCTTCGATCCCGCAACCTTCCCAATGGCGCATCACAAAAGCCGTTCTTTCCGCCTCCGAAAGAGCGGCCAGCGCCTGCTCCATCTGTTTTCGGAGTTCGAGACTTTGCGTCAACCGTTCCGGAGTCGGCGCTTCGTCCTGGACGCGATTCACGGGATCGTTGTCCATTCCACCCCCGTCTTCGACTCTCGGCGTTTCCCGGCGCGCATCTTCCTTGTGTCGCTGGCGCATGCGGTCAATCGCATAGTTCGCAGCGATGCGATAAACCCACGTCCCGAAATTTGCTCGTGAGGCAAACTGACCGAGTTTTTGATACCCGCGCAAGAACGCCTCCTGGACCACCTCTTCGGCATCGTGCCGGTTCCCGGTCATGCGGTAGGCCAGCCGGAAAACGCTGTGGCTGTGCCGCTCCACCAGAACGCGATAGGCATCGCGATCGCCCGCGAGCGTGCGCTCCACGGCGACGGCGTCGCTCTCTGCGATGGCCTGGGTGCTATCGACACTCTGCTGCATCCGACTCATTAGACAGGATTCGAGGCTTGCGGTTAGGTTGAGCTTAGACCCTTGTCCATCAACAACATAGCGCTACTTGGGTCTCAAAAGGGACTACTGGAAAGGGGGGGCTGGGCCGGTTCGGCCCGGAAGTTCCTCATACCCTCATAGAAAGTTAATCACTGACCATTCATCTTTTCACTCGTACCGCAACGCTACTATCGGATCCACCTTCATCGCGCGGCGTGCCGGCACACAACACGCCGCCAACGCCACGATCGCCAAAATAGTGCCAACTCCGCCGAAAGTCAGCGGATCCATGGCACTCACGCCAAAAAGCTGATTGGCCATCAGGCGGGTGAGTGCCAAGGCAGCCAGTAGCCCAATGAAAATTCCAATGACTGTCATCTTCAGACTTTCGCCCAGAATCTGGCGCAAGACGTCGGTCTGTCTTGCGCCGAGCGCCATGCGGATGCCAATTTCGTGTGTTCGCTGGCCGACCAAGTAGGAAATCACGCCATAGATCCCCATGCTGGCGAGCCCCAACGCCAATGCGCCAAAGACGCAAAGCACGATCATCGAGAGCCGCCGCGCTGCCAGCGAGTCGGCGATGATTTCTTCCATGGTCTGCGCGCTGACCATGAGGTGCTCGCTGCTGATTTCTTTCAGAGCTTTTCGGATGGCTGCGGTCGCCGCTTCTGAATTTTGTTCGATGCGAACCAGCACTCCAGTCCCGCCCGAGGACAGGCGCATGATCTCGTCGGGGCCCTGCAGGTAGGAGGAATAGAGCTGTGCTCGGAGTGACTGCTTGTCATCCGAATCGAGACCCCACTGCTTCACATGTCCGACGACTCCGACAATTTCCGCAGGCGCTCCCAGGGAAGTTAGCACCACGCGCTTCCCGATGGGATTTTGATCGCCAAAGAATTTTCGCGCGAAGACATCGTCAATCACGATTACGTGCTGCGATCGCTCCGTGTCTTGTGCGGTGAAAAACCGTCCACCCTCCAGCGGGATTCCCATCACTTTCAAGTAGTCTTCTTGAACCACGTAGCTGATGGCCCAGCTCATCTCACTCTCGCTCGCCGGTTTTGGCTGTCCTTCGAGCCAGAAGAGTTCCTCATCGTCGCTCGACAGGGGCACGGCGGCCCACGAAAGAGACACAGCCCTCACTCCGGGTGTCGAACTCAATTTGTTTTGAATCTCACGCAGGGCCGCGCGAATTGCGTTGGGCGGCGCATCTCTCATCGATGAAGGCAGGGAAACTCCAAATGTCAGCACGTTGTGAGGATCGAAGCCTGGATTCACGCTCCAGAGCGCACTTAGGCTGCGGATCATCAAGCCCGCCGCGATCAGCAACACCAGCGCCATGGCCATTTCCGCGACGACGAAAGCTCCCTGCAGGCGCTGTTTGCTGTCCCCTGATCCGCGGCCGCCTTCTTTCAAGGTATCCTGCAAATTCGGTTTCGAAATCCGCAGCGCCGGAACGAGCCCAAACAAAATCCCGCAGAGCAGAGCAATGCCCGCCGTAAACAACAATACTTTCCAATCCATTCCAACTTCACTCGCGCGCGGCAATCCGGAGGGCAAGTGCTGCAGCGCCACCTTCGTGCCCCACGCCGCAATCAGTAGACCGAGCCCACCTCCTGCCAGCGCCAGCAGCATGCTTTCTGTCAGAAGTTGCCGGACGATTCTCCCACTGCCGGCTCCCAGGGCCGCGCGAACGGCAAACTCACGACCGCGCCCCATCGAGCGTGCCATGAGCAAATTCGCCACATTCACACAGGCGATCAAGAGCACGAATCCGACGGCCGCGAGCAAAACCAGCAGAAGCCGCCGTACGTCGCCGACCACCTGCTCTTTAAGTGGAATGAGTGTCGCTCCGATGCCCTTGTCGGCCTCTGGATATTCCTCCGCCAGGTGTTCCGTTACTCGCGCCATATCGGACCGTGCCTGTTGAATCGTCACGCCCGGTTTCAGCCGCCCAAGTCCATGAATTCCCAGGCCCGCCATCCGGACGTGTAATGCGGGATTCGTCCATTGGCCGATGGGCACGTAGAGCTCGCTGGCATGAAACCCGCCGACTTGGAGGTTGAAATTCGCGGGCACTACACCCACGATCGCGTAGCTTCGGCCATCCAGAGTCAGTCCTTTTCCCAGCACGTCCGGAGCAGAGCCAAACTTGCGGCTCCAGAACCCGGCGCTAATCATCACGATGGGACTCCGGCCGAACTCGTCTTCGCCTTCTTCGAACAAACGCCCAATCACCGGCTTCACCCCCAGCATCGGAAGAAAATCCGTTGAAATCAATTGCGCTCGTACCTGTTCGGGCTCGCCCGCACCCGTCAAACTGAAGTAATATACCCGCGAAATGCCCATCCTGGAAAAGGTCGTGTTTTCTTTACGCCAGTCTTGAAAGTTCAGGAAGGAGATTGAACCTGCTTCAAAATTCGGCTTGCTTTCGTGGAGCGTCACCAGTTGTTCAGGCTCCGGATAGGGCAGGGGATTGAAGAGCACGCCGTTGACGACGGAAAACAGCGCCGTGTTCGCGCCGATTCCCAGCGCCAGGGTTAAAATCGCTACCGCCGCAAACCCCGGTGATTTCACAATCATTCGCAGACCAAAGCGCAAGTCCTGCGCCAGCCGGTCAAGAAATCCCCAGCCCCAAACGTCGCGGGTCGTTTCCTTCACCAGCTCCACATTCCCAAACTCTCTTCGCGCCGCGCTCGTGGCCTCACCCTCATCTACTCCGCGCTCCACACGCTCCTGTGCTGACAACTTCAGATGGCTCCGCACTTCCTCCTCCAGCTCTTTCTCCCGCTTCCGTTTGCCAAAGAGTCCATCCATCCAGCGCATCGCGCTCCTCCTATCCCAATTTCTAATTTCTGATTTCCATTTCCTAATTTCTATTCGTACCTCAGCGCCACCATCGGATCGACCTTCATCGCCCGCCGCGCCGGAACTGATGCCGCAAGGACAGCACAGGCAGCAAGAACTGCGGCCGCAACGCCAATGATCATCGGGTCGTAACTCTTGACGCCGTAGAGCTGACTAACAAGCACGCGGCCTCCCGCTAGCGCGGCTGTTATACCCATGGCTAGACCCATGCCGACTTGGGCCAGCGCAGCGCGCATCACTAAACCGAGTACATTCCGGCCGTCGGCGCCCAGCGCCATGCGTATCCCGATCTCGTTGGTTCGCCGCGCCACGCCATAAGCTGTTACGCCATACAGCCCGACGCAGGC
>MNDE01000153.1 GCA_001914785.1 Acidobacteria bacterium 13_2_20CM_57_17 | reverse complement strand
AATCCGGAGTTCTTGAACCGGCTGGACGAAGTCATTATTTTCAATCCGCTCGGCGACGAAGATCTGCTCCGTATCATCGATTTGCTGGTAGGCCAGCTGAACGACACGCTGATTCACCGCCAGGTGCAGATTGTCGTTTCGCCGGAAGCACGTCAGTGGATACTCGAGAAAACGTGCGCGGACCGCAGTTATGGCGCGCGTCCGCTTCGCCGGGCTTTGCAGAAGTATGTAGAGGACCCGCTCTCCGAGGCCCTCATCCAGGGTGGAATCCAGAGGCCGGCGACATTGCAGATTTACGTTGCAGGCGAAGGCCTCTTGTTCCGTCCCGTCGGTGAGGCAACCCCGGTCGTCCATTAGCGAATCTGAACCAGCGCACGGCCGGCCCACACCGGGTCCGGCGGGAGAATGACAACTTGAGTTTGGGGGCGCGGCCTTGACGACCTCACCGGCCGCTCAAAGAAGAGTCTGTTTGCCGTTCGGATTTTTTGCGGCTCGAGTGACGTGGTTGGTCGCCCTTGTATATCTTTTCGCGATCCCGTCACCCGCGGCGCCGAGCGAAAATTCCCACGCGGCCGCCTCTCCATCGGCCCATTCCTATCTTTTCTCTGCTACCTTTGATTACGCAACTGGCAAAGAGGTTACAGAAGATCATTCCGCGGAGCTTCCGCAGGCCGCTCAACAGCAGCAGTTTGTCATTGACCGTATCGAGTTCATCGGCAACCGCCGCGTGCGCAGCGACACCCTGACTGCGCGAATCTTCAGCCGTCCCGGCGATGTCTTCAATGAAGAAACGTTGCGCCGCGATTTTCAGGCGCTGTGGAACACGCAGTTCTTCGAGGACGTCAAGCTTCGCGTGGAGGATTCCCCCAATCGCGCGAACGCTAAAATTATCATCTTTGAGGTCAAAGAGCGCCCGCAGATTCGCCGTATCCGTTACGACGGCATCCACTCCATTTCCGAATCCGACATCCTCGACCGCTTCAAGGAACGCAAAGTCGGTCTGAGCGTCGAAAGCCAGTTTGATCCCACCAAAATCAAGAAAGCGGAAGTCGTATTGAAGGAATTGCTGGCCGAGCACGGCCGGCAGTTCGCGAAAGTCACCCCACAGTACGAGCGCATTGCTTCCAGCAACGCCGTCATTCTTGTTTTCAAAATCGAGGAAGGCCCGAAAGTCAAGGTCGGCAAAATCAAATTCAAGGGTAACCACGCTTTCAGCGACCGCAAGCTGATTCGCGCCATGCGCCACGATCGTCCCTACGCGATCCCGCTTTATTTCTGGTACATTCCGGTGCTCACCAAGACCTACGACCGCGAAAAGTTGAGCGAGGACCTGGAAGTCGGCGTTCGCGGCCTCTATCGTGACAACGGTTACTTCAAGGTTTCCGTCGGCGAACCCATTCTGGAGAACATTGACACCACGCATTCCCGCCTCGGCGTTCCCCTCGTCACCGGAAAAGGCCACGGCAAGGCCGTCAACATCACCATCCCCATCGAAGAGGGTGAACGCTACCGGATGGGCACGCTGAAGATCGTCAGTGCCGATCCGGACAAGGCCCTGTCCCTCAAGGTCGATGCCCTCAAGGCCGCTTTCCCTCTTAAACAGGGCGACATCTTCTCCACCGAAAAAGTTCGCAAGGCCCTCGAGACCTACGGCAAAATTTACGGCGAATACGGATTCATCGACTTCACTCCCGAGCCGGACACCGAAATCGACGAAGAAAAGAAAATCATCAACCTCACCATGAAGTTTGACGAGCAGAAGCAGTATTTCGTCCGGCGCATCGACTTCAGCGGCAACACCACCACGCGTGATAAGGTCATTCGCCGCGAGCTGATGATCGATGAAGGCCAGCTCTTCAACAAGCGCCTTTGGGAGCTCAGTATTCTCCGCCTCAATCAGCTCGACTATTTCGACAAGATCGAGGCCGACAAGGCTGCGGAGATCAAGCGCAACTCCAAAGAAGGCACTGTCGACATCAACCTCAAGCTCAAGGAAAAAGGCAAGCAGTCCATCGGCTTGCAGGGTGGCGTCAGCGGCCTGGCCGGCAGCTTTATCGGCCTTACCTATCAGACCAACAACTTTCTGGGACTGGGCGAGACTCTTACTTTTTCCGCGCAGTTCGGCGATCTTTCGCGCAGTTTCCTCTTCGGATTTACCGAGCCTTATCTTTTTGACCGGCCCATCTCCTCCGGTTTCACGATTTTTTCCAGCCGCTACAAGTTTGACCAGGCCCGCCAGGCCGCTCTCCTGACCGGCCAGTCCGTCAGCATCAACCCGCAATTCATTCAGAATTACAATCAGGACAGCACCGGCTTCACTCTTTTCGCCAGCTATCCCGTCCGCAAGCTCTCTTTCACCCGCATTGGCTTGCAGTACGGATTGACGCGCACCAACATTACCGCGTTTAACGATGCCTCCAAGCTGTTGTTCACCCAGGTGCAGTTCCGCAGCATCGCCGGTCCCAGCGCGCTGAACGGAATCGTCTCCAGCACCATCACTCCTACGATCACCTATAACACCGTCAACAATCCCATCAATCCCACCGGCGGCAAGAGCTACTTTTATTCGCTTGGATTTTCCGGGCTCGGCGGCAACGTCAAGAGCATCACCAATGTTGTCGATTGGAAGTACTACCATCCGATCAACAAACACCGCAATGTTTTGGGATTCCATGCTTCTGGCGCGTTCATCACTGGGTACGGCGGTGGGGAACCGCCTCCGTATAGCCGCTTCTATATGGGCGGAGAGTCCGACATTCGCGGTTTTGACATTCGCTCCATCACGCCGGTCACCTTTATCCCCGTCGCCACGTCGCAGCAGTTCACTTTCACCTGCGGAACTTGTCTGAATGGCTTCGGCCAACCCACTCAGCGGACCGTCAGTGTTCCGGTCCTCGGGTATACCATCACGTTTCCAGGCGGTGACACTCAGGGCTACGGAAACGTCGAGTACCGCATTCCCATCATCGGCAACACCTTCCAGACCGTGCTGTTTTTTGACGGCGGCACCAACGGCATTCTCCGCAAGGGCGCGTTGCGGCTTGACCCTACCGGGTTCAACAATCTACAGACGAGCTTTCCTAACGCCGTTAGCTCCGGCGCGCTCGACGCCAACCGGCAGCTGGGCATCGCTCCGAATACTAATTTTCGCTTGCGCGGTTCTACGGGTATCGAATTTGTCGTACAGTTGCCGATCATTCAGGCGCCCTTCCGTGTCTACTACGCGTACAACATTCATCGTTTGCATTCGCAGCTCTTGGCGCCACCCGATTTCATTGAGCCTAGTGAGATTTGCGATCCAAGCCTGGGAGACAAGTGCGGCACTCTGGGCCGCCTCCCCGCCACGCTCCCGCCGGACGTCTGGAGGTTCCAGGTCCGGCCCACGATCGAGCAACTGCTAAAGAATCCGGGGAGCCTCAACTATTTCGAGCCGGCGCGGACATTCCGTTTCACGGTCAGCCGGACCTTTTAGGGTGTGATGACTTTTATGGTCTTTGATAAAACCCGGGAATTCACCAGCGCAGCAGCAACGAAACTATCGCCAAGAGCGCCAATGTGGGGGAGACAGTGAGTATGAAGTGGCATAAGAGTGTGCGAAATAGCTTGTCGGCGATGGCCCTTGCCGGCCTTTGGATCAGCGGCTGTGGCAGTAGCGGCACGGCTAATCAGATCGTTGTTACCGTCACGGGCACCGCGTCCATCATGGTCCCCACGCAAACGCAGACAATTACATCCACTGTCACTGGTGCCACTGACGTGTCTTCCACCTTCGATTGCTCCTACACCACCACGTCGAATCCCACGACGGCCGTGCCGAGCCCTAAGCCGTCTGCCTCCGCGTCCTGCGATAGTGCCAAGACCGCCAGCGGCGATCCCGCCGTCGGCGCTCTCTCCAACATTCAGAACACCAGTACCACTGTCGCTTCCACGGCTACTTTCACCGCTCCGAAGGTTTTTCCGGATCAGACCAAGCTCCCCAATGTGATCGTCACCATCACGGCTACTTCCAACGCCGACAAGAAGAAGACCGGCAAATTCAACATCACCTTTGATTCCGGCATTCGCATTCACATCATCCCGGCAACCGCGACCCTTGCGACCAATGCGACGCAGTTGTTTCTCGCCGAGGATTTGAATAACACGGTCATTGATCCCGCCCAGCTTACCTGGGGCGTGACATTTGAAGTTACGGCGAAGGTCGACAGTGCGGACTGCAGCACCGGCAGCAACGCTTGCGGCTCCGTCGATGCCACCGGGCTTTACAAGGCTCCCGCGGCTGTGCCTGCCGCGGCGCCATCTTCCACTACAACTCCCGTTAACGCCGCCGGCATCGTCACCGTCTTCGCTTTCTCCAAGGTTGACAACGCCCGCATCGCGCAGGCTGCCGTCACCCTTGTCAAGGCGGGCGACATCACCTTCAGTGGCATCTCCCCTTCGATTGCACCCCAGGGCGCTCTCCACCAGGACATCTTTCTCGCAGCCGCCAACGCCGACTCCCAGATGGGCGTTAGCCTTGCCCCCTCGGGGGTTACCTGCCCAAACCAAGCGTGCGTGACCATTGATCCGCAAACGCAAATCAAAGTGGTCTTCGCCGCGGGCTCGACCTCTTCCTCTATAGGGGCGCGTGTTCGCCTGAACTCAGAGGACTTGAAGACCGCCGGCCATTACACCGTGCAAGTGACCAGCAGCAATTCCTCCGTCAATGTGACAGGCGGACCGTTCCCGCTGGACATTGTCCCCGTACGTCCCACCATCGTCGGCTCCTCACCCGGCAATTTCCAGGAAGCCACGCTAGGCCAGACGGGCGGCGTGCCGTTCACCATCGACGGCGGCTTCTTTGGCCCCTCGGACTCTCCTACTGTGGCCACCACTTTCAACGGCCAGGCAGTGCTTACTAACAACACCTCGACCAATTCGACTGCGCGTCGCGTGGCGGGTTCCCTCACCGCTCCTAGCGGTACCACCGGAGGTTTGTACTCGTTCGGAGTGCGGTACACCACCACGTCTCCGGGGCCGTTCGCTGCTCCCACGCCGGCAACTGCCTTCACCAACGTCGCCGTAATCCCGGACTACGGAAATTCGAACAAACCTGGCACTCCTCCTCCACCGCTCGCGCTTCCTGCGTCTTCTGTTCCCAGTGCGATTGCCTTGGACCCCGTACTCGGGTACGCAGTTGTGACCCTCGCGGGCCTGAATACTCCCAGCAGCAACGCCAATTCCCAAAACAACGTGCAATTCCTCAATCTTGCCACTGGGACTCCCGTCTTGGCCGCAGCAGCTCCTTCCGGGGGCAACGTCGCGACGGGCGTCGCCGTGGATGAGCACTTGCATGTTGCGGCGGTCGTGAACTATGCGAGTCGGTCCCTCTCGGTTCTCTCCATTCCAGCAGGTACGTTGCTGGCTACCGTGGACCTGAGCGCCGTGATTCCGCAGCCTGTCCCGGCTAACCCATCGTTCGTGGAGCCGTTTCCATACTCCGTGGGTGTTGATCCATTTACGGATCGCGCCCTGGTGGCCTTCGCTTCCACAAACGTAGGGCTCATCATCAATCTGGATCCCAATTTCACCTTCAATCCCGATCCCAAGGTTCCTCCGCAGTGCATACTTCCGGGACCGGCTTCAGCTCCAAACTATTGCCCCATCGGCTACGTCACGCTGAACAGCGGACCAAATCCCCAGGTCGCTTTCGAGGCCGGTGCGCGCATGGCTTACGTCACTCCTGGTGGGGCGGGGCTTCTCTCGGCGGTGGACCTCTCCAATGCTTCTAAGGGTTCACTCGGTGTACCCATCTCCAGTGCCACCCGTGCTTCCAACGTTGTCACCGTTACGACGTCCTCTTCTCACAATCTCAATCCCAGTAACCCCGGCACTGTGCTCGTCAGCGGGCTGCCGAAGGGAACCACCAGCGGCACGAATTTCGACGGTTCCTTTTCCGTTGGCAATGTCCTTGATGCCACGCACTTTCAATATTTCCAGGCGGACAAAGATGACACCACCACTTGCTCCGGCTCCTGTCTTGCCAGCTCCGGAACTCCGTTCCTCACGTACACGATATCTCCGTCAATCACGGGCATTGGGTTCAATCCCGTCACGCGGCAGGCCGTTCTTGCCGACCCCAACGTTACTTCCAGCCAGATTAATTTCATCGATCCGCAGAGCCAGTCTGTTGCCTCGATGACGCTTTTTGCTGGCGCCACGGGCCAAGTGGGCACTGGTTCCCCGGAGCTTGGCGCAACCGCTGTTGCTTTTCAGCCCTTCTCCAACACGGCTCTTTCTTTCAATCCGAAAGCGGGCCCCCCGTTAGGCCAGAACGCCACGGGCCAGGTTTCTCTCCTGGATCCCTCGCTTTTGCAGCGAGCTGCGATTGTGAACACGAATCAGATTGGCTTGGCTACAGTCTGCGCGGCGAATTGCACTTCCACCACTCCGGCGAATGTGTCCATTTCCGGTGCCCTCGCTGTGGATTCCGTCGACAATCTGGCTCTGGTCCTTAATTCTGGCAGCGACAGCATTTCTTTTTTCCAACTCAGTAAGAACATCAAGGCGGTGCACATCGAAAGCGTGCAAACCCCTGGAATTGACGTCGGCAGCGCGAATGTCACAACTCCCGCCAGCCTCAGTCCTGCCGTGAAAATCACTCTGGGCACGGCGCCGACCGCCGTCAGCGGCGTGAAGATTCTTGGCACCGGTTTCGATTCCGGCTCACAAGTCCTTCTGGACGGTGTTGCCTTTGCCTCCAGTGGTTTGGGCAATTTTTCGTTCGTAAGCGGGCACGAAATTGACGTAACTGTTCCCGTGTCCGTGCTCAATGCAGGACCCCGCCACTACGCCCTCACCGTCGCCAGCAGCTCAGGTGTCGCTTCGAACGTCATCGATTTTACCGTCCTCGAAGAAATTCCTTTGGCGCCCTGCAACGTGACCTCCACCTCGGCCGGCACGCCCGCCGCGCCGGGTGGCGTCGCCATCGACGAAGTAAACAATCTCGCGGTCGTCACCAACACCGGCTCGGGTTGCAATCAGGTTTCCGTCTTCAGCCTGAACCCCGCCAACATTTTCAGTCAGACCATCAAGACCATCGCTACCGGGGACACCCCCACTGGCGTCGCCGTTCTTCCCAGACTCACTTATACCGGCCAGGCTGCCGGAACCTCGGGCGTCGCTGTGGTTACCAACAGTGGCTCAAACTCCGCCTCTATTCTTGACCTCGTAAACGGCGTTCCCGTGGTGGACGCCTCCGGAAAAGCCATTACTGTGACTGTCGGCACTGGTCCCAGCGGCGTGGCCATTGACCAGGAAACCAACCTCGCGGTCATCGCCAACACCAGTTCGAACACCGTTTCCACCATTGATCTCACGCCGCTCACCGCCAGTCCCATCGGGACTCTCACACCTGGCACTGTTGCCGTCGACCAAAACCCCATTGCCGTCGCCATTGATCCTGATCGCGGCACCAACGGCCGCGGCCTCGCCGTCGTGACTTGCCTCCAGGTTAGTGGGGCCTCCAGTCCGCAAGGCGCTCTGGATGGCGTGGACATCGGCGCGGCCACCCCTGTTAGATCGGCATCTGCAACTGCCTCTTTCCTCTCTTCTACGCCGACGGGCATCGTCTTCGATCCAAGCGTGGTCACTGGCACTGCGAACCCTGGCCTCTTTTATGCCGTCTCCACACAGGGTAACGTCATCACCGCATTCAATCCGGACAGCGGCCAGACTTCAACAATTAAAGTCGGCATTAATCCCAACGCCATTGCCCATAATTTCCAGACGAGCACCATCCTCACCGTGAATTCGTTGAGCAATACCATCTCGATCGTGGACTCCCAGACCTTCGCGACCAAGGCAACTCTCGGTATTGGCGCCACATCGAAATTTGCAGCAGCCATCCAGACCTTTACGAACCTGGCGGTTATCGCCGATCAGGCCAACAATCGGGTCATTCTGTTCCCGCTGCCGAAATAGCTGGGAGCCGGGAGAACTCTTGATGCGCGAGCCGTCTTACCGTTCTGGGCTGTCGGGCAAAGGTGCTTTCTGATTGCGGGAAGCAAACGGCGTCGGCTATACTTTCAGGTTTACGACAGGCTCGTAAAGTCCGCAGGGTGTGGAATCAGTTTTAA
>MNDE01000097.1 GCA_001914785.1 Acidobacteria bacterium 13_2_20CM_57_17 | reverse complement strand
CTTGCACCACGCCATGAATTCATTGGTGCCGAACTGATTGGTGTTGATCGCATTCCAGGCCTTGTCAAGCACACGGGGACGGCTCTCCTTGGGACCCACACCGTCGAGCCAATTGTAGCCCGAGACAAAATTGCCCCCGGGGTAACGAACGATGGGAACTCCCATCTGGCGAATTTCACCGATGACATCTTTGCGATACCCATTGGTGTCCGATAGCTTCGAACCGGGATCGTAAACGCCCTCGTAGATGGCACGGCCCAAGTGCTCGAGAAAGGAGCCGAAAAGATTGCGGTCGAGCGGGGCTGTAACGCGACGCGAGTCCACGTAAACGCGAGCGACGTCGTTAGCGCTCAGCGGCGAAGTTTGAGCCCGTAGAAAAGCGCCACCAAGTAGAGAACTCGCACCCCAGGCGACGCCTGCATTCGCAGCTTGATGCAAAAAACTGCGTCGGTCGACGGAAAACATGTACGTATTCTCCTCGCAAGTGAGACTCTAGGCCGATTACATTTGTGATCGGTAAACGTTTACCACACGACTGGCGACTATGGCAAGGCAGATATCGCGAGCTAGCTAAAATACCCCGAGCAGCTATCGAAACTTCTGTTTACCTATAGTTCCCGCGCCCTCTTGAATGATGACGAGTTGGTCCGCCCCAACGTTTGGAAGCTTCTCCGCAGCGCCATCTCCCCAGCAGATTGTCAGGTTCACAGCGTTTTCAGCGCGGATTTAACTAACTATTGCGGTGCTAGCTGCGCCCCGGATAGTGGTGATTATTGCGTCGGCTGATCACTGCGCCGGCTCAATAGCCTTCAGCATCTGGCCGGCTTTGACGTTCTCGAATCTCTGGACAACTCCGGACGGCCACCGGATCTCGACCAACTTCGCCATGGGATCGCCACCCAAGCCCGCTATCAACCGCTTGTCACTAGCTGAAAGATATCCGACGGCCGTATTAACGGTGAAATATTGCGCCAACCCAGACGCGGACACAACTCTTACGTGACAGCCAATGCCATCACGGTTTGATTTTCTGCCGATGGTTTGTATCCCTAACCACTTTCTGCTGTTCCCACCGTCATTTCGCAGCACGTAAGCTCTTTGACCCACGTTGCTGACCACGATGTCGACATCACCGTCGTTGTCGATATCGCCGAACGCCGCACCCCGGCCCGCCCATTCTTTTTGAAAAACGGCGCCGGGAACTACCCTCACGAAATGGCCAGACTCGTTCCGCAACAGTAGCGGCGGTTCAAGGTATTTCAAATTTGGTGAGGTCTGCTCGATAGTGTCCATCACATGCCCCTGCGCAACGAAGAGGTCTTTCCAGCCATCATTGTCGTAATCGAACAAATGCGTACTCCAACCGGAAAAAGCGAGAGTCGAGCCACCCACGCCAGACGAGTTGGTCACATCCTGGAAGGTGCCTTCACCGTTGTTGTGAAAGAGGTGATAGCGTTCATTAGAAAGATCCGTGACGACAATGTCCGGGCGACCGTCATTGTCGTAATCGCTGAAGTCGGCCCCCATCCCTGCAAACGCTTTGCCGTCCTCATTGTAGGCAACGCCTGCGGGAAGGCCGACTTCGGTGAACGTGCCATTTCCGTTGTTGTGGTACAAGAAGCTAGGCACCGAATCGTTGGCGACAAAGATGTCCGTGAAGCCGTCGTCGTCATAATCGGCAAAAGATACCCCTAGTCCTTTGCCTTCAGGGTTAGCAATGCCAGCCTTCGCGGAAACGTCGGTAAATGTTCCGTCCCCATTATTGTGATAGAGGATGTTCGCGACGCCCTTGAAATTGTCGGGGTGGCAGTAGGCCCGCAAGCCGGGTTTCTGTTCTCCACAATAGCGGTTGTTCCGGAAGCTCCAATCCACATAACGGGTCAAGAAGAGGTCGAGGTTGCCGTCATTGTCGTAATCGAAGAACCCGGCGCTCGCACTCCATCCGCCAGCGATAACTCCGGCGCGCTTCGTTACGTCGGTGAACGTGCCGTCCCCATTGTTATGGTAGAGCGTGTTCCCTCCATAGCCTGTCACGTAGATGTCTTCGAAACCATCATTGTCGTAGTCACCCACCGCCACACCCATCGGATAGTAGCTCTGCGCCATCCCAGTGAGGCCGGCTTTTTCCGTCACATCCGTGAATGTGCCGTCGGGGTTTTGATGATAAAGCCGGTTCCAAAACCTGCGATCGGACTTGTCCGGAAGCTTGCCGTCCGGCATCGGATCGTCGATCTTCGCGCCGTTGGTGAAGAAGATGTCCAGCCGCCCATCGTTGTCATAGTCCAGGAGGGCCACGCCTCCTCCCATAGTTTCCACCAAGTATTTGTGGGAAGTTGCGGAGTTTTCGTGCTTGAAATCGATGTTCGTGAACCGAGTGATATCGGTGAACTGCACCTCCGGACCGGCTGTGGCCGCGGTCACACAGAAGAAAAGCCCAAAGGACACGACCCAGCGGCGCGCATTTGAATATCTCCCCATGGCATGCTATCGAATCCACTGGTTGCTAACAATTCCTTCGCTTTCCTGCAGGACAAAAAGGTGATTGGCGTGCGAGTTCAGAAAGCTCTCCTTCAATCCACCAGCCCACGCGAGATCTGCGCTTCCTACCTTCGAGGCGCGGCCCAGACCGAGTCCTGATTCAGGCTGGCCGCTTTCTTAAGGCTATTTTCAGTTCCGGAATACACATGAGCATTCATGGTCATGCTGCCAACGGCCAGTATGATAACGCAGCGTCGGGATGCCACCGAAGCTAATCCTCCAAGGTTCGGAACCGCCTCATTAATAATTGGCAGGACGGATCGTCCGGCCGGAGCTTTGCGGATTGGTAGGAGTTGGGTCGTCTTTCGAGGACTGGCCGGGATTAGTCGTGCCGGGCTGATAGATCGAGGTATTTTGATGAGATTCTGTGGAAATCCCGTTCGCGAGGAGGAACCGCCGTTTGCCAGCCGGTCCCAGTGCTGGCCTGAGGTACTCACTCAGCTTTCTTTCCAGGCAGTTTTCCCCAGGCGTGCAAGATACTTCTTTGATTGTTCGAAAAAACTACTTGACATCAGCGCTTCAGGAGGAGTATCAGTGCACGCAATGCGCTCGGGAAAACGTTTACCGGGAGCTTCAAGTTGTTCGGGGTGAACCTGAATCCTGCGTGAAGACGATCGAAATGGAGCTGGAACAGAGCAAATGATGCACTGGGCCCTTGGTTTCAAACCTCGCACTTAGGGGCGAGTGTTCCAAAAGCCCGGGTCAATTTCGAAACTAACTTTCAAGGCTGTTCCAGGCCGCGCATCAGAGGCTTTCACGCGGGAATGAGGTTGGGCGCGTAAGTTTGGGGGAGGTGTAAAGATGAAGCGGCCATCAACTCTCGTCGTGTTGTTGTTGTGTGTTTTGGTTTTGTTCAGCGGGCAGAGCCTGTACGCCCAGTTGGCCGACCGGGCTGAAATTACCGGTATCGTCACCGACGCAAGCGGTGCGGCGGTTCCGGATGCCAAAGTGTCGATCATCAACCAGGATACCGGTGCGAAAATAGTAGTGGGCACGAACAGTGCCGGCAACTACAGCACGCCGCCGCTCCCTCTAGGTACCTACACTATAGAGGTCGAAAAAGAAGGCTTCAAGCATGCCACCCACCCCGGGATCATGTTGAGCGGCGCGCAGAGTTTCCGCCAGGATGTGAAGCTCGAACTCGGTTCGGTGACTCAGTCCGTCGAGGTCGAGGGCGGTGCCACGCTCATTAACACTGAAAACTCAACGGTGTCTCACACGATCGGCGAGACCTACTATCGCGATCTTCCGGGAGTGATGGGAGCTGACATTCGTCTTGCCGAGTCCCTACTGCAACTGCAGCCGGGCTTTGTGCCCATGCAGCCGAACGGCGACGCGATTTTCCGCGGCAGCCAGTTTACTTCCCGGATCAACGGCGGCCAGACGATGGCAACGGAAAATTGGTTTGACGGCGCGGCTTTCGGCTATGCCGAAGGTCACCAGGGGACGCAGGAGAGCGCGGTACCCTACCCCTCCGTGCAGGAAATGACGGTTGTCGAGAACACCTTTTCCGCACAATATGGGCACACCAGCGGTGGTTTTATCACCTACGCGACAAAATCCGGCACCGACCAGGTGCACGGCAATGTATATAATTTTTTCACGAACGATAAGCTGGACGCAGGGAACTTCTTCTTTGCCGGCATACCTACAATCCCCAATAAGAAACTTCCTTTGACCCAGGATAACTGGGGGGCAGCCGTGGGCGGGCCGGTTCCGAAAATTACCTACGGGGGCAAGACGTTCTGGTTCGTCAACGTGGATGGATTGGACTACCACAGCACAGTCAACACTGGGTTTGTCAATACTCTTCCGACATCGGCGGAGAGGGGGGGGGACTTCAGCCAGTTGTTGGGCCCGCAACTAACGGCTAAATGCGGGGCGGGCACGCTGAATGCGGGTACGACATACAATGTGACTGATCTTCAGGGCAACCCTGTGCTTTCGGGCCAGATATTCAATCCAACGAGTACGACGACCGCCACAGGCACTTTCGTCGATCCCTGCACCGGGAATACTATCACTCGGACTGGTCCGATACGGACCCCTTATGCGGGCAACATCATCCCGGTCGGCGACCCGTTACGGAGTTCGTTGGCGGCTTTTGTGATTCCCAACATCCCGGCGCTCGACCGCAACACCCTGCGGCAGAACGGCTTTGGCGGGAGTTCGGACGACAATAACAAGATCAATGTGAGAACCTGGCTTTTCCGGATCGATCACACGTTCAACAATAAATTCTCCATCAGCAATACCTACTACCAGAACAACCGGCCGCGCACGGCTCACTGTGGCGGGCCGCAAGGCTGCACCACGGTGCACAATGGACAGACGGATTCTGCGGCCAACGACACTTACATCGGCCAGGGATTCTTCCAGCGCATCACCAACCATTTCGAGCACGTGCAGATGAACTGGGTGATCAAGCCGAACCTATTCAATCACACCACGCTGGCCTACGACCGCTGGCATATGCAAGGCAACCAGTTGTCCGGTGGCGTGGGTTGGAATCAGAAGCTCGGACTCGGCCTGCCAAATCAGCCGGTATTCAATAGCGCGGGCTTCCCTCAACTCAATTTCAATGGTCCGGCTGGATACACCCACTATGGCACGCCGTGGGCGAGCGGCGGGAGCGACATCAACAATCGCTATCAATTTCTCGACGACATCACTTGGATTACCGGCAAGCACACGATCAAGGCGGGGCTCGAATTCCGCTATATGACTTTCCCACAAACCGGCTGGGCCGTGAACACTGGCGGCAACTTTAATTTCAACGCCAGCGAAACTGCAGGTTACGACAAGTTTGGCAATAACTTGAATGGAGGCACCGGGGACGGGTTCGCCTCTTTCATATTGGGCCAAGTGGACAGCGCCAATTTCACCGCACCGTTCAGCTACATGCCCAAGATGAAGTATGGCTCTCCTTGGATCAACGACGACTTCAAGTTGACGCCCAAGCTCACGCTGACCCTGGGTCTCCGCTTCGACTGGCAATCGGGATTGTCGGAGCAGCATGGAAAGTTTTCCACCTTCGATCCCACTGCTCCGAACCCGGGTGCTGGAGGCCATCTTGGCGCGACGGTATTTGGCAGCAGCAAGGCCATCGGGAATAGTAGTTGGAGCGTCGGTCCGCGCTTCGGCTTTGCCTATCAGATCAAGAACAAAACCGTGATCCGCGGCGGCTACGGGATGTACTACGCCGGCGCACAGGCAGACTCGTGGGATCCTTACCCGGTGGACGGTTACCAGACCAACCCGGTGGCGCCGAATATCACCAACGGGCGGTTCCCCGCGTTTTACTTCCAAGGAACGGGCAGTTGTCCTGCCGTGTACAGCGGTCCCGGCTCGCCCGTCTCTTGCGGATGGCCGGTAGGGCTTATCGCCTCCCAATTGCCACCCCAACTGCGAGCTGACGTAGCGAATACCGGCGGAATTCCAGGAAATCCCGTGGGCGTCGATCCCAAGACGTACACCATGCCCCGGTATCAGAACTGGTCGATCTCGTTCCAGCGCCAACTGGGCCAAAACATGGCGGTCGATATCGCCTACGTAGGAAACCATGGGACGCGGCTGATTGATGGCCGCAGCTCCGCCGGAGTCTATGACAACATGAATCCCGGCAGCGTGCTCGCCTTGGGAGCGAACGTTCTGGGGGCGCTCTTCAAAAACGGTGTGCCTGACGCGACGGCAGCAGCGGCGGGATTTAACACACCCCCTTACCCGGGGTTTAGCGGAACAGTGGCCCAGTCCTTGAGAACGTGGCCGCAGTACCACCAGATTAACTGGCGCTATTTTCCGAACGGCAACAGCCACTATAACGCTTTCCAGGCCAGCTTTGACCGCCGCATGAGCCAAGGCCTGCAGCTCCGTGTTGCTTACACGTATTCCCGGCTGATGAACAACGGCTCGGAAACTGGTTTGGGTGCCGGGGGACCTCCCGTGCAGAATCCTAGCGATATGAGCAACCTTTACTCGGTCAGCTCCGACGACGTGCCCCACATTTTCACGTTCGGCTGGGTGTACCAGTTGCCCTTCGGCAAGGGCAAGGCGGTCGGAAGGAACGCGTCGGGGGTTTTGGACAAGCTCATCGGCGATTGGCAAATCTCGGGGACGCAGACTTACCAGTCTGGGAGGCCGCTCTCCATCACCACAGACAACGGCGCGCTCGGGGGATTCCTCTTTAACTATGCAACGTTCCCGAACAAAGCCGGGAGCGGACTGACGGGAACGTTCAAAGACCCCAAGACGGACAGTTATCTCAACCAGGCAGGATGGGCCGACCCTGGCGTGCTTGCCTTCGGTAATGCTCCCCGCGAGGATGCGAGCGTCCGTGGTTTTCGGTACTTCAACGAGGACTTCTCCATCTTCAAGGACACGCACTTCGGTGAGGGCCGATATGTTCGGATCCAAGCCGATGCCGGCAACGTCTTCAACCGTGTTTTCTTCTGCCCCGTGGACCAGTTCTGGCTGCCGACTAAAGCAGACGGGACGCCAGGGAATTCCAACTTTGGGCATACGGGCAGCCAGTGTAATGTCCCGAGGCGAGTGCAGCTCGGGCTGCAAATCTTTTTCTAGGCCACCCAACACCCCTTAACCAACCGGTGGATGGCACGCAAAGCGCGGGCCATCCATCGGTAAGTCTTTGTCCCTCCTGAGTTGGGATCCGCCAAGTTTCCTTATGTGAAAATATGATGCTTGCGGCCAGCGGAAAAACGCCTGAGCGGCGAAAGCTACGCAATCACTTGCTAAATTTCTTGCCCCGAATTATGCCGTGGCCCTCTTGGACTACCAGCAGTTGATTTGCGCCAACATTTTTGAACGATTCCATCAGTCCCAAAGGCCATTGGACTTCAACCAAGTCCGCCTGTCCGGCCCGGCCAAGCCCAAAGTGCAGGCGAAAGTCATTTTGGGACATGTAACTGGAACCGCTCATTACCTCATTGATTTGGGAATGCCGGCCAGTAACCACGCGCACGCGAGCGCCAACGGCGCTGCGATTGGACTTGGCGCCGATGCATTTGACCTTTAGCCAGTTGTTCCGCGAGCTGCAATCATTGCGGAGCAGCGAAGGCGCCTCGTTCATGTTTAGAACTGCGACGTCCACGTCTCCGTCGTTGTCGAAGTCTCCGAAGGCAGTCCCTCGGCTGCTGTGCGGCTGAGTTACGCCCGGTCCGGCGCTCGATGTGACATCTGTAAAGCTCCCGTTGCCGAGATTCTTGTAGACAGTCTTTCCTTGTTTGAACGTCACGTGTAGTCTCTTCGTGTCGACCGTAGGGAAGACGTGGCCGTTGGACATGAAGATATCCGGCCAGCCGTCGTTGTCGAAATCGAAAAGGCCAACTCCCCATCCGAGATACTTCGTATTAACGCCCAATCCCGCCTGAAAGACAGCGTCATAAAATGTGCCGTCGCCGTTGTTATGGTATAGATTCGCGGTCTGGTCGGAGTAGTTTGTCTTGACGATGTCGAGCCAACCGTCGCAGTCGTAGTCGCCAACTCCCACACCCATTCCGCCCTGGGCCGTCCCGTTCTCGTTGAAGGCACAGCCCGCGTCGGCGCCTATCTCCTGGAACGTTCCATCTTGATTGTTGTGGTAGTAACGGCTGGGCACTGAGTCGCACGCTACGTAGATGTCCGGCCAGCCGTCGTTGTCGAAGTCCGCCGCACACACTCCGAGTCCGTAAGAGCCCGCGGGCACCCACTGGTTGCTGACAGAAGTCGGCGCCGCTGGGCCGCGCGGGACCGACACACCCGAGTACTCGGAGACGTCCTCAAACGTTCCGTCGCCGCGATTGCGGTACAGGATGTTCGTCCCGCCGCTCATTCCCTGCGGGCCGCATCCGACGGACAGACCATAATACTTGCAGTACTGGTTCTCGCCGGGTTGAGGCGCCACTCGAGGATCGAAATTCACATAGTTTGCAACAAACAAGTCGAGGTGGCCGTCACGGTCGTAGTCCACAAAACAGCAACCCGTGTTCCATCGCGGCGCTGGACCGTTTTGAACAAGGCCAGCCTTTTGCGTGACATCAGTGAATGTCCCATCTCCATTGTTGTGGTAAAGGACGATCCCACCCCAATAGGTCACGACGAGATCGTCATGTCCATCGTTGTCATAGTCTCCAACGCAGCACCCCTGCCCCCACCCCGATCGAATCAGCCCGGCTTTCTCTGTTACGTCAGCAAAGGATCCGTCGCGGTTATTGTGAAACAAGAAGTTGGCCGGCTGATGTTGCTGCGAGATGCCTTCAAATCTCGTCCCATTGACCATAAAGATGTCCAGCCAGCCATCGTTGTCGTAGTCAAAAAGAGCGACGCCACATCCGGTTTCCTCTAGGAGCAAGCGCTTATGCGTAACGTTGCCAAAAACGTTGATTGCTCCGCCCAAACCCGCCCTTGCGCTAATATCTGTGAAAGAAAATCCCGCCGCACGGTCAGGACTGCTCTGGGGTTTCCGGCTAGCAGGTGATGCCGGCGATCTTTGAAGTGCCGCCGCGTCACGCAGCCCTGTCAGCAGTAGAGACGCGGGCACCACGGAGCCCAAACGGCCAAGTTGGCGGAGAAAGTCACGCCGTGATCCTGAGAGATTGCTGGACAGACGAAGGCTCATTTGATCATTCGGGTAACAGCAATCGGAGTTTCAAGTCCGTCTGCGAACTCCGCTCTGCCTCAAGCTTGCGTGACTCGGCAAACTGACTATCGGACTCGGCGGTTCTGCCAAGACGGCGAAACAACAAGCCGAGCTGATAGTGGGCTTGCACGGATCCGGGATCGAGCAGAACCGCGCGTTCGAGTTCTTCCTGGGCTTCGTCATAGTGGTGCTGTCGCAAAAGTATGCTCCCCAGCTTGACACACGAAGGCGCATGCTCGGCGTGACTCCTGAGCAGGTCGCGAAACACTGCAACAGCCCGGTCATCCTCGCCAAGCGCATCATAAGTAAGGCCCAGGTAGTAGGAAGCCGCAACCTGATCGGGCTGCGCTTGCAGGCTTTGTTTGAGCAAGGACTCGGCCTCGGGGTACTTGCCCTGCAGGTAGTTCACTGCCCCGATCGAATACTTCACGACGGCATCATGCGGATGCTTTTGCAGTAGCCGTGCGAAAAGCGACGCAGCTTTGGAGAGGTTGCCTCGAGCGACGTTGGCGGAAGCCAAAACAAAGACGTATGGGTCTCGGTCGGGTTTCAGTGCGACCGCCTTTTCGAGCGCAGGCAAAGCATCCTCCAGCAGATTTCGCTGTAGGCACACTCTTCCGAACTCGAAAAGGATTTCAGGATCTTCAGGATCCAGTTGTTTCGCCGTGACCAGGTACGCCAAAGCCTTCTCTGTATTCCCTTGCCGCTCCGCAATCTCGGCAAGGCCCTGGTCACAAACCGTGCACGCCGGGTTCAAGTCGAGCGCGCATTGAAAGTTCTGCTCTGCTCTGTCCATAACTCCCAGGGACAAGTAGCTTTTTCCGAGCTGCAACGCCAGCGTGGGGGAAGGATGCTCAGCGATCTTTACTTCTTCGGCTTCGAAAACCTGTTTCGCCTCGAGGATCATTCCGAACATCGCTAAGACATTGCCAAATTCCAGGGACGTTTCGTCGGACGCGGCGGGCAACTGCTGCCAGTTACGAACCAGGCCCCTAAGGGCTTCTTTTTCCCCCAGCGAACCATAGTCCGTTGCCAGCAACAGAATACCGTCATCGGACTCACTTAGTTGAGCTACGATCGGGCCTGCCACTTCCAAGGATCGCCGATAGTTATGGAGAGATGCATCAACCTTGGCCAATTCAAACCGGGCGTTGAAGTTCCCGGGATCGAGTTTCACGGCCTGCTGGAAGCTTCTCCGCGCCAAATCCGGTTTACCCTGCAATAAGTAGGCGTTTCCCAGACTCGTTCGCGCGCCCACCAAATGAGGATTAATCGCTAAGGCCTGGGTTAGAAAGCTCGTGCTCTCTTTATATTTGCCTTCCTGCAGCCGAATCGTCCCCAGCATCGCCAAAGCCAGCGCTCGAGTGGGCGGATTTCCCAGGGCCTGGCGCGCTTCAGTTTCCGCCTGGTCAATTTGTCCCTGGCTCAGCAGACGCGCCGCCATCTCAATATGGTTGAGCTGTGCCAACCCGACGATGGGGAAAATCAGAAGTGCAAGACACAGCTTGTACCAGCAGAGTGTGGGCCCAGCCCGGCAAGCGCAGTGCCGGAGGAACTCTGCGCGCTCACCAAAACTGCGCATATTCCTTCATCATAGCAAGCTGCCACAACCGGGGCAACTTCTTAGAGTTTTTGTGAACGTGCGAACACGCGAAAACATTGTGAGCGTGCGTCCGCAGGTGTAAATTCTCTTGTCAACGAGTTGGGCGGTATTCTGCTGAAGTCGTGCAGCTATCTGGGGAGCTCCACAGCTTAATGTTCAATCAGAGAAGACCGCACTTCCGCTCGCGCCGTGGCTTCCTGAAGCGTCTGCTCGCTGCGCTCGTCGGGGGCTATCTGCCACGCTCCCCACGATCATACTGCCTCACAGCGCTTCAGAGCAGTGGCAAGTTTCCGTTTGAGCTTGTCCCGCCTGCGGTGAGCGGGATTACGTGGGTACACCACAACGGGCGCTCCCCGGAGATGTACTTGCCGGAAACCGTGGGTGCGGGATGCGCATTCATCGATTATGACAACGACGGCTGGATGGACATTTACCTGGTCAACAGCGGCAAGTGTGATTTCTTCGATCCCCAGTCACCGCTCCGCAATGCGCTTTACCGGAACAATCGCGACGGAACATTCACTGACGTGACCGAAAAGGCCGGCGTCGGCGGCGGCGGGTATGGGATGGGTGTGGCGGCCGGCGATTACGACGGCGACGGCTTGCCCGACCTCCTTGTGACGCAGTACAACGGCGTCATTCTCTACCACAACAACGGCGACGGCACGTTTACCGATGTGACCAGGAAAGCTGGCCTGCCCACCAAGGGCTGGGCATCGAGTGCCGTCTGGTTTGACTACGACAACGACGGAAAACTTGACCTCTTTATTTGCCGGTTTGTGGATTTCGACAAGTCCAAGAACAAGTTTTGCGGCAACCCTCAGACCGGCCAACGCTACTACTGCATCCCACGCGTCTACGAGCCTATGCCGAGCTGGCTGTTCCACAACAATGGCGACGGCACTTTTACAGACGTCAGCTACGAGTCTGGGATCTCGAAGTCCCTCGGCAAGGCCTGGGGCGTCGTCGCCTGCGACATCGACAACGATGGGCGGATGGATTTATTCGTCGCCAATGACACTGTGGCGAATTTCCTGTTTGTCAATCGTGGCAATGGGAAGTTCGAAGAGATAGGCCTTCAGGCCAACGTGGGCTACAGCGCCGAGGGGCGGCCGCGCTCCGGGATGGGGGTGGACTCCGCCGACTACGACCAGGACGGCTGGATGGACCTGTTCGTCACCAACGTAGACCAGGAGATGTATTCGCTTTACCACAACAATCGCGATGAGACCTTCGACGATATGGCCATTCCTTATGGCATTGGCAAGGTCACGCGCCTGATGAGCGGCTGGGGCGTGAAATTTCTCGATTACGACAACGATGGCACGCCCGACCTCTTGCTTGCAAACGGCCACCCTGACGACAAAATCCAGGAGCATTCCAGCGAAGTGAAATACCGCGAGCCCATGTTGCTCTTTCACGGCACGGGCCGAGGATTCGAGAATGTGACGGCTGGCAGCGGTCCCGTTTTCTCAAAGCCCTATGCCGCACGCGGCATGGCGATTGGCGATTTCAATAACGACGGCGCCCTCGATGTGTTGGTCGCAATCAACAATGGGTCGCCGCTGCTGCTCAAGAATCAGGTTGGCCGGCTAAGCCATTGGTTGGGCGTAAGACTGGTCGCGAAGGGAACCAATCCCGACGCTGTGGGTGCGCTGATTACCTGGCAGGCCGGAGACTTGAAGCGATCACACTTCAAGACGGGAGCGGGAAGTTATCTGGCCTCTCACGACCCGCGCGTGGTGTTGGGCATCGGCAGGCGCACCCAGATCGACTGGGTCGAGGTGAAGTGGCCGCTGCCAAGCGGCCGCGTGGAACGTTTCACCAATCTCCCACTCAATCAATACATTACACTCGTGGAGGGGCAGGGGGATCCGCTGCGAAAACCTTGATTAGTTCTTTGCTGCAGAGAGGTTCCAGATCTTGTAGACGGCCCGGCGACCTTCGTAGAACACAATGAGTAGGTCCGCCAAACCTTCCCAAAGTGGTCTTGCGCCGCGCTACCGTCCCGCCCGAGGAATCCCTTCATCGGAATGCATCTGTAAGAAAGTTGCGGGGTGATTGCGCCGCCGGGGTCCTCTAGTCGCGTTGGCTCTTCGGTTGAGGCGGGTTGGCGGAGCGATTTGCGAGATTTCGCCGCATTTCTTCCAGGTCGCTTGTTTCCTTCTCCAGGCGCGTGAACGAATCCAGAGCCTTTTGGCTATCTTCCACCTTCCCAAGCCGCCGGTAGACGTGGGCCAGAACGTAATAATACGAAGACGCTCGAGGATTTAATGAAATGGCCCGGTTAAGGGCA
>MNDE01000160.1:1137-19208 GCA_001914785.1 Acidobacteria bacterium 13_2_20CM_57_17 | reverse complement strand
CCCTGCCTTCCAGTAAAGTCGAAATTACGCACATCAATTTGAACGATCACACCAATGAGGGCATGCGCCACAAATCGCTGCCGCTCTTCAGCGTGCAATACCATCCGGAAGCGTCGCCCGGGCCGCACGATTCGCACTATCTGTTCACGCAGTTCACCGATTTGATGAAGGAATTCGCCCAACCCGGGAGCTCGCGGCGATGAACCACTCTCGCGCTCATGTGCAAGCGTCTCGCGGCGGAATCTGTCAATGACGAAGTATGAGCGAATAATAAAGATGCCTGCGGTCGTTATCAGCCCCGAAACGGCGGAAACGATTTCTGGAATGTTTCACAAACTTGCCGAAGCGAGGGTAAGTGTCGTTCTTAGGGAGAGGATGCAGCAGGCGAATCTCCAGGCGCAACAGATGATGCCCTTCGTCGTGGGACAGAATGCAGCGGCGCAGCCTGCGAATGTGGAACAGTACGTTGCAAACGAGTCATATCGAGACCTGATTCGACCCACCTTCGGCGACAAATACACGTTTCTGTCGCCCCATGGCAACATGCAATTCCTGTACAACGACTTTGAGTATAAAGATATTCCACCTGATCCGGTGAATGTGATCGTCGAGTCTGCAGGGCCGCTGGGTGAGATTCTGAATCTTAACCTCAAGGCGAATACACAGGTCAATGACTTCCTAGATCACAATATTAACCGAATTTTAGTTCAGGGACCGGACAGTGCCTGGGTCAATGACGCTTATGAAAAGCTGCGGGTCTTGGTGCAGAGCAGTAAAGAACCGATTCGTAATCTGGTGTACCACTGGATGCCATTCTTCATTTGGCTCACGTTCTTTTTCTGTGCAGTAATCGAATATAAGCTTGCCAGGCTGACTAGCAGTTTTCGCTGGAACATACCGTTGAACGGACTTCAGCTACTTGCAATCTTTGTTCTGTTTGCTGTGACTCTCATAGCATCAGCAAACCTTTTCACAAGAACCTTGCCATTTCTATATCCATACTTTGAACTGGAGGGAAAGCTTTCTCGTCGCAGAAAAACATGGCGCAAGCCAGTTGTGATAGCTGTGACGCTACTGTACGGTGCCGCGATAACGATGCTATTTGCGGTTAAGTAGAAAGATACGGACTAATGCCGAAGCGGAAAGACATCAAAAAGATTTTGATTATCGGGTCGGGGCCGATCATCATCGGCCAGGCCTGCGAATTCGACTATTCCGGTGCGCAGGCGTGCAAGGCGCTGTGTGCCGAAGGATACAAGGTGGTGCTGGTCAATTCGAATCCCGCCACCATCATGACCGACCCGGAACTCGCGCATCGCACCTACATCGAGCCGCTAACGAAGGATTATCTCGAGGAAATCATCGCGAAAGAAAAACCCGATGCGTTGTTGCCGACCGTCGGCGGACAAACAGCGCTGAATCTAGCCGTCGAACTTTCCGAAAGCGGCGTCCTCGAAAAATACAAAGTGGAAATGATCGGCGCCTCCTTGCGCGCCATCAAGGTTGCGGAAGACCGGCTGTGGTTCAAGGACGCCTGCCGCAAAATCGGTTTGGAAGTGCCTGCGTCCGCCCTGGTGAACAACGCGAAGGACGCGTTGCGGCTTTGCGATCAACTGGGATTTCCGCTGGTGATTCGCCCGTCGTTCACGCTCGGCGGCACTGGCGGCTCCATCGCCTACAACAAGGAAGAATTTGGCGAGGCCATCGCGCACGCTCTGGACATGAGCCCGGTGCATGAAGCGCTGGTTGAAGAATCCGTGCTCGGCTGGAAAGAATACGAACTCGAAGTGATGCGCGATTTCCGCGACAACTTCGTGGTCATCTGTACCATAGAAAATTTCGACCCCATGGGCGTCCACACCGGCGATTCGATTACCGTGGCTCCCGCGCAGACGCTGACGGACAAAGAATTTCAGCGCATGCGCGACGCTTCGGCTGCGATTATCCGCGAAGTCGGCGTAGAAACCGGCGGCTCGAACGTGCAGTTCGCCGTGAACCCCGAAAATGGCCGTATGGTCGTCATTGAAATGAATCCGCGCGTGTCGCGCAGTTCGGCGCTGGCCAGCAAGGCCACCGGCTTCCCGATTGCAAAAATCGCGGCGCGGCTGGCCGTGGGAATGTCTCTGGATGAAATTCCCAATGACATCACGAAAAAAACGCCGGCGTGCTTCGAACCGACCATTGATTACGTCGTGGTGAAAATTCCCAAGTGGCAATTTGAAAAGTTTCCCGGCGCGGACAGCACTCTCGGAACGCAGATGAAATCCGTTGGCGAAGTCATGGCCATCGGCCGGACTTTCAAAGAAGCGCTGCAGAAGGGAATTCGTTCGCTGGAGCCGAGCACCCCGTGGCGGGCCCCTTCGGAAGCGCCGCATTCACTGCTGCGCGAAAAGTTGGCAACGCCCCGGCCGGATCGCATCCACTGGCTGCTGACCGCCATGGATCACGGCCTGCCGGCGCAAGAAATCTGCGAGCTGACGAAGATCGATCCCTGGTTCATCCAGCAGATACAGGAATTGACGGCCATGAACCGGCGAGCGGCGGCAGTGACCGTGGAGACCGCTTCGAAGGAACTGTTGCGCGAGGCGAAGCGCCACGGAACCAGTGATGAACAATTGGCGCAAATTTGGAGAACGACGTCCGCTTCCGTGCGGTTGCAGCGCGCGCGCTACGGCGTTACTCCTGTTTTCAAACGCGTCGATACCTGCGCCGCGGAATTCGAGTCGTTCACGCCGTACCTGTATTCCACGTACGAGGACGAGGACGAATCCGACCCCCAGGCGCGGCCCAAGGTCATGATTTTGGGCAGCGGCCCGAATCGCATCGGCCAAGGAATCGAATTCGATTATTGCTGCTGCCACGCTTCGTTCGCGCTGCGCGAGGATGGTTTCGAAACCATCATGGTGAATTGCAATCCGGAAACGGTCTCGACAGACTACGACACGTCCGACCGCCTCTATTTTGAACCGCTTACATTGGAAGACGTGCTCGCCATTGTTGAACGCGAGAAACCGCAAGGAGTGATCGTTCAATTCGGCGGGCAAACGCCTTTGAATCTTGCGCTGGAGTTGAAGCGCAATGGTGTACCGATTATCGGCACAGCGCCGGAATCGATTGATCTCGCGGAAGACCGCCGGCGCTTCGGGCGTCTGCTCGACGAGCTGAAAATCCCGCAGCCACGCAACGCCACGGCGTTGGTGCCCGAGGAAGCGGCTCGCGTGGCGGGAGAAATTGGTTTACCGGTGCTGGTGCGGCCCAGCTACGTGCTTGGCGGCCGGGCCATGGTGATCGCGTACGACGTGAACACGGTGCAGGATTACGTCGCGCAGGCTGCGCTGATGGGGCCCGCGCGGCCCGTGCTGATCGATCAATTCCTCGAGGAAGCCACGGAAATCGATGTGGATGCGCTGGCCGATGGAACGGACGTCGTTCTCGGCGGGATTATGGAGCACATCGAAGAAGCCGGAGTGCATTCCGGAGATTCTTCCTGCGTGCTTCCGCCCGTGAGTTTGTCGCCCGCAATCCTCGAACATATCCGCGAATATACGAAACGTCTCGCGCTGGCTTTGAAAGTGGTCGGGCTCATGAACGTGCAGTACGCGATCCAGCGCGATACGGTATACGTTTTGGAAGTGAATCCACGCGCTTCCCGCACGGTTCCATTTGTGAGCAAGGCGACTGGAGTGCCGCTCGCAAAGGTCGCAGCGCGTTTGATGACCGGGAAAAAATTAGCAGACATGAATCTTCCAATCGTGCGGCACAACGGCGTTGCGGAAATCGCGGTGCACGAATTCTATTCCGTGAAGTCGCCGGTCTTTCCGTTCAATAAGTTTCGCGGCGTGGATACGATTCTTGGTCCAGAAATGCGTTCTACCGGCGAAGTCATGGGGATTTCGACTTCGTACGGACAAGCGTTTGCGAAGGCTCAGCTTGCGGCGGGGCAGCGCTTGCCACGCAAAGGCACGGTGTTCCTTAGCGTGAACGATCGCGACAAGAAACAGCTTGGAACTCTGGGAAAGGAACTTTCGTCACTGGGCTTTCGGCTGATGGCTACGCGCGGAACAGCCGCCGCGCTGGAATCCGCCGGCATCGAAGCCGAATCGGTATTCAAAGTGAACGAAGGCCGTCCGAACATCGTGGACCTGGTGAAAACGGGCAAGATCGATCTGGTGATTAACACGCCCCTTGGCCGCGAATCGTTCTACGACGAAAAATCGATCCGGCGGGCGGCCATCCGTTACAATATTCCGTGTATTACCACGCTCGCCGCCGCGCACGCCGCCGCCCGAGGAATTCGTGCACTGCTCGAGCAGGGAATAGAAGTCGCCGCGTTGCAAGATTTGCATCGCGGACGGGCTGCCGCGTCCGGCGTGCCTGCGTCGGGAGATTGAGCCGTGATTCTTTCCGGAGTTTTTGCCGCACTAACCACGCCATACGCGCAAGACGGATCGGTTTCCCTTTCCGACCTGAAGCACAATGTTCACCGCTATAACCAGACCGATCTCGCGGGATATGTCGCTTTGGGTTCCACGGGGGAATCCGTGCTGCTCACTCGGGCAGAGATGGACGGAATTCTTGTCACGGTGAAGGAGACGGCGGCAAAAGGAAAAACGCTGTTTGCCGGCGCGGGCGCGGAATCGACCGCAGAAACGATTGAACGCACAAAGCGCGCGGCAGAACTTGGCTATGACGCGGCGCTGGTAAAGACGCCCTACTACTACAAACCTGCGTACAAGCCAGAAGTGTTGATCGCGCATTACCGGCGTGTGGCCGATGAATCTCGCATTCCAGTCATGCTCTATTCGATTCCGCAATTCACCGGTATCGCGCTGGCTGCTGCGGAGGTAGCCAAACTCGCCGAGCATCCCAACATTATCGGTATCAAAGACAGTTCTGGAAATGTGCAGGGCGTCGGAGAAACGATCGCAGCGACTCCTTCTGCGTTTCACGTGTTGGTTGGTTCCGCGGCAACAGTGTATCCATCGCTGGCGATTGGTGCGCGGGGAGCAATTCTGGCACTAGCGTGCGCGCTTCCCGAAAAGTGCGTGGCGCTTTTCGAGCTGTTCCGCCAAGGTCACAACGAAAGAGCACGGGAGCTGCAATCGATTCTGGCGCGCGCCTCAAAACTGATCGTTTCCGAGTTGAGTATTGCCGGCGTAAAGCATGCCATGGACCAGCGAGGCTACCGCGGCGGAAATCCTCGTTTGCCGCTTCTCCCCCTGCACTCTGAACAAAAGAAACGCCTTACGGAACTCCTGCAAACGCTTGAACCAGCCGCCGTAAGGGCGTAATTTCAAGCAATCAGGCTGAATTGATGAGACGTTTTCTTGCGAGGTTCATCTAACCGCTCATGGATTGTCGCCCCCTTGCCTTCCGCCAGGTTCCTCATCAACCGAAGCTCTTTCTTGAATACCTGGATCACTTTGAAAAGGTGAAGTCATTCTACTTTCATCCGCCCGCCTTGACTGCCGTGACTCGCACAACGCGAAAGCTGGACTATCCAGATGACAGGCGAGCAGAAGTGATCTCCGTTCTTCGCAGACAAAACATCGCGCTTGGAGCAGGGCCGGAAACGCAGTCCAACTTGGACCGGCTTGAAAAGGGCGCCGTGGCCGTTGTCTCCGGACAGCAAGTGGGGCTATTCAGCGGGCCGTCGTATTCCGTTTATAAGGCGCTGACCGCCATTCAGATCGCAGAGGAGTTGACGCGCGGCGGAACTCCGGCGGTGCCGGTGTTTTGGATGGCGACGGAAGACCACGATCTCGACGAGGTCCGGCACACAACCTGGTTCGACAAGGGGAAACTAACGCGTTTTGAATTGCCCCAAATGACGGAGACAGCGCGGCCAGTGGGACAGATTCCGCTCGGCGCACAGATCGAGCCTCTTGTCCGGGAAGCCGCGGAGTTGCTGGCGAACCAGGGCAGCGACTTGCTCGCGCAATACCTGGTGGAGAGTTACAGGCCGGAAGAAACGTACGGCAGCGCCTTCGGCAAGCTTTTTGCGCGCCTTTTCGCGCAGCACGGCTTGGTCTTGATGGACCCGCTCGACGACGGTCTGCATAAGGTGGCGGCGCCGCTTTACCAGCACGCGCTTGCGGAGCGCGATGGGCTGAACGAAAAACTTCTTCAGCGCGGAAAAGATTTGGACCGCGCAGGGTTTGATGCGCAGGTGAAAGTGACGGCGCGGAGCACGTTGCTCTTCCGCATGGATGAAGTCGGACGGCACGTTGTGACCGGCAGCGCAGGCAAATTTCAATCCGGCGAGAAAACTTGGGAGCGCGAGGAGCTGGTGCACAAGACGCACATCGAGCCGGAGAAATTCAGTCCTAATGCGCTCTTTCGGCCCGTGGTGCAGGATTACCTGCTGCCCACAGCGGCGTATATTGCGGGCCCGGCGGAGATCGCCTATTTCGCGCAGTCGGAGGTTGTGTACCGGCACCTTCTCGGAAGGATGCCGGTGATCCTGCCGCGGGCGGGATTCACGCTGGTGGACGCGAAAGCCGACAAACTTTTGAGACGCTATGGATTGAGCGTTGAAGACGTCTGGGCTGGGTCGCAGGGCTTGCGGCACAAAATGGAGCGGCAATCGGTTCCAGGTTCTTTGTCGAAAACTTTCGAGCGCAACCAGAAGCAAATCGCCAAGATGCTGACGGAGCTTGGCAAGCAGATCCAGAAGCTCGACCCAACGCTAAAGGGGACAGTTGAACGCGCGCGGAAGAGAATCGAATATCACATCGATAAGTTGCGCCGCAAAGCGGGCCGCGCGCAGGACCAGAAAACCGGGTTGCTCTCCGAGCATGAGCGCTACCTGGAATCGCTTTTGTATCCACACAAAGGTCCACAGGAGCGGGAACTGTGCCTGCTGCCGTTCCTGGCCCGCTGGGGAGCGGGCGGGCTGAGCGAGTTGCAAAAACATTCGACGGGGAAGAAAATCGGGCATCACTTTATCATTCAGGTTCCGTAGTTTGTGAATCCTCATTGGCAATAAAGAAAAAGCAGATTCCTCGCTGCGCTCGGAATGACATTTTGCGCTATTTTTCGCCAGACAGGGCGCAGCATGCTGCGCGCCTACGAAAGACGCCTCCGCCGCGCTTTTAATTGCCGCATGCTAGAATCCTGCGCCCGGGGGAGAGGATTCCTTGCAAACGCTGAGCGTGAAAACGGTCCGTCGGACACAGCTTGTGGATGTGACTGCACAAGTGCAGAAAGTTGTCGCGTCGTCCGGCGTGAGTAACGGCATTTGCTATTTGTGCGTGCCGCATACCACGGCGGCGATCACCATCAATGAATGCGCGGACCCGGACGTCGCGCGCGATGTTGAAGGCGCACTGGACCGGCTGGTTCCAGCGGCGGGGCCGTACCGGCACAGCGAAGGCAATAACCGCTCCACAGCTCGGGCCCGGAGCTACCGCGAAGTCGGTACGCCAGCGCGATGCCCATGGCTGTAAGAGAAGACGCTCAAGTCGTTAGCGTTGCGCGGGACGGCAGAATTTTCTATCGCAATACTCTGATCGCAGTGGACGAACTGCCGGATCGGATCCGAGAGAGCATTAAGAATGGAGCGGATCGGAAGGTTTATGTCCGTGCCGATGCTCGCGCAAGGTATGGCGGTATCCAACGGGTTCTGGACGAAATCAGCAAGACGGGTATTCGGGATGTCTGCTTCTTTGCCGAGAGAGTCTCGCCGTAGGATTTTCCTATCCATTGTCTTGGGCGTGCCTAGATTCGGGCAGGGGTGTGCTAGAGTTTTTGTGCGATGAGGAAGCTTGGGATTTACGTGCAGGTGCCGTTCTGCCAGACGAAGTGTACCTACTGTAATTTTCATACAGGAGTGGTGGCCAGCAGCAGGTTTGCGCCGTATGTTGAGGCGGTTTGCCGGGAGATACGGGAGCATCGGGATCTGTTGCGGGCGGCGGGGGTAGGTGAGGACTTGGCAGAAAAAGCGCACAGCCAAGAGTGGCGGTGCCACGAAGCCGTACTGGACACGGTTTACATTGGTGGGGGGACGCCGAGCCTGCTTGATCCTGCCCATTTGCAAAACATTTTAGATGCGATCCGGGAAACGTTCGCGGGGAGTCTTGAGGAAGTGACGCTGGAGGCGGACCCGGAGACGGTTGAGGCTGAGAAGGCGGCGGCTTCGGGGCGGATGCACCGGCGGGCGGATATTTACCGGGCGGTGCCGATTCTGCGCGAGGCGGGTATCGGGAATATCAGCTTTGATTTGATTGCGGGGTTGCCGCACCAGACGAAAGATAGCTGGCGGCGATCACTGGAAGAATTGGCGGGGCTGGCGCCGGAGCACGTCTCGGTTTATTTACTGGAGATTGATGAGGGCAGCCGGCTCGGCAAGGAATTGCTGCAGGGCGGAGGCAGGTACAGCGCGGGGGCCGTGCCGAGCGAAGATGAAATGGCGGAGTTTTATGAGATGGCGCAGAAGGCGCTGGGGGCGGCCGGTTACCATCACTACGAGATTTCAAACTGGGCGAAGCAGGGATTTGAATCGCGGCACAACTTGAAATACTGGCGGCGGGAACCTTATCTGGGATTTGGGGCGGGAGCGCACTCGTTTTCAGGGACGCAGCGGTGGGCGAATGCACACGATGCCGCGGCTTATGTGGCTGCAGTGCAGAGCGGGCGATTGCCGGTGGAACAGCAGGAAAAGCTGACGGCGGATAGCGCGCTGGAAGAAGAACTGTTTCTTGGGTTGCGGCAGTTGGATGGGATCGACCTTGCGCGGATTGAGCAGGAATATGGTGTGACGGTGATGGAAAGATTTGATCCGCTGGCGGCGGCAGGCTTGGTGGAGCGACAGGGCAGTGTCGTGCGGCTCACTCCGGAGAAGCTGAGCATTTCGAATGAGGTGTTTGTGGAGTTGATGAGGTGAGAAGCTTCGGCGGTCTCTAATGGCGACTTATCCGATGAAGAGCAACATCGAAGCCTATCGCATAAACAGGGTGCTGGGACTACCTCGGCTACTTTGCATTGCCATGTTCTTCCAGGAGCAGAACTGGGGGAGGCTATCGTCATTTCTGATTCGAAGATTTTACCCAAATTGGCCAATGGTGGGGGAGGAATCAGACCTGCCGTTCGAGGAACAGACCCGATTTTTCTGGAGCAGAAAGGAGAACTGAGGCGTGGAAACTGACCAAAAGAGGATCGAAAAAATGATCAAGAAGTGGGAGAAAGCCAGGGCGGTGTTGAAGAAGTCGTCTAAAAACTATCAGGAAGCATTCGCCAGGTATCACTGGACTGCGGCCGACGACGGAGCGAAATGGAAACGCGTGATTGCATTGAGGGATAAGGAGACTGCTGCTTTTGAGAAGGCAGACGCCGCATGGGAGGCGCTCACAAAATTTGTGCGAAAGCGCTTGCGTTGAGTTCACAGACAGCAGGAAGAAGGGAAGAACATGAGTTATACGGTGGCGAAGGGGAATCAGAGAGTGGATCCAGATCAGGTGGCGGAGGCGGGGAAGATTCCGGAAGGAGTGGTGGACCTGCGGAGCGACACGGTGACGCGGCCCACGCCCGAGATGCGGCGCGCCATGGCGGAGGCGGAAGTCGGCGACGACGTTTACGGAGAGGATCCGACGGTTAATCGGTTGGAAAAGCGGGCGGCGGAGATCTTTGGGAAAGAGGCGGCGCTGTTTGTGCCCACGGGGTGCATGGGGAATCTCATCGCTATCAAAGTGTGGACGCATCATGGCAATGAAGTGATTTGCGAAGAGCGAAGCCACGTGAATTTGTATGAGTTGGCGTCGATGTCGGCGATTGCGGGCTGCATGCCGCGAGTGGCGCGAGGAGAAGACGGGATTCTGACGTGGAAGGAGATCGAAGCGGTCATACGGCCAAAGATTTATTACGATTCGCAGACGGCGCTGGTGTGTCTGGAAAATACGAACAACATGGCTGGCGGGACGGTTTATCCGACGGCGCAGGTGGAAGAGATTTGCGATCATGCGCATAAGATGGGGTTGAAGGTGCATCTGGATGGGGCGCGAATTTTTAATGCGGCGACGGCGCTGGGGGACCACGTAGCGGTGATGACGCGAAAAGTGGATTCGGTGATGTTTTGTCTGTCGAAGGGGTTGGGCGCGCCGGTGGGATCGATGATTGCGGGGACGAAGGTATTCATGGAGAAGGCACGCATCTACCGGAAAATGTTCGGCGGCGGCATGCGGCAGGCGGGGGTGATCGCAGCGGCGGGCTTGATCGCCCTGGAGAAGTCCCCCGCGCGGTTGCACATCGACCACGAAAATGCCAAACGGCTGGCGGAAGGAATCGCGGAAATTCCGGGGCTTAGCATCGATCCGAAGAAAGTCCGCTCGAACATTGTGATTTTTGATTGCTCGAAGACAGGAAAAACGGCGGTGGAGTTGTGCGACGCGCTTCATCCGCACGGCGTGTGGGCGCAGGATACAGCGCTGCATTCGGTGCGGGTCGTTACGCACTGCGACGTAGACAAGGCGGGGATCGAACGAGCGCTCGTGGTGTTGAAGGAGGTCGTCGCAAGGACGCAAAAGGCGGGGGCATGAAAGGGCGGGACACTAAGCGAGTGACGATTGTTGGTTGTGCGCTGGCAGTGCTGATATTTGCTGGCTCCGCAGCGTCGCAGAATCCGCAGTTGGCGAAACTATTGGAAAAGAAAAATCCTCCAACGGTGGCCGGCGCGCAAAGGTTTCTTGAAGACGTAGAAAGCCGCTACTTCGATCTGACGAACAAGTCGCAAAGGGCGTCGTGGGTGGAAGAAAACTTCATTACCGAGGATACGGAGCAGATCGCGGCAGAGGCCAATCAGGAGCTGAATACTTTTAGCGCGGAAATGTCCAAGAAAGCGCATGAATTTGACAAGCTCACGCTGCCGCCGGAGATGGCGCGAAAGATGTTGCTGCTGAAGCTGGCTTCGGGATTTCCCGCTCCTGCGGACCCGAAAGAGCAGAAAGAATTGGCGCAGGTGCTGGCGTCGCTGGACGGTGACTACGGAAAAGGGAAGTGGTGTCCCAGCGGAGACGCCGCGAAGTGCATGGATGTTACAGCGGTCGGCAAGCTAATGGCTACGAGCCGCGAGCCGGAGGAATTAAAGCGCGCGTGGGTTGGCTGGCATGCGGTGGGCGCGCCGATGCGGCAGCGTTACGCGCGAATGGTGGAACTGGGAAACAAAGGATCGCGGGAGCTGGGATTCGCGGATGCGGGCGCGTTGTGGCGTTCGAATTACGACATGCCGCCCGATGAGCTTACAAAAGAGACGGACCGGCTATGGGAACAATTGCGCCCGTTGTATGAATCGCTCCATGCCTATGTGCGCGGGCAATTGCGAAAAAAATATGGAAATGAGATCGTGCCCGCTAGCGGGCCGATTCCAGCGCACTTGCTGGGAAATATTTGGAGCCAGGAGTGGAACAACGTTTATTCGCTGATGGATTCGCCAAAGCCTGCGCAGAGCTACGACCTGACGAAGATTTTGCAGGAGCGAAAGACGGATGCGAGGGGGATGGTGCGTTACGGCGAGGCGTTTTTTACTTCGCTCGGCTTTGCGCCGCTGCCAAAGACGTTCTGGGAGCGATCCCTTTTCACGAAGCCCGCCGATCGCGACGTGGTGTGCCATGCGAGCGCCTGGGACATCGATTCGAAGGACGACTTGCGCGTCAAGGTGTGCATCCAGATCACCGAAGAGGATTTCCGCGTCATCCATCACGAACTGGGGCATAACTTTTATCAGCGGGCGTACAGCGCGCAGCCTCCGCTTTTCCAGAACAGCGCGAACGACGGGTTTCATGAAGCCGTGGGTGACACGATCGCGCTTTCCGTCACGCCTGAGTATTTAAAGAAGATTGGGTTGATCGACGCGGTGCCGCCGGCGTCCGGCGATACCGACTATCTGCTGCAACAGGCGCTGGAGAAAATCGCATTCCTGCCGTTTGGCTTGCTGGTGGACAAGTGGCGCTGGGAAGTCTTTGCAGGGCAAGTGAACCCGGAGAATTACAACAAAGCATGGTGGGAACTGCGAAGAAAGTATCAGGGCATTGTGCCGCCCGTGGAGCGCACGGAAGCTGATTTTGATGCCGGCGCCAAATACCATGTGCCGTCGAATACGCCTTACATGCGATATTTCCTGGCGCGTATTTTGCAATTCCAGTTTCAACGCGCCCTTTGCCGCGAGGCGGGCTACAGCGGACCATTGCATGGCTGCTCGATCTACGGAAACAAAGCCGCCGGAGAGAAGTTGAACAAGATGCTGACAATGGGGCAGAGCAAGCCTTGGCCGGAAGCCCTGGAGGCATTGACAGGGGAGAAGCAGATGGATGCCTCCGCGCTGGTGGACTATTTCGCCCCGCTGAAAACCTGGCTTGACGAAGAGAACAAAGCCAACCATTACGCCGTGGGCTGGTAGCCGCGCTCATGTAGAATCATAAAATAAGCAAAAGTTTGTCTGTTTATTGCCAACCGCAATGGACTGCTGAGGAGACCGTGGAATTCAGTTTCACTGAAGAACAGCAGCAACTTCGCCGCAGTGTGCGGGAATTCTCCGAGGGCGAGATTGCTCCGCACGTGATGGAGTGGGATGAAGCGTCCCATTTTCCGATGGAGATCATGCCGAAGCTCGCGGAAATGGGCCTGCTCGGCGTGATCTTTCCGGAACAGTACGGCGGGGCGGGACTCGGTTACATCGAATACGCTGTCGCGATTGAAGAGCTGGCGCGAGTGGACGGCTCGGTAGGATTGATTGTGGCCGCACACAATTCACTGTGCTCCAACCACATTTTCAAGTTCGGCACCGAGACGCAGAAGAAGAAGTATCTTGTGCCGCTGGCATCCGGGAAAGCCATTGGCGCGTGGTCGCTGACCGAGCCGGAGGCAGGTTCGGACGCAGGCGGGACGCGGACGACCGCGGTGCGCGTCGGCAATCATTGGGTGCTCAACGGCGCGAAAACTTTCACCACCAACGGCCACTACGCCGATTATTGCGTGGCCATGGCGGTCACGGACAAATCGAACGGCTCACACGGAATCAGCGCCTTCGTACTGGAAAAAGGAATGAAGGGGTTTCGTCCCGGGAAAAAAGAAAACAAACTTGGAATGCGCGCGAGCGATACCTCCGAAGTGATTTTCAACGACTGCTGCGTGCCGCAAGAGAATTTGCTTGGGGCGGAGGGCGAAGGATTCACCGGCAGCCTGAAAATTTTGGATGGAGGACGTATTTCGATTGCGGCGCTGGCGTTGGGCATGGCCCAAGGCGCGCTCGAAGCGGCCACAAAGTACGCAAAGCAGCGGAAACAATTTGGCCAGCCGATTAGCGACTTTCAATCGGTGCAATTTAAACTGGCGGACATGGCCACACAGGTGGAAGCAGCGCGGCTGCTTGTCTATCAAGCGGCGTGGCTGGCGGACAAAAAGGACGTGCGCTTCACGCGTGAATCGAGCATGGCGAAACTCTTTGCCAGCGAAATCGCCGTGCAAGTGGCCAATGAGTGCGTTCAAATTCACGGCGGCTATGGCTTCATCAAGGATTATCCCGCGGAGAAGTATTACCGCGACGTGAAGCTCTGCACCATCGGCGAGGGCACCAGCGAAATCCAGAAATTGGTGATTGCCCGCCAGCTTCTTGGCAAGAAATAATAACGAAATGCGCCTGGCTCCCGAGAAGCCCCCACAGGAAGAGTATGGCTCTGCCCGTTGAGAAGTGGGCGGAAAGCGTGCGCGCGGGCGACGTACGTGCGGTGTCGCGCGCCATCACGGCGATCGAAAATCATCAGCCCGAAGCCGAGGCGCTGCTCCGGTTGCTCTTTCCGTATACGGGTCAGGCGTATCTAACGGGAGTGACCGGCGCACCGGGAACGGGGAAGAGCACGCTCGTTGACCGGCTGGCGGCGTATCACCGCAAGAGGAAAGAAGAAGTGGGCGTGATTGCTGTCGATCCGACGAGCCCGTATTCGGGCGGCGCCATTCTCGGTGACCGCGTTCGCATGCAGGGGCACGCGGGCGATGCGGGCACGTTTATCCGTTCGATGGCGACGCGCGGATTTCTCGGCGGCCTCGCCCGGGCGACGGCGGAAGTGGCGTTGCTCCTGGATGCGGCAGGGAAAAAGCATGTGTGCTGGTGATGCTGGTGCCGGGGCTCGGCGACGACATCCAGAACATGAAGGCCGGGCTCATGGAGATTGGCGACATTTTTGTATTGAACAAAGCGGATCGCGAAGGCGCGGACCGCTTGGAGCAACAATTGATGGCCATGCTCTCCCTGGTGATGCCGCGCGACGGCTGGCATCCTCCGATTGTGCGCGCGGTGGCAACGGAGAACAAAGGCATCGAAGAGTTGGCTGAGACGGTCGCGAAATTTCAAAAGCATTTTGAATCGAGCGGCCAACGGCAACGGAAACACATCGAGCATTGGAAAAACCGCTTGATCGAACTACTGGAGTCTCGCTTACTTGAACGGGCCTTGGGCGGAGCAGGTGGAGAGGCGCGGCTTGCGGAACTTGCGGCGGAGGTAGCGGACCGCAAAAAGGATCCGTTCTCGGCGGTGAACGAAATCCTCAAGAAGAGCGGCCTTCACGGCTAAAGGAGAGAGATGGCGACAAGGAAGGCCAAAAAGTCGAAGAGCGCAAAATCCGCAGCCAAGGCGACAATAGGAATCATTGGCGGCAGTGGGCTCTATGCGATGGGCGGACTGACGAACGCGCGTGAGATTCGTGTGAAGACGCCGTTCGGTGAAACTTCCGATGGCATCGTGCTTGGCACTCTGGAAGGGAAGCGCGTGGCCTTTCTGGCACGCCACGGCCGCGGGCATCGTATCCTTCCCGGCGAAATCAACTATCGCGCCAATGTCTACGCGATGAAGCTATTGGGCGTGGAACGCATCATTTCGGTGAGCGCAGTCGGCTCGCTGAAGGAAGATCTGCGCCCGGGGGAATTTCTCGTGCCAGACCAGTTCTTTGACCGCACGAAGAGTCGCAAATCCACCTTCTTTGGAGAAGGAATCGTTGTTCACGTGGCCTTTGCGCACCCGACCTGTGGCCAGTTATCAGGTGTTCTGGCGGATGCCTGCATGCATGAAGCTGTCTTGGTTCATCGCCGCGGAACGTACATTTGCATCGAAGGACCGCAATTCTCCACGCTGGCGGAAGCGGAAGCGCACCGACAGCTTCATTTCGACGTGATTGGCATGACTAACGTGACGGAAGCGCGATTGGCACGCGAGGCGGAAATTTGTTACGCGACGATTGCCATGATCACTGATTACGACTGCTGGCACCCGGAACACGAGTCGGTTACCGCGTCGCAGATCATCGCCACGTTGAATCAAAACGCCGAAAATGCGCAGAGAGTGTTGCGAACCGCGGTTCGTGAGCTGCCCGCGGGCAGGTCCTGCAAATGCGGATCGGTTTTGCAGCATGCGCTGGTTACGGATTTGAAGCTTGTCCCCAAAGCGACAAAGAAGCGGCTCGCCGCCATCATTGGAAAATATATTTCTTAGGAGCATATTGTGTCCTTACTTGTCGTGGGTTCCGTTGCATTTGACGCTTTGGAAAGCCCTTATGGAAAGGTGGAGCGCGCGCTTGGCGGCGCGGCCACCTATTTCGCCGTGGCGGCCAGTTTCTTTACCCACGTAAACCTTGTGGGGATCGTGGGTGACGACTTTACCGAAGTGGACGCGCGGATCTTTCGTGGCAGAACCATCGATATCGATGGGTTAGAGCGCGCCAAAGGGAAAACGTTTTTCTGGGCGGGGCGTTATTCCCAGAACCTCAACGAACGAGTCACGCTGACAACCGAACTGAATGTATTCGCGGAATTCAAGCCACGTTTGCCAGAGAAATATCGCGACTCCAAATTCGTCTTTCTTGCCAACATTGCACCGGATTTGCAGCGGGACGTTCTTCACCAGGTGAAGAAGCGCCCCAAAATCGCCGCGCTGGATACCATGAACTACTGGATCGAGCGATCGAATGAGGAGCTGCGCGAAACGCTGAAGTACGTGGATATCTTAATGATTAACGATTCGGAAACGCGCGAGCTTTCCAACGAGCATAATTTGCTGCGCGCAGCCAAGCATATCTTCAAGATGGGACCCACAACGCTGATCGTAAAGCGCGGAGAGTACGGGGCCATGATGGTGGACAAGCGCGGCGTTTTCTGCGTGCCGGCGTTTCCGCTGGAAGAGCCGCACGATCCCACCGGCGCCGGCGACAGCTTTGCCGGCGGTTTTATGGGCTACCTAGCTGGAAACGGCGATAAGAATGACGCGGCACTCCGCCGCGCGATGGTCTTCGGTTCCGTGCTCGGCAGCTTTGCGGTGGAACAATTTGGCCTGGACCGGCTGCGTCACTTGAAGCGTAGCGAGATACACGCCAGGGCACGCCATTTTGCGAAATTGACGCAATTCAAACTCTAAAAAAGATAATATTTTGCTCAGGCGGGCAGTGGGTACCGCTGGCGATGCTTTCTGTTCATGAAATATTTCTGCGGCTGACCGTAGCTGCCGTGCTCGGCGCGGTCATTGGCATTGAACGCGATCTGAATCGGCGGCCCGCCGGTGTTCGCACCAGCCTTTTTGTTTGTTTGGCGACCGCCCTCTTCACGATTTTATCAGGCGAGATCGCGCACCGTTTTGGCGATACGGGAAGCACGCGAATCGCTTCGAACATTGTGCAGGGCATCGGTTTTCTGGGCGCGGGCGCGATCTTGAGGGAGGCGGGCGGCGTCGTCGGAATGACGACGGCCGCGACGGTATTCGTGGAGGCTGCCATCGGCATGGCCGCTGGCGGAGGTCTCTACGCCGTGGCGGTTTATGGTACTGGCCTCGTGCTTTTTGGCTTAGTCTGCATCGGCTGGGCTGCACGGCGATTCCATTTGAAGTGCCGAAACATGGTTTTCCGCGTCACTGCCAGCCATGCGGAGAGTGTCGCCACGGAAATCCAGCGTCTGATGGCAGGCATGAAATTCCCATGCAGCACTTCCGCGTTTCCATGGCGGGAGGGAGCTCCATTGTCGAATTTGAATCCGACGTCAGCCACAGCCAGCAGGAAAAGATTGTCTCCCAGCTCAATCGCCAGGGCGTGGTCACCGAAGTCATTCCAGTCGAGGGCCATCACGAATGAGCAGTAATAACGGGACTCCGCGTAAACCCAAGGCGCTGGCCGCAGGTTCACGCCTGGGAGTGTTTGCTCCGGCGTCTCCTGCGGAGTCTGTCGAGATGATCGCCGGGCTTGCGGAATTGAAGCGCCACGGTTTTCAGGTAGTTGCGAATCAAGACACCAAAGCGGAGGGCTACTTTGCCGGTCCACCCTTGGAGCGTGCCAATAGTTTTCTTGGGACGCTGAATTCCGAGCAGGTTGACGGGCTTGTGGCGCTGCGCGGCGGCTATGGTTCGAATTACCTGCTGGAATTCGAACTGGAGAAAAGTCTTGCCAATCTCAAGAGCGTGATTGGATTCAGTGACCTCACCACGCTGCAGATTTTTCTCTGGCAGCGGTGCAACTGGATCACGTTTTACGGCCCCATGGTAGTTGGCGGGCTCAACGCGGGTCCTGGCGCTCGCAAGGGCTATGATGAAAACTCCTTCCTTCAAGCTGTGGGTAGAACGGAAGGCGGTTGGAAGTTGCGGTTAAAGGGTGAACCTGTCCTCGCGGGTCAATCCATGGGCAGAGTGTTAGGCGGATGCATGACGCTGCTCGAAGCCACTATCGGAACGCCGTGGGAGTTAGACACCAGGGATTCGATCCTGGTTCTTGAGGACCGCGCCATGCGGCCCTACCAGGTAGACCGCGTGCTTATGCATTTGAAGCAAGCTGGAAAACTGGAGGGAGTTCGCGGGTTTGTGTTGGGTGACTTTCCGGAGAGCGACCCGGCAGTCGCCGGCGCCCCTACGGTAAAGGAGGTCTGTGCCCGGATTCTGCGGCCGCTGGGCGTCCCGATCGTTTTCGGTGCTCCCATCGGGCATACGATGCGGCCCATGCTGACAATTCCGCTGGGCATCAAGGCGCGCCTGGACGCAGATGGAGAAGGCAAGCTCGAATTCCTGGAATCGGCGGTGGTGGCTTGAGCGAATCAAAACATGTGCATGTGATTGGAAT
>MNDE01000160.1:0-1112 GCA_001914785.1 Acidobacteria bacterium 13_2_20CM_57_17 | reverse complement strand
CCCGCCAGCGTCAACGCTGCTGGAAAGCCTCGGTATTTCGTTTTTTCATACTTTTGATGCCGTGCACTTGCAGCCGGCGCCGGACCTGGTAGTGATCGGAAATATCATTGCGCGAGGAAATCCGGAGCTGGAAGAAGTGCTTGACCGCAAGATTCCCTATCGCTCGATGCCAGAAATTCTCGAAGAAGTCTTTCTTCCGGAGAAACATTCCATCGTCGTCAGCGGTACGCACGGAAAGACCACCACGACGGCGATGCTCGCTTGGATTTTTCACACGGCGGGAAAGAAGCCCAATTTTCTCGTGGGCGGCGTCGCGGAGAACTTCGGCAAGAGTTACGGACTTGGCAGCGGCGAAGAGTTTATTCTGGAAGGCGACGAGTATGAAACTGCTTTCTGGGACCGCGGGCCAAAGTTTTTCCACTACCATCCCGATGATTTGATTATCACGTCGCTCGAATACGATCATGCCGACATTTATCCTGATTTCGAAACCTACCAGTTGGCTTTCCGCCGCTTGGTGAATCTTGTTCCCCGGCGTGGTCGCGTGGTCATTTGGGGCGACGTGGAAGAATCGGGCCCGGCCTTGCGGCGGGCTGCCGAGAAGGCTTTTTGTCCGGTGGAAACGTACGGTTTCAACGATGCGAATGATTGGGTCGCGAGCGGCTTCTCGATCGATGGCGAAATGATGCGGTTTCGCATCGCCCAGCGTGGTAAACACTTTGGCGAATTTGCGCTGACCGCCACGGGACGCCACAACGTCTTGAATGCCATGGCTGCGCTTATCGTTGCCCAGGGACGCGGCATTTCAGCCGCAGATATTGCCAAGGCTCTGGCGACGTTTCGCAGTGTCAAGCGTCGAATGGATGTGCGGGGTGAAATCGGAGGAGTATTGGTGGTCGATGATTTCGCGCACCATCCCACAGCGGTAAAGGCCACTATCGAAGCCGCGCGCGGCCGCTGGCCTGGGCGCCGTCTCTGGGCCATTCTCGAACCGCGGTCAAACTCCATGCGCCGCAAAGTGTTTCAGGATGCGTTGCCGAAGTCGCTTGCTCTTGGCGACCGCGTCATTCTCGGCGGCGTTTTCCGGGCCCAGCAACTTGGTGGAGAGAATC
>MNDE01000082.1 GCA_001914785.1 Acidobacteria bacterium 13_2_20CM_57_17 | reverse complement strand
GCGAATTTCGAAAGATCGCTCTCGACCGTCTGCGCGAACTTTGCGGCAGCGAAGAGGAATTCCAGCGCGAAGCGCGCGCCGCTTTTGGCTGGGACGCGCAATGAAGTTCCTTTCCGACAGCGCTCTCGAACGTTTACGCGAAGGCACAGAGGCCCCCGATCTCGCCGGCACGCGGTATCGCTTGCTGGAACGCATTGCGCGCGGTGGCATGGGCGTTGTGTACGCCGCGGAAGACGAGAATCTTCAGCGGCGCGTGGCCTTGAAGGTACTCGACGTTCCGGGAACAGACGGCGACCTCGCCAATCGTCTTGTCCGCGAAGCTCGCGTACTGGCTGCTCTCGAGCATCCTGGCATTGTCCCCGTTCACGATGTGGGAACGCTCGCCGATGGCCGCGTCTTCTACACCATGAAATTTGTCGAAGGCCAGCGCCTCGACAAGTACATCGTGAGCGTAACTTCGATTCCTGACCGCTTGCGTCTGTTCCTTCGCATTTGCGATGCGGTTGCATTCGCCCATGCGCGCGGCGTTCTTCACCGCGACCTGAAGCCCGCGAATATCATGGTCGGTCCATTCGGCGAAGTCCTGGTGATGGACTGGGGCCTGGCAAAAATTCTGCGTTCCGGCGACTCGAAGACCACTCGCGCCGCCGATCCCGATGCGACAATTTTCGAGAAACCAAAACAATCTGCACTTTCGGGCGATTCCACGGAAGTCTCCGTCGTGACCGGACATGGCACCATCCTGGGCACGCCTGGTTACATGTCCCCCGAACAAGCTCGCGGTGACGTGGAACTCGTGGACGCTCGGAGCGACATTTTTTCCCTCGGCGCCCTGCTGCGATTCATTCTTACCGGCAACCGGGAAAGAGGCTCTACGCCAGGAGCAGTCCGCATCGACAAATCACTGTCAGCCATCTGTGCAAAGGCAACCGCCGCGTCTCCGGCAGAGCGCTATCCCGATGTTCAAGAGATGGCTCTGGACATTTCGCGCTACCTGGACGGGCTCGCTGTCGGCGCCCACAAAGAGACCCTTCTGGAGAAGGCCGGGCGCTCTTACCGGCGCTATCGCTTCTTTATCTTGTTGGTTGCAGCGTACTTGGCGATGCGCGTCCTGATTCTGCTTTTTCTTCACAGATAGGCTTAAAGGAAATCCAGAGTTTGTTGTATAGAACCATAGAAGCAATGGGAATTCGATCGGAGGATCGCGATGAACAAAGTGCTCCTGGGGCTCCTGCTCGGTGCCGTGCTCGGCGCTATTGACGGCGGGTCAGCCTGGTTCACTCCCGCTGTGCGAGCGCAATTGGTGGGCATCATCTTCGGCTCGACGATCAAGGGATTGATTGCTGGAGTAGCGGCCGGCATTTTCGCGCGCAAGGTGAATTCCGTGCCGCTCGGCATTCTGTTCGGTCTGGCTGTGGGATTTGTGCTCGCGTTCATCGTCGCCTATTTGCAGCACGGCTACTATTTCGAAATCATTTTGCCTGGCAGCATCGTCGGATTGATTGTGGGTTACGCCACGCAGCGTTACGGCGCGGTGCCAACTCCGGCGGCAACCCACTAGACGAGCCAGGAAAATAGTACAAGAACTTCGTTCGATCAATTTTAGGAGGAAAACTATGTCTCGAGTCGTCCATTTTGAAATACCGGCGAGTAATCCCGAACGCGCTGCCGATTTTTACCGCAAAGCCTTCGGCTGGAAGATTGAGAAATGGCCCGGTCCGACGGACTATTGGCTGGTGAACACCGGAGCGGAAGGAACCCCTGGAATCAACGGCGGCCTCATGAAAAATACGGAGGTAAAGACAACCACCAACACGATCGGCGTGGACTCTGTCGACGCCGCTGTGAAAACGGTGCAGAGCGCGGGCGGCAAGCTAGTCATGCCGAAAACTCCGATCCCCACGGTTGGCTATTTCGCATATCTCGAGGATACCGAGGGAAATCTTTTCGGGGTGATGCAAGCAGACAAGAACGCAAAATGAAACTTGGGCGACGCGGCGCAAAGGGCGTTCCGGCAGCATCGGAGCGCCCTTTGCGTTTGTGACCCGTGTAAAATGGCACGCATCGAATAGCTGTCGCGAGGGTCTGCGAGAGCGGGAGCAAGGCGATGGGGTTTGCGGCATTTGCCGGGCACAAGTATCTCAACCTCGAAACTTTCAAGAAGGATGGCACGGGCGTGAAAACGCCGGTATGGTTTGCGGCCGATTCGTCGTCGAGCCTCGATTCGAATGATGCCAGGCTATATGTCTACACGATCGGCGTTTCCGGAAAAGTCAAACGCATTCGCAACAATCCGCGCGTAAAGATCGCGCCGTGCGACATGCGCGGCAAAGTGCTCGGTGACTGGGTCGATGCGCAGGCGCAAATCGTAACCGGCGAAGAAGACGCGCGCGGAGTGCGACTGCTCAACAAAAAATATTTCCCGTGGAAACAGTTGCTGGATTTCTTCGCGAAGTTCCGGAATCGCCAGCACACCGTATTCGTGCTCCGATCGGCGTGAAGAAGGAAACGACTCGCGAGTAACAGTCCAGGACCACGTTAGACGGCCCTACCGCGGCCAGAGCCAGCCGAACGTGCCCGCCGTCAGCAAACTGTAGACGAGCCCATCAAACGCTTCCTTGAGCGTCATGCTCCAGGACTGCCCTTTCCAGATGCTGTTGACCAAAGGTCCCAACCCGAAGGCTAAAAACGCGGCAGTGCCGGCGACGCGAAACACCGCCAGATACGGCGCGCTCGGCATCACTGTGCGTCCCGTGAGATAGGCGACAAAGACGCCGACGAGTAGGCAATAGGCGAACCACATGCCGAGGAACTTGGGCATGGCCACTGGGCCATTGGGATACAGGGTTAGAAACCCGACTGGCCCTTGCTTGAATTTTTCCTGCATGGCGGGCGAACTCATGTCCTTATGGGAGCAAAAAGGGAAATGATAGAGGCCCGGAGTCAAACCGGCCGGTCGCAAAGTGGCAAGAAGTTTGTCCTCCGCGGGAAGCTGCCGGTAGTCGCTAACGTGATACTTCAGCACCATATGAATGATCGAACTGGCCACGAACACGACGACGGCCGAAAGCAGGATGGGCAGCAAAAGTGCCGTGAGAGAAACCATGCGTTGCCTCCTTACAGCAAAACAGGAATGCGGGAATTTACGCGTGAAGCTACCCCCAAAAGGAGGCCGCGGTCAAGACCCTAACTCCATTTGAAGGTCAATAGTTCAGTTTGAGAGAGAACTGAATCTGGCGCGAAGGCCCAGCCGTCCTGCTGATGACACCAAAGCCGCTCCCCAGCACGATGTTGGAAGGTAAACCAAAATTCACTTCGTTGAAAATATTGAACAACTCTGCCCGAAATTGCAACACAGCGAACTCCCCTTTTCCTCGGTGACCAAACGCGGTGTCTTTGATCAGCGCCAGGTCAAAATCGCGGAAGCCTGGACCGCGAAACGTGTCGCGGCCGAGAATGCCGAAGCGGCCATGGAATGGCCCGGTCCCGCCAGGGACGTTGATTGGGATTGAGAAAAGCGAGCTGTTTGCTTTGCCCAAGCCGAAGTAGTCCTCTCGAACCGCGCGGCTCGTGGAAAATATCGGCATGGCAAGAGGATCGGGGCGATCCGTCCCGCCCAAGCCTATTCCGGTTTGCTGGACTCCGGAATACACCGTGAAGGGAGACCCGCTCGTCAGCGTCGTAATGTTCAAGACCTGCCAGCCTCTGGTAAATTTCTTACCCAGCGCCTGAAGAAAGCGCACGCGTTCCAACGGCAAGGATTGGATCAGGCTCAGCGTGAAAACGTGCGTCACGTCGAAAGTGGAAGGCCCCTTGTCGACGCTTGGATTTAAGGGATCCTGTGGCAAGGTCTGCAAAATCACGCCGGGACTTCCGGAAATCCCCCCCGGCACTGCGCTGGTGTCATCAATACTCTTGGAAAACGTGTAGCTGGCCTGGAAGCTGAGGCCTGCGCGGGAATTGTTCTGGCTGGCGCTCGTTTGGAGCGCGTGATAGCTGGAATGCGCTCCAGAGCTCATCACCGATTCAGGACCGAATCCTCCGATAGCTTGCCCGGCTGAATTGAATTGCGTGTAAGGCGCGAAGGCCGGCTCCGCTCCTCCGTAACCATTCGGTGAGAGCACGCTGGCAAGGTGGACTCCAGCGGTGCCCACATACGAAGCGCTCAGCTTGACGCTACCGATTTCATGATCGATCCCCAGCGTTTGCGTGGCGATATACCCGTTGTGAAAACGTGCATCGAAGCTGATCGCCGTGAATAATTGCACCTGATTGCCGGGAGTGAGCGCCGCCAAATCGTTTTGAAATCGCTGCACGTCCATCGGCGTGTTCGCGGGAACATTGCTGCTGCTTCCAGACGCAAACAGCAGCCCACCCTGCGTGGTATAGACCGGAGGAAGGCTGAGGGTAGCAACAGAATCCTGAAAATTCAGCGGAGAGCCGGGCTGCGCTATCAGCAAGGGCTGAAACACGAAGGGAAATGCGCCGGTGACATAGTTCTGCAGCCAGAGGTTGGGAAGAATGGTGGTGACCGCGCCGCCGGCGTGGAGCGTCGTGTGTTTGGTCAGTCCGAAATCCACAGACAGCCGCGGGCCCCATCCGCTCCAGTCCATGGCATAAGCAGGCTGCGGATTGTACACGTAGATCTGCGTCGCGCCGGGAGTCAAATATCCTGCTGGCTCTCCGTTGGGCCCGACAGGGAGTGCCAGCGACGTGCGGTGTTTCGCTTCATGGATCCGGCTGTTCGTTTCGTAGCGAAATCCATAATTGATGCTTATTTGCGCCGTGGCTTTCCACGTATCCTGGAAATAAAAATTGTAGGCTTCGCGGCGGACAGCCGCTTCGTCAAACTTATTTCCTTTGGGGGTCCGGCTCGCGGCCGCAGTCACCGTGAAGGAATAAGGCGTCGCAGTCAGTAGCCCGGTCAATGAATCCGGCAACTTGTCTCCTGGATGAATATCATTCTGGCCGCTGGCCGACGGAATCAGGGCGGGAGAATACGCGGCGCCTCCCCCAAAGGTGTACTGCCCGTCGGGATTCGTTCCAAAAATCGTGGTATCGCGGTTGAAGCGCAGCTCCGCGCCCCATTTGAAGGAATGCGAGCCGCGCCCGTAAACCATGTCTTCTTTGAACTGATAAACGTTTCCATAGGAACCGAATACGGATCCGTCCGCGGAATTGAAACCCTGAAAAAGACCGTCGCCAAAGGCGATGGCGGGCTGCGTCTGGTTGCTGGTGAGGAAAAGAGGAGTGCTCCTAATGTAGCCAATAGTCGTTTGATAGCTGAAGCGTGGAGTCGCCGCGCGGGAATATTTTATTGCCGCGTTTCGTTGGTGATCGAGGAACTTCACGCCAAAATCGGGATCAAGCGCGGTTTGATCCGGGTTTGTTGTCGGCCCGGTGACCTGGTTGCGGCTTGCACGCAGAAATAGCGTGGCTTTTTCCGAGAGGCGATGGTCGACCCGCAGCGAGGCTTGATCCGTTCGGGTGGCAACCTTGGAAGACGTGGCATAGGTGCGCGCCCCGAATGCCCCTTGAGGATCGTTCGGCAAGGGATAGCTCGCCAGCAATGCCGCGACCTTGCTGCTGACCGGAACCGTTAGCGTGTCGCCGGGAAAAGTGGTTGTGTCGATTCCCTGCTTCTCCGCCAGCGTCGGCACAGGGAATACCTGCGTTGTCCCCAGAACTTGCCGGAACCCCTGATACTCCGCAAAGTAAAATGTCTTGTCGCGTCCGTCGTAAATGTGCGGAACGAAGAGCGGCCCGCCGTTGGTCACGCCAAATTCATTTCGCGCAAACGGCGGGAGGCGCCGTGTGTCCAAGTCGCTCTTGTGATCGAAGAAATTTCGCGCGTCGAAAGAAGCATTGCGCACAAACTCAAACACGCTTCCATGCACTTGTTCGCTTCCGGACTTGGTGATCACGTTCGTGAATCCCGCCGCGCCGTGTCCTGTGTCCGCCGGCATGACGCCGGAACTGGATTGCACTTCCTGAATGGCATCGACGTTAAAGTTTGAGAACGTCGCCCCGCCGAGTTCCGGATCGGTGGTGTCTGCCCCATCCATGGCAAACACGGCAGCCGATCCTCGCTGACCGTTCACCGCAAATTGTTGCGTGAAATTGGCCGCGCCGTTGGTGTCCGTCATGGTGCCGGCGGCCAGCAGCAGGAGCTTGCTGAAGTCCCGCTCATTCAGCGGCAAACTGGAGACCTCGCCCGTCGAGAGATGTTCGCCTCCACTCGCCTGGGGAGAAGCTGTGTTCTGAGCGAGCGTCACGCGAAGTATTTGCCCCTCTACCGGCAGTCGAACTTCCGCAGTGACTGTTGTTTCCTCTTTGATAGTTACCGGATCGACTGCAGTCCATATTCTGTTCCCCGGGTTTACCGTGAGCGTGTGGCTGCCCGCCGCGATTCCAGTGAACGAAAACTGGCCACTCGCAGAAGTCGTCGCGGAGTACTCCTGTTTGCTGTCTGCTGCAATCAACTTGACCGTGGCCTTGCCAACTGGATTTCCTCCAGCGTCGCGCAGCACGCCACTCAAAGAAGGCAAAGGAGCCGAGTACAACGAAGGAATGGGCAGAAATACCAGAAAGAGAAAGAAGGCACGAGACATTTCACGGAACCAAGAGGGCATCGCGAAACATTATACGCAGGTTTATTTTGTGCACGATATTGGCTCGGGCCCGGAAGCTATCGCGGCTGCGCGGATGTTGGTATAGAATGAGACAGTTTTGCAGTCTCATTAAGGAAATCCAATGAAAAAGCCTGCTTTGCCTTACCTTCGAATGAGTTCGCTTGTCCTCGCCTCATTGATCCTTTCGTCCGGCTACGCGATTGTGACGGACGATTCTTCCTCCTCGCTTCCAGCACCGCCAGTGGCGAAGAAAATTCCGAAGACGACGGAGATCAACGGGCACACCTTGGTGGACAACTACTATTGGCTGCGCGAAAAGAAGAATCCCGACGTAAAAGCTTATCTGGAAGCCGAGAACGCTTACACCGATGCGGTGATGAAGCCCACCGAAGCTTTACAAAAAAAACTGTACGACGAAATGCTGAGCCGCATCAAGGAAACGGACGTCGAGGTGCCCTATAAGGACGGCGGCTACTTCTACTACACGCGGACGGAGGCCGGGAAGCAATACGCCATCCGCTGCCGGAAAAAGGGCAGCATGGACGCTTCCGAAGAAATTGTGCTGGACGTAAATGAACTGGCCAAAGGGCAGAAGTTCATGTCGCTCGGAGCATACAACGTCAGCGACGACGGCAACCTGCTGGCCTACACCACCGACAACACCGGATTTCGCCAGTTCACCCTGGCCGTAAAGGATTTGCGCACCGGCAAACTGCTACCGGACCACGCCGAGCGCGTCGACTCCGTCGCCTGGGCCAACGACAACAAAACCATCTTCTACACCACGGAGGACGCGGTATCGAAACGCTCGAATCAGTTCTATCGTCACAATGTCGGCACCGCCGGTCCGGACACGCTCCTCTACGAAGAAAAGGACGAAAGGTTCGACATTGGCACCGGCAAAACGCGCAGCAAGGCCTACTTATTGCTGATCTCCGGCAGTCACACCACCAGCGAAGCGCGCTACATCCCTGCCGATCAACCCATGGCGGAATGGAAACTCATGGAACCTCGCAAACAGGACGTTGAGTACTACCCGGACCACAATGGCAATTTCTTCTACATCCGCGTCAACGATACAGGGCGTAATTTCCGCCTGGTGAAGGTCCCCGTTTCCGATCCCGGCAGCAAGAATTGGCAGGAGGTCGTGCCGCATCGCGCCGATGTGATGCTCGATGATACGGATTTCTTCAAGAACTATTACATTTCTTACGAACGGGAGAAGGGCTTGCCGCAAATTCGCGTCACCAACCTGCAAAGCGGAGAGTCCCGCCGCCTCGAATTTCCGGAGCCGGCTTATGTCGACTATCCCTACCTCAATCGTGAATACGATACGGCCAAGTTCCGCTACGGCTACCAGTCGTTCATCACTCCGCAGTCGGTGTTCGAATACGACATGGCGAGCGGCAGCACCACCTTGCTCAAGCAGAAAGAAGTACCCGGAGGCTATGACCGCACGCGCTATCAAGTGGAGCGCATTTTTGCGACGGCATCCGATGGCGTGAAGATTCCCATCACCGTCGTACATCTCAAAGGCGCCAAGCTGGATGGAAAGGGTCCGCTTTATCTAACCGGCTATGGTTCCTACGGATATCCTTACGACATCAGTTTTAACTCCAACCTCTTCAGCATGGTCGATCGCGGGGTCGTAGCAGCGGTCGCGCACATTCGCGGCGGCGGCGAAATGGGCAAAGCCTGGCACGACAACGGCCGCATGATGCACAAGAAGAACACCTTCACCGATTTCATCTCCTCTGCCGAATATCTCGCGGCCCAAGGATATGGTTCGAAGGACCGCTTGGTGATCGAAGGAAGAAGCGCCGGGGGCCTCTTGATGGGCGCCGTCCTGAATATGCGGCCGGACTTATTTCACGCCGCCCTGGTGGGCGTTCCGTTCGTGGACGTCATGAACACCATGCTCGACGAGTCTCTGCCTCTCACCGTCAGCGAATTCGAGGAGTGGGGTAATCCCAAGCAAAAGCCCGCTTTCGATTACATGATTACCTACTCGCCGTACGACAACATTGAGCCGAAAAGCTATCCCAACATGCTGGTGAGAACGTCCTTCAATGACAGCCAGGTGATGTACTGGGAGCCAGCCAAATATGTCGCCAAGATGCGCGCGATTCGAACGGACCACAATACGATGATCCTGAAGACCAACATGAATCCAGCCGGGCACGGCGGCGCCTCCGGCCGATATGATCGCCTGCATGAGACGGCGTTTGATTATACGTACTTTCTGATTCAGATGGGCATTCAGAACTGACTGCCGCCGGTCAGTCCCCAGGCATAAAACAACGCGCCGATTGCGCAGGTTTGCGGTTAGAATACTGGTTACACCCTGTTCGAGGGGGAGTTGAATCGTACCCAGGCGATTCAGAATTCCAGATAGCGCGTTCCTGGGGGTAGCGGATGAATATTCAATTCGTAGTGCGCAATGCGGTTTTCTGCCTTGCGTTGTCCCTCCTGATTGTCCCTTTCACAGCCCACGCTCAGAGCCAGGTCCTGGGCGAGGTGAAATTGGTCGGAAAGACTAAAGCCGATAAAACATCCGGAGTCTGGGTCGATGGACAATATCTAGGCTACGTCGATGAGCTGAAGGCTGAGAAGAAACTCTTGCTTATGCCCGGCGAACACGAGATCGCCATTCGTCAGGCAGGGTATACGGATTTCACGAAGAAGGTCGTCGTGGAACCGCACAAGAAAACCGAGGTGCAAGTTGTGATGCTGAAGGACCCTCGGACTCGCCTGCCAACTGTTACTTCTCTCATCAAACTAAAAGTCACTCCAGACCGGGCTGCGGTTTTTGTGGATGACGCTTTCGCCGGAACCGTCACTGAATTCAGCGGCGTGGGGCACGGCATGCTCGTCAGCCCCGGGAAACACCGCATCAAGATTGCTCTTGCCGGATACCAAGCTTTCGAAACAGAGGTCAATCTGCTTGCGCATCAGAAAATGACCATCAAAACTGACTTGCTGCAGGGAAGCATCACGCAGGCCGGAGCTTCGATAAAACAAGAGTAGGAAAATCCAGTCACGACGGATCGCGACTCTATTAGCTGCGAGCGGTGGCAACAGTGTCGCGGGAAGCGGCGAGAGAGCGAAGCGAGTCGATATAAGGCGCGCGGGCGACACCGCGTTCCGTAAAGATCGCCGCGATGTACCGGGCGGGAGTAACGTCGAAGGCGGGATGCGCGGCGTGAACATCCGGCGCGATGCGAACGCCCTGGAGATGCGTGACTTCATCGGCGGAACGCTCTTCGATCGGAATATGCTCGCCATCCGGTATGGATAAATCGAAAGTAGAAACGGGCGCGGCAATATAAAACGGCACATTATTTTCTTTGGCGAGTACGGCGATCTGGTAGGTGCCGATCTTATTGGCGGTATCGCCGTTGGCGGCGATGCGGTCCGCGCCAGTAACGATCGCGCCGACTTTTCCTGATTTCAAAAAGTGGCCTGCCATATTGTCGGTGATGAGCGTGAGCGGAATTCCGCCTTTGTGTAATTCCCACGCTGTAAGGCGGGCGCCCTGAAGATACGGCCGCGTCTCAGGCACAAGCACGTGGAGCTTTCTTCCCTGCTCGAACGCCACGCGAATCACTCCGAGCGCCGTGCCGATGCCAGCGGTGGCGAGCGCGCCGGCGTTGCATTGCGTCATCACCTGGCCTTCGCGCGGCATGAATTCCGCTCCAAAGCGCCCGATTGCCTCATCCGTGGACTTTTTCTCGTGATGGATTAGCTTTGCTTCTTCAACCATGCCCTTTTTGATTTTTTCGATGTCGGGGGTTTCATTGCTGAGCTCAGCAAAGCGGACACACATGCGCTCGAGCGCCCAGGTGAGATCGACAGCAGTGGGTCGAGTTTCTGCGAGCGCCGCACAGACTTCTGCAAGTTCTCTCTGCAGTGTTTCTTTGGATTTTGCCGAAGAATGCAGAACGCCGAGGGCGACGCCCATCGCGGCGGCCACCCCAATCGCCGGAGCGCCGCGAATGACCATTTCGCGAATAGCTTTGGCGACTTCACGGTAATCCGTGTAGGTGTAGCTAATCTCTTCAGCGGGAAGGCGGCGCTGGTCAAGCATGACCACGCCGTGCTCCGTCCATTTGATGGGTTGTGCTACGTACATGCGCTTGCGCTCGATGTTCTCACGAATTCCAATTGTAGCGGAGGCCGGGGCCGAAAACGAATTGCGCCATCGTGCAAATTCAGGGGCTCGGAGGCATCTGCGTGAAGCCCTTGGTCGCGATGATCGAGGTGATGGCGATCATAGAATTGTAGCCGAGGTGAAGGAGAAAACTCGCGAGAACCGTTCCGGTCCAGGCCCGTGCAAACGTGAAGATAATGCCGACGAGAGTCAGGAGGCCCACAAGGCCCCAGGTCCATCCGAGTTGTGCGCCGTGCATGAGGCCAAACAAGGTTCCAGTGATAACAATGCCGACAAAAGTGCCGAACCGGATGGCGCCGGGAGGATCGGCCCCAGCATTTTGCGCAAGGCCCGAAAATTTACTGGCGAAAAGCGGGTACAGGTAACCGCGGAAAACCGTTTCTTCGACCAGTGGAGCGACGAAAACCGCCATGGCCATGAGCAGCATGGCGCCGGTGCGGCTCTTGAAGAGCTGCTGAATGGGAACGTGATCCACGTTCTTGACGCGCGAGCTGGCTAAGGCCACGAAAATGGCCAAGCCGCAGCCGGAAAGGAAATACATCCACGGGTTGCCCTTGCCAGTAGAGGGATCGGACCTGAGTCTCTTCCAGCCGAGAGAACGCCAAAAGGGAAGGCCGCGCAGGACCGCGAGAGTCATGTAGAGAAAAAGAAAAAGCAATGCGTACCAGAGAACGTTTGTGCCGACCAGGAATTGCGGCTTGGACTCGATCATCTGCTGCAGTTGTTTTTGCGTGAGGTGCTTGTTAGCGGAGAGCAGCAATACGGCGCCGACTTGCACAATCAGCAGGCTGCCAAAGCCGAAAACCAAGAACACAATGAGATGTGCCCAGGACCAAGAGATGCACAGGTCTTCAGGCAGAAGAGGCTTTGCTTTACAAGGAGTGGCGGCCGCAAAAGAGATGGGGTCGCCACCAAGAAATTCAGAGACGGGCTCTGCGGAAGATGATGCGGACCTATCGCTGCTCAAGGGCTCCGAGTCGAAATTCGGCTCTAGCGGCTTCGGCGGATCGTCTTCAGAGTGGCTCATCGTTTCCCCGTTCTGCGTTTCTTGGGCCAGCCGGCAGCCAACGCGGCGGCGACGAGCGGCATAAGCAACTCGTGGTGGCCGGTAATGGCGTAGCCGTGCGATTCAGGTCCGCTGCGTCCGCCGGCCGCCGCGGTGGGGCGCTTCACTACATTCTGCAACGGACGGTAGTGCTGGATAAAGTCGAAGTTCGCAGTGGTAATAGGGCGGAGTGGAATGCCGAGATTGCGCACCACGGAAATCGCTTTCAGAAAAACCTCGGGCAGAAGAACCGCGGAACCCCAATTTAGATAAACGCCTCCAGGATGCATCAGCTGCAAAAGCGCGCAGAACAAACGGAAATCGTGATGCGTGGCATCGCCCAGCGCCGCGCCGTTAGCCGCTGGATGCATGTGCGGGATGTCCGTGCCGATGGCCAGGTGAATCGTCACGGGGATGCGGTGTTTGTACGCCACGGCGAGGACGCTGAAATCGGCGTGTTTCACTTCGATGACGCCGCTGGAAAGAAATTGCCCGGCAGCTTCCCCGTAGCCAATCCGAATGCGGTGAGCAAGTTTGGCGATTTCGTTCAGATATTCTCCTGTTTCTTCGGCCATGCCGAATTGGCCGTCGCCAAGACCGGCTTCTACATCTTCGGAAGTGTTTCCGGCGAGCGCAATTTCAAAATCATGGATAAGCGCCGCGCCGTTCATGGCGATTCCGGAGACGAATCCGCGTTTCATCAGATCGATCAGGACAGGGCCGAGGCCGACTTTGATGACGTGCCCGCCGATCCCCCAGAGAATGGCTTTCCGCTGTTTGCGTGCAATATGAATCGCGCTGAGGAGATTGCGTAGATCTTCTCCCGTAAGAATGTCCGGCAGTGAATCGAGAAATTTTGTGAGGGAGCTGTTCGTGCCGGACGGTTTCGCGAAATCGCGGACACTGACTTTGCTTTTGCGCGAAGCGAGCGGATAGGTACGCACCGCGCCAAGAGACAGAGGCTGGATGGAATAGTTGCTCATGGAGTAGGGGATACTCTAACCCGCACGGTTCGTAATACCAAGCGAAGGCGAGACTGAGGAGTGGATCATGCTCCGCCAATTTCACCGCCGGTTAATGATGATTTCCGCGAGCGAGGCCCCGGGCCAAAATTTCCACAAGGACAATGTACTCCCGGCAATCGCAATAGCCCCGCCAACCAGAAGCCCGCAAGAGTAAGCATCACTTTCATCAGGGTCACCTCATGGCGGGCCGCAATGGCTCCGGACGTACGAGCCTCCAAGAAATCCTCCCAGTCCCAGTAGACACGCCACGATCGAGGAAAAGAGGACCGATGCTACGGCGCGCCAGCTATTTCGCGTTGCCATTGTGGTGACCGTTGTTGGAGATGCCGAGGACGCGGGCGAGGACCTGGCCGGTATAGGATTTTTTTATGCGGGCGACCAGTTCGGGCGGACCTTGTGCGACGATGCGGCCGCCGCCTTCGCCGCCTTCGGGACCGAGGTCGATGATCCAGTCGGCTTGTTTGATGACGTCGAGATGATGCTCGATGATGAGCACGGTGTTGCCTAGATCGACGAGGCGCTGGAGAACATCGAGAAGTTTTCGCACATCATCGAAATGCAATCCCGTGGTGGGTTCGTCGAGGATGTAGAGCGTGCGGCCGGTCTGGCGCTTGGAGAGCTCGCGGGCGAGCTTGATGCGCTGGGCTTCGCCGCCGGAAAGAGTAGTAGCGGACTGCCCGAGCGTGACGTAGCCGAGGCCGACTTCGACGAGCGTTGAAAGTTTTTGCTGAATTTGCGGAATATTTTCTAGAAGCTTCAGCGCGTCGGAAGAAGGCAGATTCAAAACATCGCTGATGGAATGGCCTTTGTAGCGCACGGCGAGCGTTTCCGAATTGTAGCGGCGTCCACGGCACACTTCGCACATCACGTAAACGTCGGGAAGAAAATTCATTTCGATGCGGCGGAGGCCGTCGCCCTGGCAGGCTTCGCAGCGGCCGCCTTTTACGTTGAAGCTAAACCGGCCGGGGCGATAGCCGCGCTCACGCGATTCCGGAAGCATGGCAAAGAGATCGCGGATCGGAGCGAACACACCGGTATAAGTCGCAGGGTTCGATCGCGGTGTGCGACCGATCGGCGCTTGATCGATCTCGATGACTTTGTCGATTTGGTCGGCTCCGATGATTTCGCGATGCGCGGCAGGAGCTTCGGACGAGCGATAGAGTTTCTGCGCGAGCGCGCGATAGAGAATGTCGTTGACAAGCGTGGATTTGCCGGAGCCGGAGACGCCGGTTACGACTGTGAGCAATCCAAGCGGAATCGTGATGTCCACTTCTTTGAGATTGTTCGCGCTAGCACCTAGAATTTGTATCGCTTTGCCGTTTAGACTTCGGCGTTTTTCGGGGACAGCAATTTTCGACGCGCCGCTTAAGTATTGGCCGGTGAGCGATTCGGCCGTGGCTTCGATTTGTGCGGGCTTGCCTTGCGCGACAAGGTAGCCGCCCGCGTTGCCGGCGCCGGGGCCGAGGTCGACGACGAAATCGGCGCGGCGGATGGTGTCTTCGTCGTGCTCGACGACCAGGACGGTGTTGCCAAGATTGCGGAGATGCTCGAGCGAGCCGAGGAGGCGTGCATTGTCTCGCGCGTGGAGGCCGATACTCGGTTCATCAAGAACGTAGAGGACACCGCGAAGCCGCGAACCGATTTGCGTCGCCAGGCGGATGCGCTGGGCTTCACCGCCGGAGAGCGTGGCGGCGGAGCGGTCCAGGCTGAGGTAGCCGAGGCCGACGGCAAGCAGGAAATCGATACGCTCGGCGACTTCTTCGAGCGGACGCGCGGCGATCTCCTTTTGGCGTTCGGTGAGCTGAGCGAGCATCTTGTCGACGGCCGGGCGCGCGGCGGTAAGTGAAAACGCCGTGAAATCGGCGATGGAACAACCGGCTAGCTTGACCGCGAGAGATTCGGGCCGCAAGCGCTTGCCGTGGCAGACGCTGCACAGCGTGGCGGACATGTATTGGGTCATCCACTCGCGATAAGTGTCTGAGCTGGACTCTTCGAAATTGCGTTCGAGAAATTTCAGGATGCCCGGAAAGCGAAAACCTTTTTCTGCTTTGGATTTCTTCTGTGTTGATTCGCCATCCGATCGAGCGTTCGACGGAGGATATCCATACAAGAGCATGTTCTGGATACGCGCGGGGAATTTCTCAAACGGCGTTTCGAGATCGAAGCCGTGGGCGTAGGCGCCCAGTTCGAGCGTGCGCTTGAGAATCGCGGAGCCGGAGCCTGGGCCGAGGGCGCCATCAAAAAGCGGACGGCTCCAGTCATTGATAATCCTTGAAGGATCGAAAGCGTATTTTGAGCCGAGTCCGTTGCACGCGGGGCATGCTCCGTACGGCGAATTGAAGCTGAAGGAGCGCGGCTCGAGTTGCGGGACGGAGATACCGCAATCGGAACACGCGAGCTTTTCGGAAAGCGTGTGTTCCTTGCCGCCGACGATGGCGACGGTGACAAGGCCGCTGGCCAATTTGAGCGCGGTGGCGATGGATTGCTCGAGGCGCGCAGCGATGCCTTGCTTGACAAGCAGGCGGTCAATGACGATTTCGATGGTGTGGTTCTTGCGCTTGTCGATGACCGGGAGTTCATCAAGCTGGTAAAGTTCGCCGTTGATGCGCGCGCGGACGTAGCCGTCGTGCGCGAATTTTTCAAGCTCCTTGCGATACGCACCTTTGCGCCCACGGACGATGGGCGCGAGGATCATGATGCGGTCGTCCGACTTGCAGATTTCGCCGTGCAGGATGGATTGAACGATCTGCTCGCTGGACTGGCGCGTGATGGGCTTTCCGCAATTCGGACAGTGCGGAACACCGACGGACGCATAGATGACGCGGAGATAATCGTAAATTTCGGTGATGGTGCCGACGGTGGAGCGCGGCGAGCGCGTGGTCGTTTTCTGCTCGATGGCGATCGAAGGAGAGAGTCCTTCGATGACGTCAACTTCGGGGCGCTCCATCTGGTCGAGAAACTGGCGCGCGTAGGCGGAAAGCGATTCCACGTAGCGGCGCTGGCCCTCTGCGTAAATGGTGTCAAACGCCAGCGAGGATTTTCCCGAGCCGGAAAGACCGGTGATGACCGTGAGGCTGTTCCGGGGGATTTCGACGCTGATGTTTTTCAGGTTGTGCTGGCGCGCGCCCCGGATTACCAGTTTGGTGAGGCCCATGAGTCAGAAACGCTCCCTCCACAGGAGCCCCGGCGCTCAGTAGGTACACTAAGCCCAAGATAACTTCTCACAATAGCAGGAGGGAAAGAAAAGCGTCAAGAACAGCCGTTTAGCAATTACTGTTACGAATTCATGGAAGTTCTGTCAGTTGTCTCAGGGGACTAGCCTGATAATCTCAAAAAATACTCTGCTGAAAGAAGGTGTCCGCGTTCCTTGCAAGACAAGCAAAAGTCGGAGTGATTATGGCCACTATCCCCAAATGGACCGAAATTCCAAAATACCCCGTTGTTGTTGGCTTTGGAGCTTTGGCGGTTGTCGTAACCATTGCTTGGTGGGCCAAGGTAGACATCACGCCATTCTTCGAGAATGCTGAGATTCGTCGCGGGCAGCTTTGGCGGCTTGTGACCAGCATCCTTCCCCATCTTGATATTCTGCATCTTACGTTCAACCTTTATTGGCTGTGGGTTCTTGGAACTCCCGTTGAGCGAACCTACGGACATGGGAAGACCCTTTTACTCTTCTTATTCCTTGCGGTGGGAAGCAACTCTTTGGATTTTGCATTCGATCGAGGCGGCGTTGGGCTGTCCGGAGTGGGATACGGCCTTTTTGGCCTATTGTGCGTCGTTTCCGACCGTGACGAGCGCTTTCGCGGGGCAATTGACCGAAGGACGGTGAACCTCTTCATTGGATGGTTTGTGATTTGCATTATTACGACTATCACGCACACCTTTGCCGTCGCAAACGTTGCACATGGCGCAGGCGCTGTCCTTGGTGCCCTAGTTGGTTTTGCCATCACGCAACCCAGTCGCCGCTTGCTAATAGGCGGCACCATCGCTGTAATCGATATATTCGGGTTATGGGGGGCCACGCTTGGCCGACCGACTATCAACCTTTCAGGCAAGGTTGGTTTCGAGGAAGGGAAATGGGGTTACGACGCCCTGCTCGCCGACAAAAATGAGGAAGCCGCTCGATGGTTGCGTGATGCAGCCAGACTTCAGCCGAAGGAATCCTCCTACTGGTTCGACTTGGGAATCGCCTACCACCGGATGGGCAACATGCCTGCGGCGATGGCCGCCTACCAGAGAGCACATGAGCTGGATCCGAATAACCAGACGTACTCACAAGCTGTCGAGAACAAGCACTAAACATCGCTATAAGCCAGCGTAGGTTTGGCGGCGGAGGAATTGGCCTGCGCCGGGGCGGCCGACGAATTTGCCGGACTCGATGACGGTGCGGCCGCGGGAGAAAACGGTTTTGGGCGCGCCTTTGATCTTGATGCCCTCGAACATGGAATAATCCACGCGCATGTGGTGGGTCTTGGCGCTGATGACTTCCTCGTGATTGGGATCGAAGATGACCAGGTCGGCATCGGAGCCGACGGCGATGGTGCCTTTGCGCGGGTAGAGGCCGAAGAGTTTTGCCGGTGCGGTTGCAACGAGCTGGACAAAACGATTGGGCGAAAAATGCTTGCCGTGGACGCCGCCGGTATAGACGAGGCTTAAGCGGTGCTCGATGCCAGGGCCGCCGTTGGGAATTTTGGTGAAGTCGTCCTTCCCGAGTTCCTTCTGCTCCTTGAAGCAGAAGGGACAGTGGTCGGTGGAGACGACTTGCAACGTGTCTTTGGCGAGGCCCTGCCAGAGTTTTTCCTGATTCCACTTTTCGCGGAGCGGCGGAGTGAAAACGTATTTGGCGCTTTCAAATCCGGGCGCGTCCATATTTTCGAGAGAGAGATACAAGTATTGCGGACAGGTTTCGGCGTAGGCGGGAAGGCCGCGGTCGCGGGCTTCGCGGACTTTTTCGAGTGCGTCGTTGCAGGAGAGATGGACGATGTAAACGGGCGCTCCGGCCATTTCCGCGAGGGCGATGGCGCGGGAAGTGGCTTCGGCTTCAGCGGTGGTGGGGCGGGTGAGCGCGTGATACTTCGGCGCGCGTTTCCCTTCGGCGAGGGCTTGCTGAACGATGACGTCGATGGCGCCGCCGTTTTCTGCGTGCATGCAAATGAGGCCGCTGTGTTTTGCTGCCTGACGCATGGCCTTGAAGATGGTGGCGTCATCGAGCATGAAGACGCCCGGGTAGGCCATGAAGAGCTTGAAGCTGGTAATGCCTTCGCGAATAAGCTGGCCCATTTCCTCAAGCTGGGCGGAGCCGAGGTCGGTGATGATGCAGTGGAAAGCGTAGTCGGTGACGGCTTTGTCATAGGCCTTTTTCATCCAAGTGTCAAAGGCCTGGCGGAGGGTTTGGCCTTTGTACTGGATGGCGAAATCGATGAGCGTGGTGGTACCGCCGAACGCGGCGGCGATGGTGCCAGTCTGGAAATCGTCGGCGCTGGTCGTGCCGCCGAAGGGCATGTCGAGGTGCGTGTGCACGTCGATGCCGCCGGGAATGACGAGGCAGCCGGAGGCATCAACGATGCGCGTGGCGTTTTCCGCTGGAAGCTGAGCGGCGATGGCAGTGACCTTGTCGCCCGCGATGCCGACGTCAGCGAGGGAGGTGTCTGTGGCAGTCACGACCGTGCCGTTGCGAATTACGGTGTCAAAGCGCATGTGCAAGTCCTCTGCTGAAGCGGGAACAGATTCTGATTAACTCGGAAGCAAATGGGAAGGGATGAAACCATGCATCCCCCCACCCCCCATCATTTTGCATGAATATCAAAAGAAAAGACTTACAGAAAAAGCAATTCGTAAGTGATTGATTCTAAAGGACGGGTTTTTGGTTGTTTCAGAGCACACGAGCGGAAATTGCGGCTCAAAAAGGAAAAGCGGGAGCAGGCTTCCGCAGTCCATAGCTAGTAATCTACAAATGCAGTATATCTAAAATTGAGAAAATGTCAAGAAAAAAGTTAAGGGAATGAGGCGCTGGAGTAGTCAGTGGTTGTAGTGGGGCACGATTTCGCGTTTATACACGTCCAAAGTTTTTTCTTCGTCGCCACACATGAGGTAGATGTTGAATTGGGTGACGCCGACTTTGCGGAGGCGGTCGAGCTTTTTGCGGTGCTCGTCGATGGGGCCGATGATGCAGAAACGGTCGACGACTTCGTCGCTGACGAATTCGGCGTTATCGCTGCCGACTTCGCAGTGGTGCAGATAGTCATACTTGCCACGGTCTTTGACGAAAGAGGTCAGCGCCGGGGGCAGTTCTTCCGGCTTGTATTTGGAGATGAGGTCCAATACGTGATTGGAAACGAGGGCGGGAAACCAGCGAACGTGTTCGCGCGCGGTTTTCAGATCGCCCGAGGGCCAAACGGGGGCGGCGGCCATCACTTCGATTTTGCTGAAGTCGCGGCCGGCTTCCTTGGCGCCTTCGCGAACAAAGCCGAGACACCAGTCGATCAGGTCGGGATCGGCAAACTGGAGAATCACGCCGTCGCCCATGCGACCGGCAGTGCGCAAGGCTTTGGGGCCATAGCCGGCAACCCAGACGCGGGGAATTTCGCCGCTGGCCCAAGGGAATTTTGTGGAGACGCCGTCGAGGTCAACTGTCTTGCCAGCATTCAAGTTGCGGAAGATGCGGACGAATTCCTCGAGGTTTTCGAGCGTGGTGGGCTTCTTGCCGAGAACGCGACGGGAACTGTCGCCGCGGCCAATGCCTAGCTCCATTCGGCCTTGGGAGGCAAGATTCAAAGTGGCGAAGAGGCTGGCGGAAACGGTGACGTCGCGGACGGCTGGATTTGTTACGCAAGTACCGAGGCGCATTTTTTGGGTGTTGGAGGCCATCAGAGTGAGGAGCGGGAAGGGCTCCTTCCAGATGACGTGAGAATCGAAAATCCAGCCGAAAGAGAAGCCGGAGGATTCGGCATGGCGCGTGAGGCTGAGGATGCGGTCTATTGAGATATCGGGCTTAATGGTGATGCCGAAGTCCATAAGAATTGAGCCTCCTCCCAGTAGCAACCCTGAATCTGTCTTCGATTTGAACCTCGAAGATACGCTTTAGGCCGTAAGAGCACAGGCAGGAATGCCTGTGCTACCCGTCGGCCGGCTGCGTAACCGGCGCGACGCGGTTCATCAGGGCGAAATAGATAAAGAAGCTGACCAGGAAGCCGACGAACCAAGCGTAGTTGTAGAGGACGCGCAAGGGCGGAAACACCAGGCCGACAAAAGCGACGGCCGCGCCAGCAGCCAGCGCCGCAACGGCGGTCCAGTTAAAGCCGCGTGAGTATTCGTAGACGCCATTGCGTTGATAAAGATCTTCGAGGACGAGGAATTTCTTGCGCACGATGAAGTAATCACAAATGAGGACGCCCGCGATGGGGCCGAGAAAGCCGGAATAGCCGACGAGCCAGCCGAAAATGTAGCTGCCGTAATCGGCCATCAATTTCCAGGGCTGCATGACGATGCCCATGGCGCAGGTGATGAGTCCACCGGTGCGAAAACTGATGCGGCGAGGAGAAAGATTCGAGAAATCGTTGGCCGGAGAGACAACGTTGGCGGCGACGTTGACGTTGAGAGTGGCCATCAGCAAGGCGATCATCGCCAGAACGACAGCGAAAGGATTGCCGAGGCGCGAGAGAACGGCGACGGGATCCCAGAGCGCCTGGCCAAAAATGATCATAGTGGCGGACGTGACGGCGATGCCGATGAAGGAATAAAAAGTCATCGTGGCGGGAAGACCGAGGGCCTGGCCGACGATTTGATCGCGCTGGCCACGGGCGTAACGCGTGAAGTCGGGAATGTTCAATGAAACAGTGGCCCAGAAACCGACGACGCCGGTGAGCGAAGGGATGAAGAAGCGGAAAAACTCATTGAAGCTCTGGAATTTCGACGGCGTGGCCAGCATGGGGCCGAAGCCGCCAGCCTTGCTGCGGGCCCAAAGAAGAAGAGCAAGTCCGATGAGCAGCAGGAACGGAGCGGAGATGCCCTGCAAGAAGCGGATGGTTTCGATTCCTCGAAGAATTACAAGAACGTTGAGGAACCAGAAGAAAACGAAGCAGATGGCCGGGCCGGACGAAAAGCGCGCCCAAGAAGGCGCAAGCGCTACGATCATGGCGTTGATGGCTTCGCCGCCGATCCAGGTTTGGATGCCGAACCAGCCGCAGGCGACAAGAGCGCGCAGAATGGCGGGGACGTTGGCGCCGAGAACGCCGAACGAAGCGCGCGCAAAAACCGGGAAGGGGATGCCGTACTGCGCACCGGCGTGGGCGTTGAGCAGCATAGGAATCAGCACCAGCACGTTGCCGAGAAACACGGTGAAGAGCGCCTGTCTCCAGTTCATGCCGCCGGCAATCATGCCGCTGGCGAGCATGTACGTGGGAATGTTCACGCTCATGGAAATCCACAGGGCGGCGTAATTGTAGGTGCGCCAGACGCGGTGTTCGCTGGGGACGGGAGCGAGGTCCTTGTTGTAGAGCGAACTGTTCTGAATGGTTTCGGCGCGAAGCGCGGCGCTGTGAATTTCACTCATCGTGAAGGTCTGCTCCCATCTCCTTATCGCGAATCGCAACTGCGTTTGCCGGGAGGCGGAACATAACCTAGCTGGCTGCGGCGCTGGTCGCGGCTTGCGTGCGCACGATTTCGCCATACGATTCCGGGCGGCGATCGCGGTAGAACTGCCAGGTGTCGCGGACTTTCTGAATCTCGTCGAGATTCAATTCCGCGACGAGCAGTTCGTCCTTATCGCGGCTGGCCTGGGCGACGATTTTCCCGCGCGGGTCGCAAAAGTAGCTCTTGCCGTAAAACTCGCCGATTTTCCAGGGAGCTTCCGTGCCGACGCGATTGATGGCGGCGACGAAATAGGCGTTGGCGACGGCGTGGGCGGGCTGCTCGAGTTCCCAAAGATATTCGGAGAGGCCGGCAACGGTGGCGGAGGGGTTGTAGACGATTTCCGCGCCGTTGAGGCCGAGGATGCGCGCGCCCTCGGGGAAATGGCGATCGTAGCAAATGTACACGCCGACGCGAGCGTAGCGAGTCTGGAAGACGGGATAGCCGGCGTTTCCGGGCGTGAAATAAAACTTCTCCCAAAAGCCCGGGTGACAATGCGGAATGTGGTGCTTGCGGTATTTGCCGAGGTAGCGGCCGTCAGCGTCAATGACGGCAGCGGTGTTGAAGTAAACGCCGGTCATCTCCACTTCGTAGACTGGGACGACGAGGACCATCTGATATTTCTTGGCGAGTTTTTGCATCAGCGAGATGGTAGGTCCGTCAGGGATGCGCTCAGTCAATTCGTACCAGCGAGTCTGCTGCTCGGCACAAAAGTACGGGCCATAGAAGAGTTCCTGGAGACCGAGGATTTGCACTTTTTTCTTGGCGGCGTTGGCGATCAAGCGCTCGTGCTTGGCGATCATTTTCTTCTTGATGTCGGCGAGCGAAAACCTTTCCGGAGACCATTCACATCGTGCCTGAATCAGGCCACAGCGAACCGTGCGGGGCATGGAGATACCTCCCAAGCTAATGCAGGCGAAAAGTCTACTCTGTGCGAGGGTGTGCGACAAGTTTTCGGCAAGCGGTGGAATGAATGCAACAAATCAGGGTTGGATTGACGCTTTAGACCATGAGAACTACCATCGAGGGCAAATGATTTTCCAGCAGGAGTCCTGACTTGGGAAGAACGAGCAAAGAGACAATCAAGCGGTTGTGCGCCCTCGGACTCTTATTGCTTTTGAGTAGCAAAGCCGCGTGCGGACAAGAGCATGGGGCGCACGGAGCAGCGGGATCCCTCGGAACCGTGGAATTTCGGGTGTCGTGCACGGCCAAAGCGCAAGAATCGTTCACGCGCGGCATCGCGCTCCTGCATTCATTCACCTATGAAGAGTCCGCCGAGGCATTTCGCGATGCGGCCGTGATAGATCCTCGCTGCGCCATGGCGCATTGGGGCCTGGCGATGACGGAATACCATCAACTGTGGGACCCCTGGCCAGGGCCGGCGGAATTGCAACGCGGCTTCGCTGAGATTCAGAAGGCGCGCGAATTGAAGCCGGCGACACCGCGGGAAAAAGAATTCGTCGAGGCGCTCGGCAAATTCTATGACGGCTGGGAGAAGCAAGGCCACGCGGCTCGCGCCAAAACCTATCGCGATGCGATGGGAGGAGTATACGAGCGAAATCCAAAAGATCAGGAAGCGGCGATTTTCTATGCGCTGGCGCTGGTGGCGACCGCTGCGCCGGAGGACAAGACGTATGACAATCAGCGGAAAGCAGCGGCAATTCTCGACCCTCTGTTTGCGTCGCATCCCGATCATCCCGGAGCGGCGCACTATCTGATCCATGCGTATGACAATCCGGCGCTCGCATCACAGGGTGTGACAGTGGCACGGGCCTACTCCAAGATCGCTCCCGACTTGCCACACGCGCTGCACATGCCGTCGCATATCTACACGCGGCTCGGATTGTGGGAGGAGTCGATTTCTTCGAACGTGGCCGCGGTAACAGCAGCACGAAAGCACGGAGATCGGGGCGACGAGTTTCATGCCCTGGATTATCTGGTCTACGCTTACCTGCAATTGGGACGGAATGACGAGGCGGAAAAGATCAGGGACAACCTGCCTGCCGTGGGAAAGGAAAACCCTTCGTCCCTGTTCAAGATCCACTATGCAAAAGCTGCCATTCGCGCGCGGTGCGTGCTGGAACAGCATCAATGGAAGGAAGCCGAAAACCTGGAGCCCGATTCAGAGGTGGAGCCGCAAGTGGCGGCGATTTCGCATTGGGCGGCGGCGCTGGGAGCCGTGCACGCGGGAGATCTGCAAGCCGCGAGGCAACACACAGAGCAGGTGCGCAGACTTTCGGGAGAATTAGAGGGAAAAGGCGACGCTTACTGGGCGGAGCAAGTGGCTATTCAAGGCAAGGAAGCCGGCGGATGGGTGGCGTTCGCTGAGCATCGAACGTATGACGCTTTTCGTCTGCTAAGAATGGCGGCGGATCACGAGGATGCCGCGGAAAAACATGCCGTCACGCCCGGAGCAATCCGGCCCGCGCGGGAATTGTTTGGTGATTTGCTCATGGAAATGAACCGACCGAAGGAGGCGCTGACCGCATACCGGCAGGTATTAATTACAGCGCCGGGAAGACGAAATGCTTTGAAGGGAGCAGCGGATGCCGCTCAAATGGCCGGAATATCGAGTAAATTGCACGAGTAATCCAGGATTCTGCTGCCAGCAAATTCGGGGTTCATTGAACTGTCGCTTGCGGAGTACTAAGGCAGGTAAATTTTCGGGGGCGGTAGAGCTTTTTTACTTGGAATTCGCACGGCAGTTCGTTGAAAATAAACATGTTAAGAGTGGCCTGGGGCTTGCACTTCTTAGCCAAGTGGGGGAGGCGAGCCGAGGATCCCTTTAGGGGATTGAGGGCTGGGCCGGTTCGCTACTCCCCCCTTACACTTTCGCCGAAAGGTGACCCAAGATCTTCCCCAGGGTTGCCGACACCCCAAACACCCCGGATTCGATACTCAGCGAAAGTGTGCTTGAACGCGAGTTCGGGGTCAAAAATGTATATCGTGATCAGACGCAGTAAAAGACCTGAGGCGCGGCAAGCGTTATGTCGTGGGGCCGCGTATCGTAATCGGCGAGCGTGAGAGCCAGCATAATCGCCAGCCAGAAGATAGAGCAAACAATGACCAACTGAGTGCGCCCGGGGCTATAGCGGGCATGCATGAAATAGAGAACAACGAGCGTGGCTTTGATCGTGGCGATGCCCAGTGCGATGACGATGTTGTATTGATGAAAGTTCTGGAATGCGGCCCAAACAGTAAGGCCTGTGCCAAGCATCAAGGACGCGAAAATGACGATATAAACTTTTGGCGAAACAATGTGCTCGGACACGCGCGACCCTCCTACCGGTGCCTGTCAATCAGATATAACAACGGGAACAGATAGATCCACACAATATCGACGAAGTGCCAGTACAAGCCGACGATTTCGACGGGCGTGTTGTACTGCGGGGTGAAGCGCCCGGCGAAAGAGCCCGTGATGAGCCATATGAGGAGGCCGACGCCCACGATCATATGGAGGGCGTGCAGGCCGGTCATGCCGAAGTAGAGGGAGAAATAGAGTTGGCCATGAAAGTTGATGTCGGGATCGACGGCGAAAGCCTCATCCACTTCCTTCTTCTCCAGGGCCAATTCCTTAAGGTCATCGCGCGCCATGGGATGCGCTGGGTGATACTTCATGTCAAAACCGTGGCCGGGAATGAGGTGGTGGTCGAACTTCTGCTTGTATTCGACGGCTTTGACGCCAAGAAAGACGGTACCGAGACCGAGTGTGGCGATCAGGAAAATACTGACCAATTTCTTTTTGCCGACCTGGGCAGACCAGACGGCCATGGCCATAGTCAGACTGCTCATAATCAGCACAACGGTGTTGCCGGCGCCCAAAGTGATGTCCAGAGTATTGCTACCGATACCGAAGGCGGTGCTGAACGCGCTGCGATTGATGGTGTAAGTGAGGAAGAGGCCGCCGAAGAACAGGACTTCGGTGACCAGGAAAATCCACATCCCGAGCGTGGCAGTTTCTTTCTGCTGCTCGAGCGTTTGAAAATGCCCGTACAGATCGCCGGTGCGGTGCACTCGGTACTCCTCTTCCTAAGCCAATGCAGGGCCTGGCTCGGTCCAACCGCGGGACGGACTGAAGTCCGCCCCCTACATAAAGATCAAACTCACTAATCGTCTCCATGAGCGGGCGCGAGGGGCCGCGCGCCTGCAGCCAAGCCTAGATCAGGGCGGTTCTGAAAGTCGTAAGGTTCCCACGTAACTTCCGGGGTGACGTGGAAATTTTCCGTCAGTGGCGGCGAATCCGTTTTCCATTCCAGGCCGGTGGCAGGCCAGGGATTCGGCCCGGCGACTTTGCCATAACGCATAGACCAAATCAGATAACTCATAGGCAGCAGATAGCCGAGCGCAAGGATCGATGCACCGGCAGTGGACAACACGTTGAGGACCTGGAATTCCGGCGGATAGGTGTGATAGCGGCGCGGCATGCCGAGATAGCCGAGGATGAACTGCGGAAAGAACGTCAGATTGAAGCCAACAAAGAGAATAATCGCGGCAAACTGCGAGAGCGATTTCGGATAGAGCCGGCCAGTAATCTTTGGCCACCAGAAGTGCAAGCCGCCCACATAACCCATGACCGCGCCGCCGACCATGATGTAGTGGAAGTGGGCGACGACAAAGTAGGTGTCGTGAATATGAATGTCCAGACCGAGGCACGCGAGGAAAAGCCCCGTGAGGCCACCGATCACGAACAAGCCAATGAAGCCGAGGGCATATACCATCGGCGGGTCCCAGGAGATCGAGCCTTTGTAGAGCGTTGAAGTCCAGTTAAAAACTTTTACCGCTGAAGGGATCGCCACAAGGTAGCTGAGGAACGAAAAGGTGAGCGCGGCGTAGGTGGATTCGCCGGTAACGAACATGTGGTGCGCCCAAACGAGAAACCCGATGACAGCGATGGCGATGCTCGAGCCGGCGATGAAGGAATAGCCGAAGATGGGCTTGCGCGCAAAAGTCGGGATGATCTCGCTGACCACGCCCATGGCCGGAAGAATCATGATGTAGACGGCCGGGTGCGAATAGAACCAGAAGAGGTGCTGGAAGAGAATCGGGTCGCCGCCCAGCGCCGGATTGAAGAAACCCAGATGGAACATGCGTTCGAGGCCGGCAAGCAACAGTGTGATGGCGACAACGGGCGTGCCCAGAATCATGACGAGGCTGGTAGCGTAATGCGCCCAGGCGAACAGCGGAAGACGGAACCAGGTCATGCCTGGGGCACGCATGGTGTGGATGGTGACAATGAAGTTGAGTCCCGTGAGAATCGACGAGAAGCCGTTGATGAAAATGCCGATAACCGCCGGGGTGACTGCGGAATTCGAATACACACTGCTGAGCGGCGTGTAAAACGTCCATCCGGTATCCAGGCCGCCGGTGCTGAAAGAATACAGAACGAAGCCACCACCGATGAGGTAGATATACCAGCTCAAGAGATTGATCTTCGGGAAGGCCAAATCCTTAGCGCCAATCATGAGGGGAATGAGGAAATTCCCGAAGACCGCGGGGATCGAGGGGATCAGAAAGAAGAAAATCATCGCCACGCCGTGCATGGTGAAGAGTTTGTTGTAGGTCTCCGGCGTGACCAGCGCTCCGCCGGGGGTCAAAAGATGGATGCGAATCATGGTGGCGAGGACGCCCCCGATGAAAAAGAAAACAGTGACAGAGGCGAGATAAAGCAAGGCGATGCGCTTGTGATCGGTGGTCAACAGCCACGAACGGATGCCGGAGCCGTAGGTGGCGTTCAAATAATGTTCGTCCGGCAATTCGAGGTCTGGCGTTAGAGGCGTGTTGCTCATAACTTATTTCTTCCCCGTGGGCGGCGCAATTCCATAGCCCTTCGCGGGCACCGGCTGCGACTGCAGAGACTTGATATAGGCGGTCAGAGCGAAAATCTGCTCCTCCGTCAACTGTCCCTGGAACGTGGGCATCAACGGCGGATACCCGGCCACAATTTTTGCGTTTGGTTGAAGAATAGATTCGCGGATATAGGCTTCTTCGGCGGTAACGGTGGAGCCATCCGCCAGGAGAACTTGCGCGCCATATACGCCGTTAAGCGAGGGAGAAGGTCCCGTGCCATTGGCGACGTGACAAGTGATGCAGGCCTTTTCGGCAAAAAGTTTTTCGCCGGCAACGGCGGGATTGGTGCTCCCGCCGGAGGAGCCGGAAAGCCATGCGGAGTAGTCCGACGGTTCCATGACGGTAACCCATCCGCCCATCAGGGCGTGGTTGGTGCCGCAATACTGCGAGCAGAAAAAGTGATAGCGGCCGGGCTTGGTGGGGCGGAACCACATGGTGTTGTAATGCCCAGGAACGACATCCATCTTCACACGGAATGCGGGAACGAAAAAATCGTGTATGACGTCTTCGCTGGCGAGGATGAGGCGAATATTGCGGCCGACGGGAACGTGCAATTCATTGATTTCCTTCAATCCGTTGGGTTGTTGCGCTTTCCACATCCACTGCTTGCCGACCACGTAGACGTCGAGAGTGTCGTGCGGTGTGTTGCGATAGTCCACGTAGACAACGGCGCCCGAGCCGAACATGGCCATGGCCAGAATGAGGGGAACGATCATCCACACAGCTTCGAGCCGCGAATCTTCGTGGGTGACAATACCGACGGCGGTCGATTCCTTGCGATGGTACTTGAAGAAGAAAAAGACAATGGCAATGGTAATGGCGGCTGCAAAGAACACACAAACCCCGGTGATAAAGATCATCAGCGCGTCCACTTGCGGCGCGAAGTTGGAAGCTTGCTCGGGATAGATTGGCAATTGCGACTGCACGGCTAGTGAGCTCCTCGTTCCAGGCCACCGGCAAGCGGCTGGCGCAAATTCCTGGCTGCCGCCAGCGATTCGCGGCGGCGGTAAATCAAAATACCTCCGACAATACAGAGAATCGTCAGTACGCCGCCCAGGCGGATAATCTTGAGAATCGAAGCGCTGTATCTGGCCGTTGAGGGATCGTAGTGATAGCAAAAAAGCAAAACATGGTCGATGGGCGAGCCGATCTTTCCCGCGGAGGCGTCCACGAGTCCGAGGCGCATGTCGCGGCCGGGAAATTCGACGCCGTAGAAGTAGCGGGAGATGCGGCCGTCCGGAGTGAGAATCATCACGCCGCTGGCGTGGGAGAAAAGATTATTTTTCGCGTCAAAAGAGAAACGGAAGTTCGCGGCTTTGGTCGCGGTCCCGATGGATTCTTCCGAACCGGTTAGGAAATGCCATCCGGAATCCGTTTCCGGGCGGCGGAAATGAGCCACGGCCTTCTTTTTCTTTTCGGCGGCCATCCCCGGTGTCTCGCGGGCATCGAAGCTGACGAAAACAACTTCGTAATCTCGTCCCGGATTGAAGGAGAGCATGCGTAGCGCGCCAACAACGCCTTGTTCGACCTGATCGCAAAGCATAGGGCAACGGTAATAGACGAAGGCGAGAACTACCGGTTTTTGGCCGAAGTAGTCGCGGAGCTGAACACTGCGGCCGGTTTCGTCACGGAAGGGCAGGTCCAGCGGCATTTGCCCGTTAAGCGGCGGTTCGAACCCCACGTTTTGCAAAACCGCGGGCATGGCCGAAGCCGCGGGGCCGGCACTGGCAGGAACCGACTGCGCGCGCAGCGTGGTGCCAGCGGCGAGCAGGAGCGCGGCAGTCGCGACGATATGGTGAACTTCCTTCATGGCGCTATTTCTTCTTCTCCGTCGAAGCTGCGGGCGCGGGGGACAAACCCTTTTCCGCGACGATCTTCATCGCATCCTTGACAGGAATCTGCACGATGCCGCTGGACCGATCAATCCACTCCAGCTTTTCATTGCCCTCGGTGTCGTCTTGTATCTTTTTGCGCAGATCGGCCTGCGGATCGGCTTTCTGGCCAGGAAAACCAAAGCCTTGTAGCCGGGGCTCAGGCGGCAATTCCCGTCGATGAGTCACGCGCGATGGCGGCGGAGGCGAATCGATCGAAGCCGTAAAGGCTGTGGTATAGCGCAGGACAAAAATACAGATAAATGCAGAGGCAACGACAGCTAAGCCCAAGGCAAAAAGATATTTATAGATCACGCCAGCCTGGATGTCGCGCTCTTCGAACGAAACGTCCGCGTGGCGCGGCTCGTGACCCGAGTTGTGAGACTCAGTGCTCATGGTGCTCAATGGCCTCCGCAAGGTCCGGGTCTCCGAGCGGCAGCAGCGGGCACTGCTTCAAGTTGAATGCAAAAAAACCAAGCCACAATCCGCCGAGGGCGAGGGGCAAAACAATATCCAGCCACGTGGGCATAGCGCGGGAAGTGAATTCAGGGCGTGTCATCCAGTATAGATCCACAAGGCGCATGAAGATGAGCCAGATAGCGATCCTCGGAAGCACCTTGGAATTGCGTTTCACATCCTGCGAAAGGAGCAGGAAAAAGGGCACGAAGAAATGGAACACCAGAACAATCACAGCGACGACGCCCCAGCCACCATAGAGGCGCGTGCGATAGAAACTGATTTCCTCGGGCTGGTTGCCCGACCAGATGATAAGCAGCTGCGAGAAATCGAAATACGCCCAGAGCATCACGAAAGCGAGGAGTAGTTTTCCTAAATCGTGGAGATGGCGCTTCTGCAGTACGCTGGCGAAAGGTTCGCTCCGCGCCAGGAGCACGACGACCGCAATCATAAACGACATCGAGGAGATCAACTGTCCGGCGACGAACAGGAAGCCGTAGATGGTGGAAGCCCAGTGGGGCGAAAGAGACATGGCCCAGTCGATAGCTGCGAAGCTCATCGCAAAAACATAAAGAATGATGCCAGGACCGGCCAGCATTTTGAAGCGGAGACGCAAAGCGCGGTCTTCGGGATTGGCGTCCTGCTGCTTCGACAAAATATTAAAGATGAACATCAGCGCAAGCCAGACAACGAAATAGATGGCTGCGCGAGTGTAAAAACCACTGGTCGTAAGGTAGTTCTTTTGAAAGTCCGAGAGAGCGCCCTCGCCGGTTGGCGGCGCGTTGAGCCAGCCTTTCTCGTCTCCATGACCGGAATAGAGATGCTTCATTCCGAAAATTGCGATGGGCAGGAAAGCTACGACCATCAGTGGAAGCACGCGGGTGGCGGATTCGAGCGGACGACGAATAATGATACCCCAGTGGCCGCTGGTGAGATGCTGCAACATGACCAAACCTAGCGAGCCGACGGTCAAGCCTAGAATCAGCAGGAAACTCATCAGGTAGGACTGATAGAAATCTCTAGGGCTGCGCACGGCCCCGAGAATGGACACCAGCAAAGCGACGCCACCGATGGTTAGCGCGCGTTGCTGTACGCGGCTGACGCTTTCCGGCGCTTGGTATTCCTGCGCAGCCATTAGAAGCCGCCTCCTGTCGAGTCCTTGCTGCCTGTTTCTGGCTTGGGCTCGCCGCCAGGTTTCGTGACAGACGAGCCGCTTTGATTCAGCTTATCGCGAAGCTCGGCCGGCAGATCGGCAGCTTTCGCATTGCGGCTGAGCTGCAGCGCGCGGAGATACGCGATGATGGCCCAGCGGTCACGTGGAGGAATCTGCGCCGAGTAGCCCAGCATCTGTCCGAAACCATTGGTTGTGACGTCGTAAATATAGCCATTGGGTGCCTGGCGAAGGCGGTCTTGATGATAGCTAGGCGGCGCCTTCATGCCGCGCATGACCACGAAGCCATTACCGTCGCCCTGCAAACCGTGGCAGGGAGAGCAGAAAATCTTGTAGCGCTCTTCCCCGCGCTCGAGAAGTTTGAGGTCCACGGTCAGAGGAAAATTGTTCGAATTCTTCGGCACAAAGAGTTCGTCGTCGGCAAGGGAACCGCGCGCGACGGTGTTTTCGACCGGCGGTCGCTCTGAGCGGCCATCGCCAAAGAATTCGGAGGGCGAAAGCGGCCCGTTCTTCGGCTGGTTGGCCATGTCCTGCCGCATGTATTCGCAACCGCCACCGAAAATCAAGGAAGCAACGGCGCAAGCAGCAGCGAAGCAGCGCGAGGCGTTAGTCAAGGGCCACCTCGGTGATATGGTGCGCGTGAACTTCCTGGAGAAGGCGCGCGCATTCCGCAAGATCGAATTTCCGATCCTTGGATTCGATGCAAACAAAAAAACGGTCTGACGATGCATGCGTGAAACGATGCACGTTGAAAACCGGATGATTCGGCTGGGGCAGTTTGTTGAGGGCGAGCATACCGAAAACCGCAGCGAGCGACGCTCCGAGAATGGCCAGCTCAAAGGTGACGGGAATAAAAGCAGGCCAGCTATTGAGGGGACGGCCGCCGATGTTCAACGGGTAGGTGATCGCCATGGCCCAGTATTGAAAGAAAAACCCTCCGATGCCCCCCGCTAGGCCACCGAAAAGGGTGATCGCAGGCACCAGGTTGCGCTTCAGGCCAAGAGCTTCCGAAAGACCTTCGACAGGGAAGGGAGCAAAGGCATCGAAGCGACGGTAGCCCGCCTCGCGGACTTTCTCCACGGCGTGGAGGAGTTCTTCAGGCGTGCCGAACTCGCCTATCACACCATATATGTGTGAACGGTGCTGCATCATTTCTTTTCCTCGGACGTCTCCGCGACCAGTTCGCGCATCTCCGCGATGGAAATCGCGGGGAGAACGCGGACGAAGAGGAAGAGGAGCGTAACGAACATGCCGATGGTGCCGATAAAGGTGGCCCAATCCCAAAACGTCGGGCTATAACGGCCCCAGGCCGAAGGCACGAAGTCCCGCGTCAGGCTGATGACCACAATCACGAAGCGCTCCAGCCACATTCCGATATTCACGACGATGGACATAATGAAGAGCACGGTGACGTTGTGCCGCATCTTGTAAGACCACAGCAGCTGGGGCGTCAGGATGTTGCAGAGAATCAGCGCGTAGTAAAACGGCGCGTACGGACCGTGGAGCCGTTGCTGGACCAGGAAAACGTCAAACTTGTTGCCGCTGTAAGAGGACATGAAAAATTCAAAGAAGTAGCCATAGGCCACGATAAGCCCCGTGGCCAGCATCACCTTGGCCATGTTGTCCAGGTGACGCATGGTGATGAAGTCCTCGAGGCCATAGACTTTGCGCAGCGGAATCGCGATGGTCAGAACCATGGCGAATCCGGAATAGATAGCGCCGGCGACGAAGTAGGGGGGAAAGATAGTGGTATGCCAACCGGGAACGATGGCAATCGCGAAGTCAAAGCTCACCACGGTGTGCACGGAGAGAACCAGCGGCGTGGCGAGTCCGGCGAGCAGCAAATACGCCGACTGGTAGCGATGCCAGTGGCGCGCCGAGCCGCGCCAGCCCATCGACAGCATGCCGTAAATGATTTTCAGGGGCTTCTTGACAGCGCGGTCCCTCAGTGTCGCCAAGTCCGGAATGAGACCCACGAACCAGAACATCAGAGAAACAGTTCCATAGGTGGAAACCGCAAAGACGTCCCAGATCAGCGGGCTGCGGAACTGCGGCCAGAGTCCCATGGTGCTGGGATAAGGAAACATATAAAACGCCATCCACGGGCGGCCAGTGTGGATGAGCGGGAAAATGCCGGCGCAGGCTACGGCAAAAAGCGTCATCGCTTCCGCGAAGCGATTGATGGAGGTGCGCCATTTTTGTTTTAACAGAAACAAAATCGCGGAAATGAGTGTGCCGGCGTGGCCGATACCGATCCACCAGACGAAATTAACAATCGCAAATCCCCAGCCGATGGGGATGTTGATGCCCCAGATGCCGACGCCCTTGATGACCAGCCAGCCGATCGCGATCGTCATCATGCCCATAAGGCTGAAGGCGATCAAAAATCCAATGTACCAGCCTAAGGAAGTCGGGCGGGTCAGAACGATCGAGCTGATCTTGTCTGTGACAGACCCAAAGGTGTGCCCCGGGCCGATCACCGGAGTCAGCCGGCGGATTTCGGGAGAGTCGACCGGTGGTTTCCCATCGCTCATGCCGACTCCAATTCCGGGTTCGGATTGCGCACGGCCGCTAGATACGTGGTGCGGGGACGCGCGTTGAGTTCTCCGAGCAATGAATAATTGCGCTGCTGCGCTTTCAACTTCGCGACACGACTGTTCTTGTCATTGGCGTTACCGAAGATAATGGCTTGCGTTGGGCAAGCCTGTTCGCACGCCGTGACGATCGCGCCGTCGGGAATTGGAGCGTTGGCTTTCTCCGATTCAATGCGCGCGTTGTTGATGCGTTGCACGCAATAGGTGCACTTTTCCATGACGCCGCGGCTGCGCACCGTGACTTCCGGATTGCGCAAGAGTTTGAGTTGCGGCGTTTCCCAATCCTGAAAGCGCAGAAAGTTGAAGCGGCGCACTTTATAAGGGCAGTTGTTGGAGCAGTAGCGCGTGCCGATGCACCGGTTGTAAGTCATGTCGTTCAGGCCTTCGGCGCTGTGCACGGTGGCCCCAACAGGGCAAACCTGTTCGCAGGGGGCGTTCTCGCATTGCTGGCAAGGCACCGGCTGGAAGAATGTCGGCGGATTGTCGAGTGACTCGTCGTACGCGGCAGCGTCGCCGACGGTCGGCTTGAGCTTTTCGTAATAGCGGTCAATGCGGATCCAGTGCATTTCGCGGCCGCGCATTACCTGATCCTTGCCGACCACGGGAATGTTGTTCTCCGACTGGCAGGCGACCACGCAAGCGTTGCAGCCGTTGCATTTGTTCAGGTCGATGGCCATCGCCCACTTGTCGCGGTTGTAAGGAAACTCGGCTTCGCCTTTGTAAAGCGAGAGTTCCTTTGGCGGCAATGGCGCAAGCTCGTTGGCGAAATTCGGATTCTTGTGATATTCGGCGAGCGTGCCGGTCGCGAGAATCTGCCGGCCTTCCATGTTGAAATGATACTGGGTACATGCGAGTGGATAGTCTTCCCCGGTTTTCTTGATCGCGCTGCCCGGGGCTGAGGCGGTCCAAAGGGCATCGGAAGTGCGCACGGCGTAAGCGTTGAAACCCTTGTTCGTGCCGGTGTAGCCGGCGCGTTTGCGGCCGTATCCTAGAGGAAGAACGACAACACCATCGGCCTGACCGGGCACGACCCACGCCGCCGCTGTGACTTTACTGCTCGAAAGTGCGATGTCAATAACGTTCGAATAAACCTTGCCGTGCTCGCCGCCGCGCCAAGCGACATTGTGAGCCAATTGCAGCCTCTCCGCGGTCTTGGGGCTGACCAACGCGGCGTTATCCCATGTGAGCTTGGTGACCGGTTTCGGCAATTCCTGCAGCCAGCCGTTATTGGCGAAGCGACCGTCGTAAACGCAAGGATCGGGACGGAAGATGAATTCGATGTCGCCCGCAGAGGTGGTTTTGATGGCGGGCAGATCATAACCACCGAGCTTCGAAACGGCGCTAACTGGCGCGAACGCTGAACCGGCTACGAGGCCGTCGTTCAATGTTTTTCGCCAGAACTTTTCGAAATCGGCGGAGGGATTCGCGGCCTTCAGGCGATCGCGCAACGCATCGTAATCGGAGACACCCGGCTTGTCGCTGAAAGCGCCAAGAGCTTCACGCGCGGAGTGAGTGTGGTAGAGCGGCGCGATCAGGGGCTGAATCACGCTGAGCGTGCCGTCGAAAGCGCGCGCGTCGCCCCAGGTTTCAAGGTAATGGGATTCGGCAACGTGCCAGTCGCAGAGTTCCGCAGTCTCGTCAAAATGCGATCCGACGTAGACGGTGTTCTTAACGGGCTTGCGTTTTCTCTTTTCGTCGAATTTGATCTTGGATGCGAAGTCGAAATCGTGCGGCGCAGTGTACACCGGATTAACGCCCAGGATCAGCAGTGTCTCGACCTTCCCATCGTAGATGTCGCCGCACAATTCGCGCAGCGATTCCAGGTGATTCACCGGACGCCCTTCTACCGGCTGGGTGTAGTACACCGTTGTTCCAACGTTCCCGAGCGCCGCGTTGATCGCATGCGCCAGCGCGTGGACCGCAGCGGGCTGCTGTTCTCCCGCGACGACCAGTGACCTACTTTTATTGTTTTGAAGATCTTTAGCGACCGCGTCGAACCATTTTTCCGCGCCAGGAGGAAGCGCGGCGGACCCGCCGAACCCCAGCTTTGCCGCCAGCGCCCGCGCAAAAACTTCTATATCCGAAGCGCGCAGTGGCAAGCGATGATCTGCAGTCGCGCCAGTGACGCTGGGTGTCGGCTCGACTACATACAGCCGGTTCATCTCAGGACCGCTGCGATCCCTTTCGAAGAATTGATCCAAGTTGCGGCGGCGCGAGAATTCTCTGGCGTAACGGATGTGTCCCGGGCCGCTACCCAAAAAATCGGAGTCGAGCGAGAGAATGACGTCGGCCTTCTCCACGCGGTAAACCGTGTTGAGGTAACTGCCGAAGGCGAGCTTCGCGCCTTCGCGCGCGCTGTCGCCGACGGCAGGCTCCCACTGGTGCCACTTGGCTTTCGGAAAAAGCGTCAGCAGCGATTGAATCTGTGCGGCGAGCGTCGGTGAAGTGACAATACCGGTCAGGATGCGGAACCCCGCCCCGTTCGAGCCTTTCATCGACGCCGCAATCGCCTGCGCGCTTTCTACAAACAAGGACCAAGTCTGAATTTCACCAAATTTCGTCACCGTCTGAGCGCGATCCGGATCGTAAAGATTCAGGACGGAAGCCTGCGCGAACACATTCGTCGCGCCTAGGCTCGAAGGATGATCAGGGTTGCCTTCGATTTTCGTTGGGCGCCCTTCGTGGCTTTCCACCAGCAAGCCGATGGCATCGGCGCCAAACGGCATCGCCGTGGCATAAAACTGCGGCTTGCCGAGAGTCATCCCATCGGGCTGCTTGACGTACGGTACGACAATCTGTTCAGGAGTGCGGCCGCAACCGGAAAGACCGGCAAACGCCAGCGAAGCCGCCATCAACTTCAGGAAATCGCGGCGGTCGACGGAGTCGTCCCATTCCGAAGGCGCCTGGCGGGGAAATTCACGATGCAGTAGTTCCTCGAATTGCGAATCACCGGCGAGTTCCTCGAGTGTGCGCCAATACTGTTTATCGGTTTTCGATTGGAGCTTCGCGCGGACAGCGGCTAAATCCATGGGACCTTCATGCAACTTCACCCCGGTCGAATCGTTATGATCGTGCTGGCCGCCGGCGTGTTCGTGTTGCTCGTGTTCGCGCATACGTTCCATTAGCGATGGCAGGTCGAGCAGCTCGTTAGCTCGGCCGTGGTCCGAAGGTTATACGACTTTCTCAGCTCTGCGCCGATTTCCGCCTGATTATCCGGAGCTTTCCAGTCCATGTTGAAAACCTGATCTTTCGGACGCAAAACTTGCTCCGGATTGCGATGGCAGTCCAGGCACCATTGCATGAGCAACGTGTTGGCTTGGAATACCAGCGGCATCTGGTTGATTTGCCCGTGGCACGTCGAGCAGCCCACGCCCTTGTTGATATGAATGCTGTGATTGAAGTAGACGAAATCAGCCAAGCGGTGAACTTTGACCCATTGGATGGATTTATCGCTGCGATAGCTTTCGCGAACCGGCTCGAGGTAGGAAGCGTTGTTGAACAGCACCGAATGGCAGTTCATGCAGGTTTTTGTCGGAGGGATGCCGGCCACGGCGGAAGTTTCCACGCCGGTATGACAGTAGCGGCAGTCAATGCCGTCGTCGCCGACGTGATGTTTGTGGCTGAATTGCACCGGCTGCTCACGCGTGATGTTCTGCCGCGTCATATAGGGCGACCGCGCCACCGCGAGCACGGCCACAAGCGCGATTCCGATCAGAAAAAGCGCCGAAAACACACTGAATCGTGCGATGAAATTTGTACTGCGATGGAAAATCTGGGCCATGTCTTTTCAGCACAGTGCGGGGGAGCGCTCCGGAATGGAGCTGCGGTCAGGGCGTCCCACGAGTTAA
>MNDE01000181.1 GCA_001914785.1 Acidobacteria bacterium 13_2_20CM_57_17 | reverse complement strand
CGCTGCGGAAATAGCGAAAGCACGGCTCGCGGAATGAAACAATATGCCGAATCGCTGGAGCAGCATCGCAAAGCCAAAAATGAAGACGGGTGTGAGCGGGATGAAGTACCGGTTTCCGAAGGAGGCCGTGCCATGCCAATAGGGATAACTGGAAATCAAGTAGTAATAAGCGGCTGCGCCAACGCCGAGATATAAGGTGATGGATTTCGCCGCGCGCGGCGCGAAAAAAAGGCCTCCGACGGACAGCGCAAGAATCGGAGTCCAGGTGAAAAGCCCGTGTTCGGCGGAGAAGAGAATGGAGCGCCAGTAGGGCGCGGTCCAGTCCCAGGCCAGTTCGCTGTAAGTGCCGAAGCGAAATATTCCGCCAAAAATGATCCAGCGCGTGATCAGTGTGGGGATAAACACCACAATCGCGACAACCAAGAAGGATGCGTTTGCCGTAAAGAGCTGCGCTGCTTTGCGAAAGTTTTTCTCTTTCCAGGAGCTCCAATACGCAAGTAGGGACTCGATCAGGGGGAGAAGAAGAAAAACACCGTTGGGGAAATAGACATCGACCATCAAGCCGGCGAGAAACCCGAGAAGAATCCATTGAAGAGTGGTTCGGCAATCACGCGTGCGATCCCAATACCACAGAAAGAACGCCACGGCGAACGCAGAGTGCGCGTGGGACCAGGCAGGATTGAAATACATATAGACGGGAAGCGAGCTGGCGCCCCAGATGGCAACAGTGGAAAGGAGGGCCCAGCGCTCTTCGATATACTTTCTGGCAAGCAAATAGGAAAAAAGCAAGCCGAGTAAACCGTAAGTCGCGGTCCCAAGCGCCATGGCCAGGAGATAAGGGGTGGAAAAACCATTAGCGGCGATATGCGCACCAAGAGCGTTTGCAACAAGCACAAAAGAGTGCGCTGCCAGCAGGAACGGACTCCAAAGGATGGCCGGTCCAATGGTGAAGAGGTTAGCGACGTACCCGGTTTCCGTATACTCGTTTTGATGCAACTGGCCGTTGGGGAGAGTTCGCGCTTGAGAAAAATAAAGGTTCGCGTGCCTCCAGTCTTCCTCGAATCGCAGATTGTGCTGGATAAGAAGCGCGCGAGCGTAAGCGTAGTACCCGACGCCGTCCCCGTGCACGATGGGATTGAGCAAAGGAAGCGAGAGAATCCAAAGAAGGAGAAGCAGCCGCTCCGATTTGCGCGGAGACCACGCGGGTGATGTACTGAAGTCTTGCTGGTTCACGAACGATTTTACCTGCCGAAACTTTTTCGTAATTCCGGCTACCCTTGTTACAAGGCAGCGTAATGACGTGGAACTAATTCCGCAAGGCTGCTGAAAGGAACCTGGTAAATGCCAGAAATCGTGGCGATATTGTACCGCACGATTTTATTTTGTGAGTCAAATATCCGTGAGCCGGGATGAGGTTGGTTCTGCTCTAGCATCAGTCAGGTAGCCTGAGGGGGACATCTCTGGAGTTGGCTCGCCTTGACATTCTACTGAAAGCGAACTACGCTCCCCTAGAATGACTACCAAAGAAGAAAAAGAGCGCATTGAACTGCTGCAAGGGACATTGGACCTGCTGATCCTTCGCACGCTGCTGCTGGGGCCCGCGCACGGGCACGCCATCGCTAAAGCCATCGAATTCAATTCCGACGACGTCTTGCAGGTAGAGCAAGGTTCCCTTTATCCAGCGCTGCACCGCCTCATCAAGCGCAGATGGATTTCGTCCGCAGAAGGCACGTCGGAGAACAATCGCCGGGCCAAGTTCTATCGTCTTACCGTCAAGGGCCGGCGGCAACTGACACTCGAAACCGGCAAATGGGACAAACTGGCCGGAGCGATTGCGCGCATTCTCCGTCCGGCAAAGCAGGGAGGCAAATCATGAGCCGCCGCAAGCGAATGCTGGAAGAACTCGACCAGGATATTCGCGACCACATTGAGAGGGAGACGCAGGACAACATCGAGCGCGGCATGCCGCCGGAGGAAGCGCGTTACGCGGCTATACGAAAGTTTGGTAACGTAACGCTCGTCAAAGAAGAGACTCGGGAGGTGTGGATCAGCGTTTGGCTTGAGCAACTCTGGCAGGACATTCGCTACGGGCTTCGCATGCTTAGGAAGTCTCCGGGCTTTGCGGCCGTTGCGATTCTGACACTGGCACTCGGCATTGGCGCCAACACCGCAATTTTCAGCGTGGTGAACGCCGTCTTGCTGCAGCCACTTCCTTATCCAAATGCAAAGCGTCTGGCCATGATCTGGTCGACATGGGGGAATGAGACGCGCGGGCCAGCTTCCGGTCCGGAGCTGATTGAGTTACGCAGTCGCAGCCACGCATTTGAGGAAATTGCCGGAATATGGGTAACCAGCGGCACGATTACAGGAACGGCCGAGCCGGAGCAAGTGCGACTGGCTATGACGACCGCGAATTTTCTGCCGTTGCTGGCCGAGAAGCAGCAACTCGGACGCTTTTTTGCGCCCGGAGAAGACCGCCGAGGCGCGGCTCCTCTCCTCATCTTGACTGACGGCTTATGGCGGCGGCAATTCGGCGCGAATCCGGCCATCGTTGGGCAGACGACGCGGTTGAACGGAAATGACTTCACGGTTGTTGGCGTGCTGCCGCGAGAATTCAAGCTGCTGTTTCCCGATAGCAGGATGGCAGAAGTGCAGGTCTTCATTCCGTTTTTGAATGACCTGGAAAAACAGAGCCGCGACACGGGCTACATAAGAATGGTTGGCAGGCTGCGCCGGGGCTTTACAGTGGCACAGGCGCAGAGTGAAGCGGAAACCATCGCCTCCCAACTTCGCAGGGAAGCAAAGGAATACGCAGAGCAGTCGCTGCACTTGAGCGTATTGCCGCTTCAGGAGGACGACGTAAGGCCGGTACAGCCGGCATTGGTTTCCCTGTTCGCCGCCGTTGTGCTGGTGCTGCTCGTGACTTGCGCGAATGTCGCTAATCTATTGCTGTCCCGCTCAGGAGGCAGAAGGCATGAAACTGCTCTTCGCGCGGCCATGGGCGCGGAGAGAAGGCGCATTGTCCGTCAATTTCTCACAGAAAACATACTCCTTGGATGTCTTGGAGGAACAGCCGCGCTGGGGATTGGATGGGCGGCTCTGAAGTGGATTCTGTCCCTTCAGCCGGAGGGGATTTATCTGCTGGTGGCCGCTAAATTAGACGGATGGGTCTTGGCATTCACGCTCATGCTTTCGATCTTGACGGGCATTATGTTTGGCTTGGCGCCCGCTTTGTCGGTCGCTCGGGGGGATTTGGTCGAAATATTGAAGGAAAGCGGAAAAGCCACAACGACGGGAAAACCATGGCTACGGCAGTCGCTGATTGTGAGCGAAGTAAGCCTCAGCTGCATTCTTTTGGTGGGAACCGGCTTGATGATTCGAACGTTTACGAGCCTGCTGCGCGTAGATCCGGGCTTTCATGCGGAGAACGCCTTAACGTTTCAACTGTCTTTTCCCTGGTCGCGCTATGGCACCGTGGAGTCCGTAACTAATTTTCTAAAGGATTTGCGAATGAATCTTGCGGCGATGCCTGGTGCGGAATCTGTTGGCGGCGTTTCTCATCTCCCGCTGGATGAAGGACTCGGGAACTGGTACAGCTACTATTGGGCCGAAGGCGCCCCTATCCAGCTGCAGAACACAGTGATGGCGGACCACAGGTCGACGCTCCCAGGGTATTTCCGGAGCATCGGCGCGACGCTGCTGACGGGCCGCGAATTTGAGGACGCAGACGACGCCGTCCACACGCACGTTGCCATCGTGGACGACACGGTGGCCGAACAGATTTGGCCCGGGCAGGACGCGATTGGCAAAAAGCTGAGCGTCGAAGATTCGCCCGCCGGCGCCTTCCAATTCATTCGCGAGCCTGTCGTCGTGGTTGGAGTGGTGAAGCACATCCAGGCGCACTCCTTGACGAGCAAGGGGCGCGGGCAAATCTATTTGCCTGTGTCGCTGGCACCGCGGCCGGCGTATTCGCTGGTCGTTCGGACTACAGCGCCGATGCAGACATTTGCCGCCTATGTGCAGCTGGCCGTGAAGAAGCTTGACAAGGAGATGCCGGTTTCGAATCTGCGCCCGCAGATGGACTACATCGAAAAGGCCCGCGCGCAAACGCGATTCGTCACCGTGCTTGCAGGAGCGCTCGCCGCGCTAGCGCTCTTCCTGGCATGTATCGGCATTTACGGCGTGACATCCTATTCAGTAGCCCAGCGAAAGCGGGAGATTGCGATTCGCATCGCTGTCGGCGCCAATTTGGGTGACGTGGGGAGGATGATATTGCGCCAGAGCGGGCTGCCGGTAATCGTAGGGGTGGTAACAGGCCTGGCGACGGCTCTCGCTCTAACGCCGCTACTGTCCGGGCTGCTTTATGGCGTGCGTCAGAGTGATCCGCTGACTTACGCTGCGATCTCTCTTGTGCTGGGCGCCGTCGGCGTCCTTGCATGTTACATCCCAGCGCGCAGCGCCACTAAAGTCGATCCGATGATCGTGCTGCGTAGTGAATAGCTATCCTTCGATTTCTTTGCACTGCGCTTTCCGCCCGGAGCCGCTCGTTTCCTATTGACATTCTATAGGTATCCCTATAGAGTGCCGATAGGAGATACGTCTTGGACTCTGAACCGACAACTCTTTTGCAGGGGACTTTGGACCTGCTGATCTTGAAATCGCTTCTTGCCGGAGAAATGCATGGATTGGGAATCTCGCGCAGAATTCAGCAGATCACGGGTGGCACTTTTGTTGTTAAGCCCGGTTCGCTCTTTCCCGCCCTGCATCGAATGGAGGAAGAGGGCTGGATTTCCTCTTTTTGGGGAGACTCCGAGAACAACCGCCGCGCGAAATACTACCGCTTGACCAAGCCTGGAAGGAAGCAACTCGAAACCGAGACCAAGCGATGGGGCCGTATCTCCTGGGCTATCGCCCAAGCTTTGGAAGCATCGTAGAGAGGTCTTCAGCATGCGGCTCTTTGTGAAAGCCCGAGGGTTTGTGCGAAATCTTTTTTCATCCCCCCGCGTAGAAATGGACCTCGACGAGGAAGTTCATGCGCACCTCGAACTGCTGACCGAGGAAAACATTCGTGCGGGCATGCCGACGGCGGAAGCGCGACGCGCCGCGCGGATCGAACTTGGCGGGATCGAACAAGTGAAAGAACAGGTTCGCGAAGAACGGCTTGGCAACTGGCTCCACTCCGTGCTCTCCGATTGCCGCTATGGCCTCCGCCAACTCCGAAAAAATCCCGGCTCCACTGCCGTCATGGTTTTTACGCTCGCGCTGGCCATCGGCGCGACGACAGCTATCTTCAGCGTTGTATACGGCGTGTTGCTGCGGCCGCTGCCGTACACCGATGCGAACCGGATCATGGCCGTCTTCGAAGTCAACTCGAACGGCGGATGGTCGCATCTTGCCGACCCGAACTTTGACGACTTTCGCGATCAAAACCGCAGCTTCCAGGCGATTGCAAAGTACAATCAAAACATCGTGTCCGTTTCGGGTGTTTCGCAGCCGTCGCGCACGATGGTGGGGGGCGTCTCCCCCGACTTTCTCAAGATCTTCGGAGTTCAGCCGATCCTCGGGCGGGATTTCAGCGCCAGCGACGCGAAAAAGGGGGCCGCCCGCACCGTTCTTGTCAGCTATGGATATTGGAGGCAGTACCTCGGATCGTCGCCGGACCTGTCGCAGGCACACCTGAAGATTGATGGCGCGGTCTACTCCGTTATCGGCGTACTCCCGGACGGATTTCGTTTCCCAGCAGACGTGGACCTGTGGCTGCCGGCTGATTTGGACGGCGAAAATCCAAGCAGGACATCACATAACTATTACGCGGTCGGGCGACTCCGCGACGGTGTGACCGTCGAGCAAGCGAATCGAGATATCAGCGCGATCGCGCGCCGCATTCACGATACCTCGAGCGAGCAAGGCGATTACCTGCTCAAAGATGGGATTGTCCTTCCGCTACAGGACTCGATCACGGGCAAAGCCCGCCCGGCGCTGCTGGTCCTGCTCGGCGCGGTGGGATTTCTGCTGCTGGTGGCGTGCGCGAACGTGGCGAATTTGCTGCTGGCGCAAGCGTCGGTGAGAGAGCGTGAGCTGGCCATTCGCAGCGCGCTCGGCGCCGCGCGCGGACGGCTGATCCGTCAGTTTCTTACTGAAGCCTTCTTGCTTTCGCTCGTTGGCGGCGGTCTTGGCGTGATAGGAGCATTCTGGGGCGTGGCGGCATTAGTTGGGCTGGCGCCGCAAAATCTTCCGCGGCTGGACAGCGTGTCGATCAATATTCCAGTACTGGTGTTCGCATTTCTGCTTTCCACTGCGGTCGCCGCCGGCCTAGGAGCGTTCACGGCAGCACGGGCGACTTCAGGGGACTTGCGCAAGGGCCTTGAAGAAGGCGGGCGTGGACAGGCAGGTTCCCAAAGCAGCCAGCGCGTGGGCCGGGCAATTGTGGCTGCGCAAATCGCCATCACATTGGTTCTCGTGGTCGGAGCGGGATTGCTCGGGCGCAGCCTAATGAAAGTGCTGGAAGTGAATCCCGGGTTCCGCGTAGACAAAATTGTTACGATGGACGTCTCGCTTCCGTGGGTGGAAGATCCGAAAGCAAAGGCAAGTCAGGCGATTTTCTTTGCAAACCTGATTGAGCGGCTCAAACGAATCCCAGGCGTGGGCAGAGTTGGCGCGACCAGCGGATTGCCAATGGATGGCGGCCTTCCAAACGGAATGTTTCTGCTCATGACGCAGAATGAACTCCCCAAGACCGCGGATGGTTTTGGCGCATTGTTACAGCAAAAAGAGCGTCTTGGCACCGCGGATTTCTGCGTCGCCACAGACGAATACTTCCAGGCGCTGGGAATTCCGCTGATTCGAGGACGAGTCTTTGACGAGCGCGACGGCACGGACGCTCCGCACGTTGCCGTGATCAGCGAATCGCTGGCGCGAGATAAGTGGCCAAATCAGGACCCGATCGGCCACACGATAGAGTTTGGGAACATGGATGGGGACCCGCGGTTGCTGACGATTGTCGGAATCGTAGGCGACATTCACGATTACGGCCTCGACGCGCCGCCGCGTCCAACCGCCTATGTGAATTTGTTCCAGCGGCCGCGCGCGGCGATCACCGTAACGATGCTGAGCGACGCCGACACACGCCTGGTCACGTCCTCGGCGCGAGGAATTTTGCAGGACCTCGACCCGGAAATTCCAGCGAAGTTCCGGACGTTTTCGCAAGTCTATTCCGCTTCGCTGGGATCGCGGAGATTCAACGTCATTCTCACCGGATTCTTCGGAGTCGTGGCGCTGCTGCTTGCCACGGCGGGCGTGTTTGGCGTGATGGCGTATTCCGTTAGCCGCCGCACGCGTGAGATTGGCGTGCGTGTCGCTCTCGGCGCGGGTTCCGGCGACGTTCTGAGAATGATCTTGAGCCAGGGACTGCGCACCATCTTCGTTGGAGTGGCGATTGGGATTGCCGGTTCGCTGGCCCTGACGCGCACCGTGGAATCGCTGCTCTTTGGCGTCACTGCCACTGATCCACTGACTTTCGGCGGGGTGACAGTGCTCCTCGTTGGGGCGGCACTGCTGGCATCTTTCATTCCGGCGCGGCGAGCCACCAAAGTAGACCCAATGGTGGCGTTGCGTTACGAATAGAATTTCCCTCCCGGCCGTTTCGATTCTTTCGGCGGCTCTGAGCCGCATGCTGATCCTGCTTGCGCGTGCTGCACGCCGACTCGGCAACCTTGCTCCGCGAACAATAATCTTGAAGCGAGATTGGGCCTTCCTATGCGTTGGAAGGGCCGGATTACTCGTAGCGCAGTGCGGCCATGGGGTCGAGGCGGCTGGCGCGAAGAGCGGGAACATATCCGGCGGCGCAGGCGACGATGGCAAGCGCGGCGGTGGCCAGGCCCAGCGTGAGCGGATCGTGCGGAGTGAGGCCGAAGAGCTGGCTCTGGACGACGCGAGTCAGCGCGAGGGAGGCGGTGACTCCGGCAACGACGCCGATGGCGACGAGGAGGAGAACTTCACGCATGACCAGCCAGATGACGTTGCCGCGGGCAGCGCCGAGTGCGATGCGAATGCCGACTTCGCGAGTGCGCTGCGCGACAGTGTATGCCATGACACCGTAGAGGCCGATAACGGCAAGCAGCGTGGCGAGAAAGCCAAAGACGGCAGAGAGGCTGGCGATCATGCGCTCACTGGATAGGGAGTTGTTGATCTGAACTTCTGTGGTCCGCATGTTGAAGATGGGGAGATTGGAATCCATGTCGCGGACTTTCGAACGGGCTGCGGACATCAACTGATTGGGATCGGCGTCAGTGCGGAGGTAGACGGTCATTTCGCCGAGGAAACGGCCGCCAAGATACGGAACAAAAGCCTGCTCGGGAATTTCGTCGCGAAGGCTGGTGTACTTGAAGTCCTTGACAACGCCGATGACTTCCATGTCGGTGGGCGTACCGGGATCGGTGCCGAAACCGAGGTGAAGGCCGATGGGATTTCGTCCGGGGAAATATTTCTTGGCAAACTTCTCGTTGATCATGACGGCGGTGGGGACCCAGTTCCAGGCTTCGGGACCGTGCTTGACTTCGTGGTTGTCGTTGATGGTGAAGTCGCGCCCCGCGACGATGGGCACGCCTAGGGTGGCAAAATAATTCGGGCCGATGGCGTTCATGAAAGGCTGAGCATGCTCACCGGGCTTGGCGGGAGTGAAGCCCTCAACAGACATGCCGCTGTCCCATTCGTTGTCTTCGAGGATGCGCACGGAAGCGAGGCCGACGGATTTAACGCCGGGAATGGAGCTGAGAGTGTCGGAGAGTTGCGGATAGAAAACCTTCATGCGTTCGATAGTGTAGCCGTTGAGCGACGGATCGATTTGAAAGCCAACGAGTTTCTCCGCCGAAAAGCCGGGGCCCAAATCGCGGAGATTAGAAAGGCTGCGAACAAAAAGACCTGCGCCTACCAGGAGCAGAAGCGAAAGAGTGACTTGCGCGACGACAAGGCCTTTTCTCAGGCGATGATGGCCACCGCCGCCCACGACGGCTCCGGCCTGGTCTTTTAGCGTTCCGGCAATGTTGGGTTTGGTGGTTTGGAAGGCAGGCACGAGGCCGAAGATGACGCCGGTGAGAACGGTGACAGCGAGATTGAAGAGAAGAATGCGGAGATCGGGAGCGCTGGAAATGTTCATGCCGCCGGAATCGGACGGCAGATAAATCTTCATGAGCGCGCGGTCGGCCCAGAATGCGACAGCCAGGCCTGCGAGACCACCAAGCGCGGAGAGAGAAAGGCTCTCAATCAAGAGTTGTCCGATGATGCGCGGGCGCGTAGCACCCATGGCCAAACGAACGGCGATTTCCTTGATGCGGCTGGAACCGCGAACGAGCATGAGGTTGGCAAGGTTGGCGCAAGCGATGAGCAAGACGACGCCGGTGGTGGCCATCAAGACCCAAAGCGGAGTGGTAAGCTGGCGGCGCGTGTACGAACGGCCCTGGGAGCCGGGCAAAACGTCGATCCAACATTTGAGAAATTCGTCGCGGTCGTATTTTGAGGCGCGGCTGAATGCCGGGAGCTGCACCTCCGACTCCAGCATGGAGTGCATGAAGGGCTGGAGAGCGGCCTTGGCCTGGTGCTGCGAGACGCCGGGCTTCAAGCGGCCGAAGGCGTTCACCCAGCGATTGCGGCGCTCCTTCAACATGTCTTCGGGATTGAAGACGATGATTTGCGGCTCCATCATGATGGGAATGAAGACTTTCGGAGAGAAGCCGAGTTCCACCCCGTCGAAACCTGCCTGGGCAACGCCGACGACGGTCATTTTGTAATTATTCAGAGTGAGAGTCTTACCGACGATTTGGGGATCACCGGCGAAACGCGTCTTCCAGAAGTTGTAATTGAGAACAACGAAGGGATGACCGCTGGGGACTTGATCGTCTTCGGGAGAGAGGATGCGGCCCATAGCGGGGACGACGCCGAGAGTGGAGAAGTAGGTGCCGGAAACGAGTTCCACGGAGACGCGTTCGGCTTGCTGGCCAATGGAAAGGCTCGCCGAAGTCGGGAAGCGGCAAAACATGTCGGAGAAGACATCGTTGTGGTCGCGAAAATCACGGAACATGGGGTGGGAAATGGCGTTGCCGCCCCAGTTGTTACCATAATGGCGCCCGCGCACGGTGAGGAGAACGAGTTGCTGGGGGTCCTTGACAGGCAGGAGACGCAACAAAACCTGGTCGAGGAGGGTGAAAATGGCGGTGTTTGCGCCGATGCCGAGGGCCAGAGTCAGAACGGCCACGGCCGTGAAGCCAGGAGTGCGTGCGAGCATGCGGAAGGTGTACTTTAGGTCGCGCAGGATGGTGTCAAGCCAGCCGCCGAAACTCATGGGGCTATTGGCCGCAGTGGCAGTTTTGGTCACAGGAATAACCCCGTGAAGCTAGAGGTAAAGACGAAAAAGCTTACCAAAAGTTTGATGAAAGTACGAAGAGATTCGTGGACTAGAGGTTATGCCAAGAGGCAGCGAAAGGCAGGAGAAGATGGCGGTCCCTGGGCGAGGGGCCGAAGTTAGTCGGCGCTGGTTGTAGCCACCTTGTGAGCCTGCAGACTTTCTGCCTTTTGCTGGAAAAAGGCGGCGACGCGGTCAATAATCTCATTCAATGGAGTTTGCGGGCGGAAGCCGGTGAGAGTGTGTAGCTTTTCGACGGAGGGCACGCGGCGCATCATATCTTCGAAGCCGGGCTCGTAGGCCTGATCGTAAGGCACGTACTCGACGGGAGACGAGCTGCCGGTGCGCTCTTTCACCCTGTGCGCCAATCCTTCGATGGTGATTTCCTCGGTGTTACCAACATTGACGACTTCTCCGACGGAGCAGTCCAAGTCCATGAGGCGGATGAGAGCTTCCACAGTGTCGCGGACATCGCAGAAGCAGCGGGATTGCTTTCCGCTGCCATAGATGCTGATGGGGGAGTTGTCCAGGGCAGACTTGACGAAGTTGGGGAGCACCATGCCGTAGCGGCCGGTTTGCCGTGGGCCGACGGTATTGAACAAGCGAGCCACGATGACGGGCAACTTCTTCTCCTTCCAGTAGGAGAGCGCGAGAAACTCATCGAGCGCCTTGGAGGCTGCGTAGCTCCAGCGGCCTTTTGTTGTAGGGCCAAGGACGAGGTCGGCGTCCTCGCGGAATGGCACGTCGGTATTTTTTCCGTAGACCTCGGAGGTGGATGCGGTGAGGACAAGTTTCTTTTTTTTGCAGGCGGCTTCAAGGATCCGTTGCGTGCCGTTGACATTCGTCTCGATGGTCTTGACAGGGCTCTCGACAATGAGCTTGACGCCGACCGCGGCGGCCAGATGGACGATGACCTCGGCATCATCCACAAGTTCAGCGAGCAACTGGCGATTTTCGATGCTGTCCAGGTGATATTGCATTTGGCTGGAGGATTTGAGATGGCGGATGTTTTCGACGCTGCCGGTGGAAAGATTGTCCAGCAAAACGACGCGGTCGCCGCGATCGAGAAGGTGCTCCGCCAAGTGCGAACCAATGAAGCCAGCTCCACCGGTAATCAGGTAACGCAAAGGGCCTCCTTAAAGGGCCTCGGAGTCATCATCGCGATCGCGGGAGACGCGATGAGCAATGGCATCGGACTCATTTTCATGCGGAGCGTCAAGAGCTTCCTGGGGACCATATCCATACGAATAGGGATAATAGCGGTAGGAGTAGTAATAGTCCGGCGCGCTGGCATCCACGGCGTTGAGAACGACGCCGAGGATGCGACACTTGACGCTGCTTAGCAGGTCGCGCGTGCGAGTGAAGGCTTCCTTGGGTGTTTCGCCGCTGCGAACGACGAGGAGCACGCCATCGGCCTGCACGGAAAGAATCACGGCATCGGTAGCGGCCATAATGGGAGGCGAGTCGATGACAATGAATTTGAATTTGGCGCGGAGCTCGGCGATGGCGTCTGCGAGCTTGTGGGAGGAAAGCAAATCCGCGGGATTCGGAGGAAGAGGTCCCGTAGGAATGGCAACGAGATTGGGAATTGCGGGATGCGGGACGGACACCAAATCAAGACTGGAAACACCCGCGAGATAGGAACTCAACCCCGCGTATTTTCCGGCGGCTAAATTGAGGAGACGGCCGATGCCGGGTTTGCGAAGGTCTGCATCCACCAGCACTGTGCTGTCTCCCAACTGCGCGAGCGTGACGGCGAGATTCGCGGCAGCAGTGGTCTTGCCTTCGCGTGGAAGAGCACTGGTGACCAGAATGACTTGAGGCGGATGGTCGGCCTGCGAGAGCAGAATGGAAGTTCGCAAAGCACGAAACGCTTCCGACATCTGCGATTTGGGCAAGTGCTGGGCAACCAGCTCGATGCGAGCATCATGTCCGTTGGACGAGAGGCCTTGAAAGAAGCCGTGGCGCTTGCTCCTGCCGTTCGAGCTGGCAAACTGCGGAACGACGGCGAGGGAAGGCAGCCGCGAGAGGGTTTCAACATCATCCGGGGACTTCACGGTGTTGTCGAGGTACTCGCGCATCAGAGCCAAACCGATGCCGCCGACCAAACCCACGAGAAAAGCGAGCGCAATGTTGCGAGTCTTGGCAGGACGCGCGGGTGTGGAAGGAATCATAGCGGGGTCCACGACACGGATGTTGGAAGAGCGCAGTCCCTGGGAAATGGCAGTTTCCTTCAGCTTGGTCATGAGGCCTTCGTAGAGAGTCTTGTTGGCTTCCGCCTCACGCTTAAGGATGTTGTACTCGACAAGTTTTCCCGCCATCTGATTGGTGTCCGCTTTTTGCTGGTCGAGGGCCCGCGTGAGCAGCGCTTCACGCTGCTGCGCTTCGTGGTAATCGCTCTCGAGGACGTTCAGAATATTCTGTTTTTCTTTTTCGATGGTCTGATCAAATTCCTTTATTTGAGCCTGGAGGCGCTGCACCTTGGGGAAATTGGGACCGTATTGGGCCAAAGCGTCGGTGTACTGGGAGGCGGCGTCGCTGCGCTTCTTGAACAAATCGCCGAGTGCCGAGTTGTTTTGAACTTCTGGTACGGCGTCGAGATTGCCGGCTTTGGCAAACTGGTAGAGCGATTCCTTCTTCATGCGTTCGCTCTGCGCGTCGGTCAACTGCTTGTTGATGTCCGAGAGCCGCTGCGTAGTGATGTTCTGCTTGTCGTCGAGCGTCCAAATCTGGTTTTGGCGTTCGTAAGCGATGCGGGCGTCCTCGGACTTCTGCACCCTGATCTTCAACTCACCTAGCTGGTCGGCGAGCCAGGTGGAAGCCTGAGTGGTGGCCTCGTACTTACTCCGGAAATTCTGCTCGATGTAGGAAGCTATATGGGCGTTTACGATGCGCGCCGCGAGCTGGGGATCAGTAGATTCAAAACTGACGTCCATCAGGCGGCTGTTAGGAACCCGTTTCACACTGAGACTTCCCAAGAATTCAGCGAGCTCGGGAGGACGCTTCTGGTTCGCGAGGCTGCCGCTGGCGACGGCTTCCGATGGTCCGTTTGGTGAAGAAAACTCCGGTCGCGTGGAGAGAGCATTATTACGAATGGTTAGGAGGGCGAGTGTTTCGCTTGTGAGGATCTTGGATTGCGTCTCAATGTAGTTTTCGAGATCCATCATGTATTCGTAGGACTCGGCACCCTGGAAGGGAAGAATGTTGGCGTTCTCGCGATCAATCTCAATGCGGGCCGTGGCAACGTAGACGGGCTGCATGCGGAAAGTGGCGATGGCCACAATGGTGACGACGGCAAGCATGAAAGAGAGAATCAACCACTGGTGTTTCCGCAAGATCAGCAGATAGTCGTAAAGGTGGGGTTCGCGTGGGGAAAGTTCAAAGCTGGGAACGCGACTCTGCAAGGAGACAAGCTCGACGGCGCCGTTGGAGCCGTTCTCACGCGGCACGAGTTTGTTTTCGTCGGCCATTGTTAGCGGTACGCGACCCGATAGAGAGCAATGCCGGTCCCCAGAGCAATTCCCAATTCCACGGTGCGCAGCATAGCCTTCCTCGCGGCACTGTCCGGGACGTACAAAATGTCGCTGGGCTGCAGCTGAACGTCCTCCGCGTGGCGCGCCATCACCTTCTTAAGATCGACAGCAACTTCATGCTGCTGCCCCTGAGCGTCTTTGCGGACGATAACGGCATGATCCTTTTTCGCGGTGGAGTTCAAACCACCGGCCAGAGCCAAAACTTTCAACGTAGTCATCTGCCCGCGGTCATTGGCAAGAACGAATCCGCCAGGCCTGCTGACGGCGCCCAAAACATAGACGATTCCGGAGTGAGGGACCGTAACGATGTCGCCGGCCTGAAGAATAATATTGTTGGCAGCGTCGCCGCTTTCCATCAGCTCGTTCAGATTAATCGTGATGGTATTGGACAAAGCAGGAGGATCAGCCGGCGCAGCGGGGTTTGCGGAGGACTTGGAGACCGCTGTGCCGGAAGGCTCGGCCACGGGGGCAGAACCCTCCGGGCCAATTGCTGGAGGCTCCAATGGATCGGACGACGCTTCCTGGGAAGGTCGATTCACAATCACCGTGTCGCTGGCGTCATTGGCAACGCCTCCCGCTTCCGCCAGGACTTCCAGAAGGGTGACGGGTCGGTCGGCTTGGTAAACCATGGGATGTGAGACGGCCCCGACGACTGTGATGGGCTTGCTCTTTCTCTCTTTGACTGTGACGCTTACTTCGGCATGCGAAACCAGGCCACCGGATTCGAGGACTTCTGAAATCTTCTGTTCGGCCTGGATTTCCGTCAGTCCGGCAACGTGCAAGCGAACAGAGACAAGGGGAATGCCAATAGACCCGGTCTGGCTGACGCGCACTTCCCGGCTGAGCTCTTTTACATCGAAGATTTCGAGGTCCAGCAGGTCGCCATTGCCAATGACATAGTCATGTGGCATGACCCGCGCGGCGGCAGACATCGAATGTATACGGTCGTTGACTTGTTGAGGCGTCTCGAGAACGGCCTGCTGAGCGCCACTGGATGGGGGCAGAACCAGAGACACTAGAAGGACAGCCGAAGCGCAAAACGACACCAACGCACCCAGTCTGACTGGCTGCATGAGATAGATGACCCCGCCGTTGATTATACAGCGACAAGGCTCAATTCAATCAGTGATTTGCGGGATCTCGATGGCGCGGGCGTCCGGGAGCGGGCAACGGAGGCGTAGACGCCATCTCCGTGGTTGCCAAGTGGGCCATAAGAAAGAACAGAAGAGCGTTCGATGGGATATGTAAGTTGAAATCGACCAGGCTATGCACGAGAAAGCCGACGCAAGCCACCAGGCCGCAGAGCTGTAAAGCTCCGGCAAAGGAGTTGTGGAACTGACGTAGTCGCTTCAGAGATTCTCTGAACAAAACGCCCAGAAACCAAGCGCAACAAAGTCCTCCGAGAACTCCAGTTTCGGCGAGGGCCTCGAGGTAGTCGTTGTGTGTGTGGTTGACGATTCTCCCATCGTAGAGCGATTCATAGGGCGGATAGACGATCTGGAGCGTGCCGAGTCCCGTTCCGGCGAAGGGGTGATGGAGGAAGATTTGCCACGTGTCCCGCTGCATGGAAGCGCGCTTCCCAGCGGTGACCTCGAGCGACTGAAACGAGGAAAAGCGCAGCAGGACCTGATCGACGCCGAGCCAGGAAACCATCATCAACGCAAGCAGTAGAACGGTGGCACCGGCAAACAATTGCTTTCCCTTCGTGCGTCGCTGAATGATTGCCAGAGCCAACACGGCCAGCTCGACGCCAAAACTGACGATGCCCCCCCGCGAAGCGGAGAGGAAAAGCGCGCCGATGGGGATAATTGCGAATAGACCGACGACAGGCCAGCGTTCCCGTCGAACTCTGCCCAAGACAAGAGGAACGAGAGACAGCGGGAGAGTTAATTCCACGAAGCCTGCGAAGTGATTGCGATTCACGTAGGGCCCGAATGGAATCCCGCCGTATTCTATCTGGCGAAACCAATAGAGCTTTCCATTAAAGGTAAGGTGCTGGAGAACGCCAAAAAGGCTGACTAGGAATCCAAAAAACATCCCGAACCAAATGAACCCTCGCCAGTCCTGAAGGGTGCGGAAAGCTTGGACGGCAAGAAAGAGCAGGACGAGGTCGGAGACAAGAAGAAGAAGTTCCATCCGCGTGCTGTAAGAAGAAGCGGTGCCATGGAAAAGAAACTGACCCAATACAATCAAAGAAAGAGCTGCGAGCGGAGGGAGAAGAGGAGAAATAATAATCTCTTCTTCTTGCGTGAAATAGATCCACACAGCCCAGGCGAGAAGGAGCAATCCAGCGCCGGTTTCAAAAACGGCTCGCGCCCAATCCTCGACACCTCCGTGCGCGGCAACGGCAAACACGGCCAGCGCGCAAATTCCAAAGCGCAGCAACCTCATGGTTTGGGATACTCCGCGGGCTCCGGAACCAAGGCGACGTCATCCACCCAGGCCGTTCCTTGAATCTTGTTGTCGGCTTCCTCACTGGGAGAACGGACCAAGCAAACTTGCAATTCCTGAACATCTTTTCCTGAGGACCAAGGCAACTGGACAAGTGTCCAAGGAGTAGTTCCGTGAACTTCCGCTGTGGCGGCGTAGGAAGTGTCCTGGATTCCGATTGGATGAAGCTGGAAACGGATTCCCTGATCCGAAGTGAGTGCTCTGGTTCTGACCCAGGCGGAGAAACGATAAGCGGTGAAAGGCTGCACGGGGATGTTATGGCAAACGCCGGCGAAATTAATATTGGAGTTCCCTTCAAAGATCAAACGCAAGGAGCGCTTGCCGGAATGTTTCTCTTGAGTGTCGAGGTCGATTTGAACACCGCGAAATGCTTCGGAAATCAGCCAGGAGAAACCGCCATTTTTGACATTTGATTCGAATCCGCCGTCCCACAAAACCGAGCCCGGGGGTCCTTGCAAGTCAGCCAGGCCGGCAAAAAGGACCGCCTGGTCCCAGACTCGGCTGGCTTCCGCGATGCGGCGTTCCACTATCAGTGCTCCGACGAGGGGAAAAGATTCGGGCAAGGAAATGCGGGGGCGCAGGAAGACGAGCCGGTCCCAAACTTTAAGCGCATTTTGGGTGTGGCCGTCTTCCGATTGCTCCCGAATCACATCGATATATGCATCGCTGATGGACGGCAGGACACTATCCAGCGCGATCTCGAAGCTGGAACCGGCGTGCAGGGAGCGCGAGAAGGCTTCCGCAGCGCGCCGGGGATCAGCTTGGACGGCAAGACGCATTTCCGCGAATGCCGTCTCAAGCTCTTCCTGCCGCAACAGGAAATTTCCGTAGCTCCAAGAAACCTCGGCAGAAAGCGGATAAACCTTCTTGGCGTGCAGATAGGCGTCACGCGCCGCAGAGAAGTTGGCTTCCGATTCGTAGGAGGCGGCAAGATCCAGCCACGATTGCCAGGACGCCGGATTCAACGAGAGCGCCGAAAGGTAGGAACGAATGGCACGCGCGACGTCTGGATCTGCGGGGTTGTACTGCCAATAGCGGCCGAGGAGATACCAGTTGCGCGGATCGACGGGCTCGAGGCGTGTGGCGCGTTCAATGGCTTCAGCAGTTTGCAAACCAGCATAGTGGACCGCAAACGCATTTCGGATGCTGAAGAAAGAAAGGACAAACGCGACAGCGAAAGAAACGGCAACAAGCGCCGCGCGCTGCGCATTGCTGGAGAGACGCAGAATCATTCTCCGGTACTGTGCCTAGAGCGCTTCAGAGTTGCAAGACAAAAGAAGGTCGAATCGCGGGAGAACGGTGTTCTCCCGTATCTTTCAGAGATCGAATTTCCTTGCACCACAAATCTACGGACAAAATCACACAATTGCCGTAGAAAAGTGCTAACAGTACAATGAAGGTTCAGCCAAGCTGCGTTTTGCAATGAAATACGAGACTCGCCGGAGGGAGTTTGCTTTAGGGCGTGCGCCTAGGCGGGATGGGCGCCGGTTTTTCGAGCTGACCGAAAGTCAGTGTTCTTTTCAAATGTAAGGACAAGGGCACTCGAATGGAAAGGCAAGCTGAATGAGTGGCATCGTCGGCATTTACCATCGCGACGGCGCGCCGATTGACCGGACGCTTTTCGGTTCCCTTGTAAATTTTCTATCTTTTCGCGGTCCGGACTTCCGCGAGTTTTGGATCAATGGTTCTGTCGGGCTGGGCCACGCGATGCTGCGGACCACGCACGAATCCCTGGACGAGTGTCAGCCTGCAAGCCTCGACGAGCGATTCTGGATCACGGCCGCCGCGAGACTAGATGCCAGAGCAGAACTCTTACAGGAACTAAAGCGATGCGGAGACGAATTGCAGCCCGGGGCTTCGGATTCCGAGCTGATCCTGCACGCATATGCCGCGTGGGGCTCGGCTTGCGTGGACCATTTGCGCGGCGATTTTTCGTTTGGTATCTGGGACGCGCGGAGCAAGCAACTGTTTTGCGCGCGAGATCATTTCGGAATAAAACCTTTCTACTATGCCGCGATCGGTCCCCTGCTTGTCTTCAGCAACACGCTGGACTGCATCCGCAAGCATCCCGCTGTCTCCACGCGATTGAACGACCTTGCCATTTCTGATTTTCTCCTTTTCGACATGATCAGGAAACCTGGAGCTACGTCTTTCGCGGATATCCAAAGGCTGCCACCCGCACATGTCCTTGTCTGTAACGAAGACGCAATCTCTCTCCGCCGCTATTGGGTATTGCCCGCGAGTGCCCCCATCCACCACGCGCGAACGGCCGAATGCGTCGAGCAATTCCACGAACTGCTGGATCGCGTTGTAGCGGACCGGCTGAGAACAAACAGCGTGGGTATTCTGATGAGTGGTGGACTTGATTCGCCTACCTTGGCCGCTAGTGCCCGTCGGATCTTAAATGGAGATGCGACTGACACCAGAGTGCAGGCATACACTGAGGTCTTTGAAAGTTTGATTCCCCACGAAGAGCACCATTTCGCGGGTCTTGTGGCGCAGGCTTTGAGAATCCCGATCGAATTTCAAGGGAGGGATGAGATGGGCCTGTGGAAATATCTGAATCACCATGACCATCAGTGGCCTGAACCCTCGCATGTACCCTGTTCGGATGGGGGACTTGCACAAATGCGCCAGGTCGCGGTCCGTAGTCGCGTGGCGCTGACTGGGTTTGGAGGCGATCCAGCGTTATCCTGTTTGCTTTCTGTTCATTTCTTGCAACTGCTCAAGAAGAAGCAGTTTTGGCGAGCGCTGGTGGATATGATTCGATATCTGGCGGCCGATGGCCGATTTTCGCGGCTGTACGTGCGCACCCGCTGGGAGCGATGGTTTGCTTCCAAGAGCCAAGGGCCCTACTACCCGGCATGGCTTAACCCCGACCTGGAGAAACGGCTGTGCTTGCGCGAGCGGTGGAAAATGTTGAGCAGGGATACTGCTCCGAATGAAGCTGTTCGTCCTGTTGCCTATGAAGCGATGACCGATCCCATGTGGCCAGTTTTGTTTGAAGGATACGACTGCGGAGTCACGGGAGTTCCTGTGGAGGTCCGACATCCCTTTTTTGATTTGCGCTTGGTTGATTTCTTGCTAGGCTTGGCTGCACTGCCATGGTGTTCCGACAAAGAGTTGCTGCGCGAGGCCGGTCGCGGTGTCCTGCCGGATGCAGTGCGTCTACGACGCAAGTCGCCGCTGCTGAGCGATCCACTGATCGCGATTCTGCAGCGGCCCGAATCCGCGTGGGTGGATTCGTTTGAGGCCGATGGTAAGCTCGGTCGATACGTGGAGCGGAGATCTGTTCCGAAAGTTTTTGGGGAAAAGGATCCCTGGAGCGCGTGGATTCACCTTCGACCACTCAGTTTGAACTTTTGGTTGCGGTCGCAGACGGCAACGGGATAAACTTCTTCGGGGGGCCTAGTGACGTCGAATTCGCGGGAGTACGGCAAGAAAAAACCGTATCAAAAACCCATCCTCCGTGTTTACGGAGATGTTCAAGCGCTGACTAGGGCGACGACCAATATCATGGCCAAGCACGATGGCCAGGCTAATAAAACCAACTGACGGCGGCCTCCCCGAGGAACTTTTGTCAGCATTTCATGTGGTTTACGGGCTGCAACTTGCGGCCAACATGGCCCTTCCCGGACTTCCTGTTCGACGCAATTCAGAAACGGTCGATGTCCGGATACAGTTAAAGGACGCGTGGCCTTTCCCCGGAACACTTCCCGCCTTTGGTGAAGGCTTCTATAGCAGCTCAGACGGCGCTCCTGCCAGCCAGCCAAACTTGCAAGTTGGTCTGTCTTCCAACGGTGAGCATTTTGGCTTTTTCTATGGCGACGGAGCGCGATTCGCCGTCGATCGCCATGGCCGCGACGTGAGGGCCGACTGGCCAGAGGATTATACACTGGAAGATGCCTGCACCTATTTGCTTGGCCCTGTCATGGGATTCGTGTTGCGCCTTCGCGGCACAGTTTGTCTCCATGCGAGCGCCGTGGCCATCAATGATCGCGCCATCGCGCTGGTGGGTTCGCCGGGCGCCGGCAAGTCAACGACGGCTGCGGCCTTTGCTTGTGCCGGCGTTCCGGTGCTTTCCGATGACATCGTTGCGATTGCACATATGGGTGACCAGGTTCTTGTTCAGCCGGGCTATCCTCGGTTGAACCTATGGCCGGACTCCGTCTTCACCTTGTTTGGATCGCAGGATGCTCTTCCGCGCATCACATCTTCCTGGGACAAACGTTATATGCCTCTCGCCCAGAACGGTCATCGTTTCGCCTCAAGTCCGTTGCCCCTGGGAGCGATCTATATTCTTGACAGTCGCGACACGGCCCTTACCGTCCCTGTTGTGAAAGAGGTGTCCGGTGAAGAGGCGTTTATGACACTGGTGGCCAATACCTACGTGAATTATCTTCTCGACCGAAATATGCGGCGAACGGAGTTTGATCTGCTCACCCGTGTGGTTTCGGAAATTCCTATGCGTCGAGTGCGCCCTTTGGCTGAACCCTCAGCAGTTTTTAAACTCTGTGAAGCTATTGCAGGCGATGCCAGACGAGTGATTGCGCACATTCCTGCAAACACAACCTCGGTGCACGGATAGGTCCGCATGTACGGCTTGGGCGCCTATGGCTCGATGATTGCGGATCGCGTTCGCGTGGAGGCTTACGCCGAAGCGCTGCGAAAGAGCGTTCGCAAAGGATCCGTCGTCGCGGAAATCGGCACGGGGCCGGGTATTTTCGCAGTGCTCGCGTGCCAGCTTGGAGCCACTCGGGTCTACGCGATCGAGCCGAGCGAGATCATTCAGGTGGCTCGTGAGGTTGCCGCCGCAAATGGTTGCGCTGACAAGATCGAGTTTTTCGAGGAGCTTTCCGACCGTGTGATGCTTCCCGGCCGAGCCGATGTCATTCTCTCCGATCTCCGGGCCGTGCTGCCGCTTTTTCAACGCCATATCCCTGCCATCATAGACGCGCGGAGCCGCTTTCTTGCGCCCGGCGGAGCCATGATTCCGCGAAAGGATTCGTTGTGGGCCGCAATCGTGGAGGTTCCAAAGCCGTATAGCGAAACGGTAGACCCGTGGGACAGGAATCCTTTCAGGCAAAATCTGAGTGCGGCACGGCAGCTCGCTGTGAACACCGTTCAGAAAGTGCGGGTGAACCCCGGTGAGCTATTGACCGCGCACAGGCTATGGACCACGCTGGATTACACGAGCGTCGAAGACCCCGATGTTCGAGGCGAATTGGAGTGGACGGTTGAGCGTGCCGGGACCGGCCACGGAATTGTGGTGTGGTTCGATGCGGATTTGGCCGAGGGTGTGGGCTTCTCTAACGCTCCGGATGCCCCCGAAACAGTATACGGATCTCTCTTCTTTCCCTGGACACAGAGTGCGGCCTTGGCAAGGGGCCAAACC